>BTUX01000337.1:0-4119 GCA_045863315.1 Candidatus Hydrogenedentota bacterium | reverse complement strand
GCCGCTCCTCGCCAATTACCTGCTCAGCGCCCTGGCGGGAGTGACGTGGTACCTGCAATTCATGTTCTATGGCATGGGGACTACGCAAATGGGGCGCTATGACTTCGCCAGTTGGACGCTGCACATGGCGTTTATCATTGTATTCAGCAATCTGTGGGGGCTGGCCCTGCGCGAATGGAAGGGCTGCAGCAGGAAGACCCTGGCTTGGATCGCGGCGGGGCTGCTGGTGCTCGTCGCATCCACCATTGTGATAGGGTACGGCAACAAACTCGGGGGTACCGGATGACGCGGGGCCGCGTGTGTTGGTCTTGACAAGAAGGGGGACATGGGGGCGCAGATGGTTGCATACCTGCTGATTGTGGGCTTGTTTGAGGGCGGATTTGGAATGGGCGCGAGCGAACTGCGAATAGAGGATCTGCGCTGCGAATACCGCGTGGATCCCCTGGGAATCGACACGGTGGCGCCGCGATTGAGTTGGCGCTTGGTTTCAAATCGTCGCGGCGCTGCGCAATCCGCGTATCACGTCGTGGTGGCAACCCGGCCCGACCTTGCCGAGGAGGGAAAGGCCGATCTGTGGGATTCCGGCAGAATAACGTCAGACCAGTCCCTGCTCGTCGTTTACGGCGGCGGCGCACTCGAGTCCCGGCAGCGGTGTTACTGGCGAGTGCGTGTCTGGGACGAGACAGGCCGCGCGTCAACGTGGAGCGAAACCGCGCAGTGGGCCATGGGCTTGTTGCGCAGCGAGGACTGGAAGGGGAAGTGGATCGGTTGGGACGTCGGGTCCCCCACGCAGGAGCTCGAATCGTCGCGTTGGATTTGGATGCCCGAGGGCGACCGGCCGGAAGCGATGCCTGTGGGCACCTGCTACTTCCGTCGCACGATTGAAGTCCCCCTGAACAAGGCGGTGGATTCGGCGCGGGCCGTGTTCGCGGCGGACAATGCCTTCCAGCTCTTCGTGAACGGAGAGGCGATCGGAGGCAGTGAGGACTATCAACTCGCAAGCGAATTCGATATTACCGATTCTGTTCGATCCGGCGCGAACCTGATTGCAATCAGCGCTACCAATCGAGGCGATGCGCCCAATCCCGCCGGTCTCATCGGTTTCATCGAGGTGAACTTTACGGATGCCACCAGGGAAACGGTTCGGACCGACGCGGGTTGGCGCGCATCGAGTGACATACCGGCAAGCTGGACGGAGCCTGGGTTCGACGATTCCCAATGGCGCGCCGCGCTCGACCTGGGTCCTTTTGGAATGCAGCCGTGGGGGGCGGTCAGCGTGCCCTCCGACCGCCGCCTGCCGGCACGTATGCTTCGGCGGACCCTGCGTGTGGACAAGCCGGTGCGTTCCGCGTTTGTATACATGTCCGGACTCGGCCTTTCCGAACTGTACGTGAATGGGCAGCGCGTGGGCGACCACGTGCTCTCTCCGGCGCTCAGCGAATACGACAAGCGCGTCTACTACGTGACTCACGAGGTCACCACGTTGCTCCGGTCCGGCGCAAACGCCATCGGAGTGCTGCTGGGTAACGGCCGGTTCTACGCACCGCGCGGAAGTTCGTTTGTGGGAATGCGCAGTTACGGCTACCCCAAGCTATTGCTGCAAGTGCACGTGGAATTCGAGGACGGGACTACGCAGACCGTCGTGACGGATGAACTCTGGAAACTGAGTACGGACGGCCCGATTCGGGCCAACAACGAATTCGACGGCGAAGAGTACGATGCGCGCATGGAGATCCCCGCATGGGCAGGGCCGGATTTCGACGATTCGGCGTGGCGGCCCGCCAAGGTCGTCGAGCCCCCGGGCGGCGTGCTCACCGCGCAAATGATTCAGCCCATTCGAGTTGTCGAGACCGTCAAACCACGCGCCGTGCATAGTCCCAAACCGGGTGTATACGTCGTAGACATGGGCCAGAACCTGGTGGGCTGGTGCCGGATTCAAGTGAAGGGTCCACGCGGTTCGCGGGTCAGGCTGCGACACGCGGAGACACTTCGCGAAGACGGCAACCTGTACGTGGCGAACCTGCGCAGCGCCAAGGCCGCGGCGGTGTACATACTCAAAGGCGACGGGGAGGAAGTGTACGAACCCCGGTTCGCCTACTACGGCTTTCGATATGTCGAGGTGCGGGGGTACCCCGGCACCTTCGATCTCTCGGCGATCGAAGCAAAAGTGGTTCATGACGACGTGACGGCCACCGGCGAGTTCGCATGTTCGAACGAAACCATCAATCGGATTTACCGAAACGCGGTTTGGGGCATCCGCGGCAACTACCGCAGCGTTCCGACGGACTGCCCCCAGCGCGACGAGCGCCAAGGGTGGCTTGGCGACCGATCGGAGGAGTCGCGCGGAGAGATGTACCTGTTCGATCTGGCGTTGCTGTACGGCAAATGGGTGCAGGACATGGAAGACGCGCAACGCGACACGGGAAGCGTGCCGGATGTGGCGCCGTCGTATTACCCCTTCTATACCGACAACGTGACGTGGCCGAGCAGTTTCATCATCATTCCGGGAGTGCTGTACGAGAAGTACGGCGATATTCGGTATCTCGAACGGCATTACCCCGCCATGCAACGGTGGATCGAGTACATGCGGGGGTTTATGAAGAACGGCCTGATGCCGCGCGACCAGTACGGCGACTGGTGCGTGCCGCCGGAATCGCAGGAATTGATTCACAGCAAGGACCCGGCCCGCAAGACTGCGGGCGAACTAATCGCTTCCGCGTATTTCTATCACGACCTGGAACTCATGGCCGGGTATGCGAAGCGACTGGGCAAATTGGACGACGAGACCCGTTACCGTGCCCTTGCCACGGAGTTGAAAGACGCATTCAATCGAAAGTACCTGGACAAGAAAAACGGCAGGTACGACAACGGCACCCAGACCTCCTGCGTGCTCCCGCTGGCGTTCGGCATGACTCCACAGCGTCAGCGAAAGCCCGTATTCGAACACCTGACCCACAAAATCTTGGTCGAAGGCAACGGCCACATCGGCACCGGGCTTATCGGCGGGCAGTGGCTGATGCGCGTGCTTGCCGGCAACGGGCGCGGCGACATCGGCTACACGATCGCCACGCAAACCGACTATCCAAGCTGGGGCTACATGATCGAAAACGGCGCGACGACGATTTGGGAACTGTGGAACGGCAACACCGCGGACCCCGCCATGAACTCGCACAACCACGTCATGCTTATCGGCGATTTCATCGTCTGGCTCTACGAGCAACTGGCCGGCATCCAGTCGGTTGTCGACGTTCCCGCGTACAAGCGCATCCTTCTGAAACCCCAACCGATTGCAGGACTCGATTTCGTACGAGCCCGCTACCTCGGCCCCTACGGCCCCGTGTTGAGCCACTGGCGAAGGGATGGTAACACTCTTGTGTGGGACCTCGAAATTCCGCCTAATGCTACGGCGGAAGTCCACGTGCCCGCGCGAGACGCCCGGAGTGTGCGCGAAGGCGGGATGAGCGCCCGAAAGTCGGAAGGCGTCCGTCCGCTTCGAAGGGGGCCGGGCGTGACGGTGTTTCACGTGGGATCGGGACGGTATACGTTCCAATCCGAACTTCCGCCCGCGATTCCTTGATCCGGCCGCCTACAGACAGGCCGACTCGAAAGGCCACTCGAGGAGGTCGGCGACTTTCTTGAACTGCGCCGCGTTGTGCCCCACAGACAGCGCAAAGTGGTGCGTCGGTCCCATGGGAAACCACGCGTCCATGAAAGCGACGGGATCGACCGCAAACCGCACGGGCGTCATCGTGTTGCCGATGCGCAGAATTTCGCCGCCCGTCGCCACGCCCTGATTGACGATCATCTTGAGCCGCCCGTCGCGCGTTTGGGTAACACCCAGCGTCGTGACGGGGCCTGTCCTGACCTTGGCTTCGACGGACACGCCGGAGCCCCACTTCCCATGGTAGAGCCCCATTCCCCGAAGAATGGGGCGCGTCTCGGCGATGGCAATATGAAAGGGGCCGTCATGCCCCATCAGAATGGTGTTGTCAACAAAATCGGTGGCGACAATTTCGCTGTAGCTTCCACCCGTGCCGAGCAGGTCGCAGATCTTCATCGCCACGGCCGTTTTCATATCGCCTTCGCCCGAGCAGGGGATACCGCGGGAGGTAAGCAGCG
>BTUX01000336.1:0-4142 GCA_045863315.1 Candidatus Hydrogenedentota bacterium | reverse complement strand
TCCGGATCAAAAGGGTCGGTCGGTCGCACGGCGTCGTCGTGGGGGCCTACCCAAAAAATGGTGCCGTCGGAGAGAAGCAGCCGGCTGTTCTCGCCAACGGTGTATTCGGCGCTCAAGGCGTACGCGAATGTACAGTCCTTTTCGATCCGGGCATGGGCCCTCACCACGGCGTCCACGATCGCCTCTTTCAGGTTTTGGCGGAAACGTTCGTCGGGCCCGTATCCATGCACTCGGACCGTGCTTGGCGCGCTGTGGGTATGCGTGGCATTGACGAGGACATGGTCCGGAGGAATGCCGCATTGCGACTCGATTTCATTCAGCGCCGCATCGACCAGATCGCGCGTGACGAACAGCACGTCGCAGGTGACGATAGCAAAAGTCCCGAACGGTTCCTTGGCGAAAACGACAGCGGTAGCGCGCAATTCGCCTTCTTGTCCCTTCGGCGTCCACGGCGCGATGCCTCCGGCTATGACCATGTTGTCGTCGGCAGGGATCGACACTGCCGCCGCCCCCGTGTCCAAAGTCGTGCCGAGGCGATCGGGGCCGAGGACGTTGCCGCGCGGATGCGGAAGGGGGCGAATCTCGATGTTCCGGTAATAGATCTCCGTTGCCTCAATCTCGAGTGCGATGCGGCCTTTCGACAACGGTATCGGCTCCGCCCCGGATTGCGGATCCGCATACCGGACGTTTTCGCACTGGTTGACGATTTTCCCGTTGACTATTTGGGTGACCGTATTGCCGCGAACGATCAATTCGATTGTGTTCCACCCGTCTAGTTCATACATTTTGCTCCGCTTTTGATAGCCGATCCCGGATCCGCCAAGCACGGTCGACTCCCCGCCGTCGGCGGGATGCAGGAACGTGGCCTGTTCGTGGTCCTTCGTCGCGGGGTCGATCCAGGTGTCCACTTGCACGCCATACAGGGCGAGCAGATCGCCTACGTCGGTTTCCTGTATTTGGAATTGAAGCGATTTCGGCCATACGGCATCTTCGCCGACGATGTGGTAGTAGAGTCCGGCATCGCGCTTCAGGGCCAGGCGAGGCTCGAACTGTTTTTTCCCCCATTTGTATTGCAGCCGCAGGTGGTAGTTCTCGAATTCCGTTTCCGTGGCGAGATACCCCATAACCACGTGACTTCCATGGGCTTGGCGCTTGTAGCAATGGATGACACCGTCTTCGATTGCAAGGATGCCGTCGGGGTCCTTGTTACGACCGTGTTCCTGCAGATACGTGTACCATCCGTCGAGGTCTTTGCCGTTGAAAAGGGGAGTCCAACCGACTTGCACCGGCAGCGCGGAGTTCTCATCGGCGACCGCCGTTGCCATCGCTATCATGAAGAACCCAAACAGTTTCCGAGTGGCCGAAAGATTTGCCTTCATTATCAAGTTGACCCCTTTGTCGAATCCCAATTACCGGCAGCCCGGTACACAGTATTCCAAACAGACCGGCGAAAATCGAACCTGCGAACGGGTAGAGAAGTTGTTGCAAAGCCGAACGGCCAAGCCTATACTCTACGAGTAGTGCTCAGTGTATAATTGCGTCCGGTGCGCCTTGGTGCCAAGACGCCGCGAAGGTGAATCGAATGACTGGAATGACGGAAATTCTGCTTGTCGCGTTGGTGGCGGTACTCCTTTTCGCGCCCACGAAACTACCGCGGCTCGCCCGGGCGGTAGGCTCGACTCTGATCGAGTTCAAGCACGCAGTCAGCGGCAAGAAAAAAGAGGAGCCCACCCACTAGAGTCTGTTCATCCGGGCGGCCACCCCGAGTACGTCCCGGTCGGTATACCGAGTGCGTGGAAACCCGTGCCGGCACGCAATGCGGAAACAGCGATGCCGGAACCCTGGAGATGATACATCATGTGGATGCCAAGTGGATGGGAACTCGTTCTCATACTGTTTATCGTGCTCATCGTGTTTGGGGCCGGCAAGCTGCCGCAGGTAGGCCGCTCACTCGGCAGCGCGATCAACGAATTCAAGGAAAGCGTCAAACCAAAAGACGATGAAGACGACAAGGGGCCCAAACCCGTGTAGGCGGCCCCCGACAAGACTTCGATTGTCAATCCGAATCGTTGCGCATCACCCCGCATTCAGTGTCTGACATCGGGGTGACTTCTTTTCGTCGAAGACGTAACCCCTCACGCCGCCCCATGCCGCCCCATCGCGTCAAGCGCCCGCCTTGCCGCGTCGCGCACGGCCGGCGAGCTGTCGTTTAACTTGGCACGGATCGGATCGGCCGCGCCCGATGCCGAAATGCCGAGCAATCCAATGGCCAGGATCGCATCCCTCTGGATTTGAGGGTCGGAGTCCGCGATGGCCTCCAACAGCGTGGGCAGAACGACGGATGCTTTGTCCCCGAGCGCGATCAGCGCGCGGCACGCCGCCACTCGGACGGCCACGCTCTCGTCCCCGATTCGAAAGCGCAGCGCGTCGATTGCCGCCGCATCATTTGAGAGACGGCCCATGGCCTCGACCGCGGCGAGGCGGACATCCGCGTCGGAGCTGTACAGGGCGTTGATGAGGCGCGGGTCGGTTTGTGCCGTCCACTTTGCCAGCGTGCCGGATGCCTTGACGGCCCGGATTTGTACGTGAGGCGCAGGATCGCGCAGCGCGTTGCCGATGGCCACCGCGACGGCGGGGAGCATTTCGGCCAGGTCCGGCCCGAGTCTCTCGAGGGTATCTATGGCGAGAAAGCGGACCCGGGGCTCCTTGTCCTGAAGGGCGGCTACGAGTTGCGGGGCGGCCTCCTTTGCTGCTGGGCCCATCTCGTGCAGCATGGCGGCGGCTTCGGTCCGCACATCCGGCGATGCATCCTGCAGGGCCAACATGATCGCACGGAACAACAGGTGTTCGGGCGGGCGCACTTGCACCAACGCGCGCAAGGCCCGGAGTCGGACCTCGTCATGGTTGTCGCCCAGCCGCATTATCAGGGCCGGCGCGGCGGGACGCGCGACGGTTTGCAACCGCGCCAACGCTTCAGCCGCCTGAAGGCGAACTCGAAACGATGAGTCGTCGAGTGCGGAGATTAAGGTGGGCAGCGACCGTGTGCCGTCAGGGTCGACCCGTGCCAACGCTTTGGCGGCCGCCGCGCGCACCTCTCCGCAGATATCAAACAGGCCTTCAACCAACGCACCGGCGGTCTCGCAAGCCTCGCGGCCGATGACCCCCAGTGCGTGTGCGCTTACCATGCGGACCCCATCGTCCTCGTCGTCAAGCCGAGCGGCGATTTCCCACACGGCCTGCGCGGCCTTCGGACCCATTCGCGCCAGCGCCGCCACGCACCAATGACGCACCGTGACGTTGTCATGCCCGCTCTGACGACGCAACGACGAAATCAGGCCCGGCGCCGCATCCGCCGCGGCAGGCCCCCACTCTGCGAGCACAAAGGCCGCGGCTGCCGCCCGCGCTGCGTCGTCCGTGTTGAGCAGGACGTCCTCAAGCAGGTGCGAGGCCGCTGACGCGCAATCGCGCCGTGGAGCGAGCGCACGGGCAGCCGCCATCAAGTCGGAGTCGCCACGGCTGTGGACAAGCCGGTTGACAAGCGCGCGAGCGTCTTTCTTCATGCGGTTAGCCTTTGCCGCCTATGTCGCGCGCAACTTCGAGCGGCGCTCGCGCGCCGGCGACGCCAGCAGGTTGTATGCGCGCATGGCGGTCTCGATCGACACATCGGCCGAATCAAGTCCAGTGAATAGAACATGCCCCATCTTCCGGCGCGGGGAATTGGCTTCTTTGCCGTACAGGAAAAGCTTCGCGGAGGGGAACTGGGCCAACAGCGAGTCCCAAGGCGGTTCTCCCTCCGACCAGATATTTCCGAGCAAATTGAGCATTGCGGCCGGGCCCGGCATCGAGGAGTCGCCCAGCGCCAATCCGCAAATGGCGCGGATGTGCTGCTCAAACTGAGACGTAGCGCACGCGCCGAACGTGTAGTGTCCGCTGTTGTGCACGCGCGGCGCCACCTCGTTGATCAGAACTTCGCCGGATTCGACGAACATCTCGACGGCCATGACGCCCCGGTAATCCAACGCTTCGGCGATGCCGCCGGCGATTTCTTCGGCGCGCGCTCGCAGTGCCTTCGAAATTCGGGCCGGCGCGACGCTCGTGAACAGGATATGGTCGCGGTGCTCATTCTCGACTATCGGAAAACA
>BTUX01000335.1:0-4152 GCA_045863315.1 Candidatus Hydrogenedentota bacterium | reverse complement strand
CGATCCCTCGTCAATTCGGGAATGGTGCGCCCCGAGTGAGGGGGTTCCGCTCCGTGGATCAGCGGTGCCGCCTGTCGCACGTCGTAAAGCTGTGAAGTTTGGCCAGACCTCGGCCCGGCGCGTCTGTCTCAGCACAGTCCTCGACAAGTCGCCCGAGAACCGAATTCGCCAATCGCCGCAATAACGGAGGAGGCGCGCGCTATGCCGTGATGCGCGGTTTAATGACCGCGGTGCCCGTGCCTTCGTACACCTCGAGGAGTCTCTGGTACATGGCCTCGTCTTCGTAGGTGCCGACGATCGCGCCGCCCGAACCGGCGAACTTGGCGCTGGCGCCCACGGATCGCGCGCGTTCGACCAAGTCGATGTTGTCGTCGGAGAGTCGGAACAGGGTCCGGCGAAGATCGAAGTTCTTGTTGAGGATCGGGCCGATTTCCGCGGCGCGACCCGCCAACAATAAGTCCCGCACTTCCTGTGCGTACGACGCGAACTCCTTCATCGCGTCGACCACTACCGGATCGCCGCTTTTCCACCGTTCGCGAATGTTGTTGTGGAATACGTCGGATCCCTCGGCCAGCCGGGTGCGGTAGGCGACGTAAAGGTTCGGAAGCAGTGCGGGGTCAATCTCCTCGTAACGGCCGTACCCCCGCGACTCGAGCAAGACGCGGTCAAAGTCCATGAACACGCAGCCTTCGTAAACCTGGATTACCCGATCCTGCAGGCCCGCCGAAATCCCCAACTCCTCAATCTCCACGCTGAGGTTCAGGCTGGGCTGGATTTCGCGTGGAATCTCGACTTCGTAGTACTCCATCAAGCACCGCATCGTGGCCGTGACGAGCGCGCTCGACCCGGCCAGTCCCACGTGCCGAGGGATCGTGGTGCGGTAACGGATCAGAAAGTTGCGGTCGTGAAGCTGGATTCCTTCGCGGTCGCAATAATCGACGAACTTGCGGATGGTGGCCTTGACCAGGCGGATGGCGCCGTAATATCCGAATTGTTTAACGTCCTCGACGAGGTCGCGTACCGACCCGTAGGTAGAACGGTCCCGCATACTCGGTACGATCTCCACGCCAGGGTGTTCGTACAGGCTCACCTTTGCCGAAAAATCGCGAATAGTGAAACTGATCGTCTTCCCGAAGTAGCCGTCCGAGGGGTTTCCTATTAACCCGGCCCGGGCGTAAGCTGTTGCCTCACAAGCCATTCGATGCTCCTGCTGCCACTGCCGGCGATTCGACGCCTACAGGATAGGGGAGGAGTGACGTGTGTTCAAGTCCGGTGCGATCAGTTTGACCCCGCACGGGTGAGCTTGGTACAGTTGTACTGACGCGGGAATATTCCCGATATCACTTTGAGGCGCGGGGGAAACCACCCCAATCGGCCTACAGAAAGCAGTATCTTGCCAAACCCCAACGAAAATGGAAACCCCCGATCCCCAGAATTCGAGCGGCTCGTCCTCGACCACATGGACATGCTTTACGCGGTGGCCCTTCGCCATACGCGTAACACCGCGGATGCGGCGGATCTGACGCAGAATACCGTGCTGAAGGCCCTGCGCTTTCACGACAAGTTCGAAAAGGGCACGTACATCAAGGCATGGCTGCTGACCATTTTACGGAATACGTACATCAACGAGTACCGACGGCGCGCGCGCCGGCCCGCCATGGTCGAGTTGTCCGGGGCCGAGCCTGCGCAGGACAGTTCGCCCGATCCGGAGATTCGCTACGAACCGCCGAACCGGAGCGCGGCCGAACTGATGGAACTGCTCGACGATGCGGTCCGTCAAGCCATCGAGTCTTTGCCCGACGATTTCCGCAACGCGGTCATCATGGCCGACATCGAGGACCTCACGTATAAGGAAATCGCGGACCGGATGGGCTGCCCGCTTGGAACGGTCATGTCGCGATTGTTCCGCGGGCGCAAGTTGCTGCGCGAAAAGTTGCACGACTACGCGAAAGACAAGCGGTTGGTCGAAAGGAAGGCGGACGACGGCCCGGCGTCCGCGGGCGACGCGATCATGTAGTCTGCCTACTTGGCGAATAGTTTTTGCACCGGTTCGAGCAGCTCCGCCGACGCGATGACGACAATGGAATCCCCATTTCGGATTACCGCGTCTCCCTTGGGGACCATCACCTTGTCGCCGCGCAGAATGCCGGCTACCAGCGCGCCCTTGGGGAACTTTACTTCCTTGAGCGGCTGGCCCGCGATTCGCGATTCGCCGTTCACGCTCATCTCAATGACCTCGATGTCGCCCTCCTCGAGTACGGCCATCGACGAGACCGTATGTTGATGGACGAGCTTCAGGATGCGGTTCGCGATGCTGGCCCGTGGCGTGACAGCGTGATCGATGCCGAGCTTGCGCACAAGCGGCGCGAAGTCGGGTTGGTGCACCACCGTGATCGTAAGCGATGCCCCGACTTCCTTCGCCAACACGCTTGCCATGATATTGCGCTCGTCGTCGCTCGTGCACGCGACAAAAACGTCGGCGCGATCGACGTGCTCCTGTTCAAGCGCCACTCGAGTCGTGGCGTCGCGGCACACCACCTTGGCTTTCTTGAGCAGCGCCGCCAATTCGTTGCACCTCGAAAGGTTCCAATCGATGATCTTGATCGAAAGCCGCTCTTCCTCCAGGGTCCTCGCTAGATGCAGGCCGATACTGCTGCCCCCCATGATGACTATCTTCTCCGGCTTCGGTCCGTCCTGCTGGAACATGGCCTGGATTGCGTCGATCTTGTCCCGTTCACCGACAATGGTTACGACGTCTCCCGGATCGATCCGCGAATCGCCGTTCGCAATTTCCGCCCGGCCCTTGCGGGTTATCGCGCCGATCAGTGTGCCCTCGGGGAAACGCACGTCTTTCAGTGTCTTTCCCGCGGCGATCGGACTCTTCGCCACCCGCATCTGACGCATCTGCACGAGACCTCGCCCGAAGTCTTCCGACGACATCAGGCCTGGACTCTCGATGTATTTGGCGATCTCGAGCGCTGTCAAGGCTTCGGGGCTGAGGATATAGTCAATCGAAAGCGCCGTCTCATATAAAATATGCGATTCGACGTAGGTCGGGTCGTCCACCCGCGCCACGACCTGCCTTGCGCCAAGTCCTTTGGCCGTCGACGCTGCAATCAGGTTGATCTCATCGGACCCCGTCACCGACACAAAAAGGTCCGCGCTGGATACGCCCAGTTCCGTCATGAGCAAAACCGAACAGGCGTTCCCCTCCACCGTGCTCACGTCCAGCGAATAGTCGACCTGCTCGGCGCGGTTCGAGTCCGACTCGATCACCGTGACATCGTGCTTTTCCAGGCTCAGCAGCCGGGCCAAATGGTAACCGACTCGCCCACCCCCCGCAATGAATACGTTCATGGTATTAACTCTCGTTCCCCGCGCCGCCCGACCTGGTGCGACCGTCGTCCGCGGGGCGGCAGACCGCCGAAGACCATACGGAGCCGACGGCTCAACCACCCCGGCGCTGCGCAAGAGGTATTGCAGGATCATCCCGCAACCGGTGCCACAGAGTCAACCGGGCGAGTGCTATTGCGCATGCAGAATCAATAGCGGGGCAACTGTGGTACACTCAGTAGAGTGTGCGACAACCTGCGGGCGTTCGGCTGGAGTAACACGGCATGGCGGTAAAGTTCGGCAAAGACGGCTTTTCCAGTCGGGACGTGCGCAAGTTCGTGAATGGCGCCCCGCCGGACAATCCGGAACGGGACCGGACACAACTTGAGGCGCGACGTAGCCAGAGCACGCGGGTCCTGATGCTGCTCGGAGTCATTGCGGTCATGTACGTTTCCAGTGCATTCTTATGGAAAATAGACTCCATGCCGGAGGGCCACCGCACCGCGACGGGTCGGGTCCTGGTCAAGGACCAGATCATCTCGTCCGACGGCCCTCGCTCCTACGTCCTCGGTGTCGAAGTGTCCTTGCCGGATGGTTCAGTGGTCTCTGCCGTTGTGCCCACGGATGAGGACACGTGGGGACGATTTGCGGTAGGTGATCCCGTGAGCATCCAATATTCGCACGATGCCGACACAGACGCATTCACGATCCAGCGGGTCATGGAACACCTCCCTCCAGCAGAATTCTGATCCGGCGGCCTACGCCGCGTGAACCGTTTTGCTCGAGGTCAATGCCACCTGGGCGGGTGCGAGATCCAAG
>BTUX01000334.1:0-4152 GCA_045863315.1 Candidatus Hydrogenedentota bacterium | reverse complement strand
CGCGTCCTCGCCCTGATAGAGCGCGCCGAACAGGTCCAGAACGAGCGTACCGCCCTGCACATTCGACGGTTCGCTCTGCTTCACGTACAGTTCGCCTGTCCGCGCCGACGCCTTCCAGTGGATGCGGTTCATCGGATCGCCCGGCACGTATTCGCGGAGGCCGGCGATTCGTGTCGGATCCTCGTATGCCCGATTCGTCACGCGCACCGGCCCCTGCGGCCTGCGCGCCGCGATGTTAAATGTCTCAATGTACGCGATGGTCGGCAGCACCGTGATGTAGTCCTGCTGCCTGCCGGTTCGAAAGCGCTTCTGCAACCCGAACAGGTCTCCCGACTCCATCAACAGTGGTCCAATCCGGTGGTAACCGCGCCGGGGGCAGGTAAGCGTGTATTTCACTGTCAGTGACCGGCCGGGCATCAACACGGCCAGACGCCGGTTGTCGCCGGCGATGGGAAAGTCCGCGGGCGCAAGGTCCTCGATGTAAATCCAGGGGATGGGCCAACCCCGCCGGTTCGTCAGCCGCACCTCGATTTCCGTTTCTTCTCCCTGCTGAAGCATGGTCTGGCTGATGGACCGCGTGCAATCGAGGCCGGACAGCCAAGCCAGGGACGACAAGTTGGCGATGAGCACCAGCAGTAAAAACGCATAGACGGCAAACGCCACGTAGGGCGCTTTCACCAGGAACGCGAAGCCCAATACCGCACCGGCGGCCGCGAACCAGAACAGGTTTCTTTGTAGCGTATCCGTCATAGGGAATCACCTATCGGGCTCGTGTTCATAATATCGAAGAAATGCGCGACTACAGAACCTGTTGGCAGGCCTTGGCATCATGGCAAGGGTCCAAGCCGGCCGCATTCGTACAGCACGATCGACGACGCCAGGATGGCCGCAGTTTCCGACCGGTATGTGGCGTCTCCCAAAGTGATCACGTGCGCCCCCTTTGCGAGTAGCAACTCGAGTTCTTCGTCGGTAAAATCACCTTCGGGCCCCACGAAGAGCGAAATGTCACCGCAGGACATCAAACCCCGAACCGGCGCGGAGGGACGTCCAACCGCCGCAACCAGCAAATTGCCCCTCGCCGTCGCCAATGCGGACTCGAGCGTCTCTTCGACCGCGAATTCAGGAAGCCAGAGGCGCCCGCACTGTTTGCACGCCTCGACGGCCAACCGTTGCCACTTTTCACTCAGCCGTGGCGTGCGTTCGGAGCGGCGCCCACCGAAGTACACAAATCGTTGGATGCCGATCTCCGTTCCTCGCCGGATAATCTCCTCGATGGGTTTATCTCGGTGTAACCACGCTTGATACAGGGCGAGGCGGGTAACGGGTCGTTCGATCCGGCGAGAATCGGTAATACGCAGATTGACTTCGCCCCGGGTCACGGAATCCACCGTCGCTGCCCACTCTTGCCCGCGCCCGTCAAACAATGCCACGCTGTCACCTGCTTGAACTCGCACCACGCGCAGCGCATGATGCGCCTCGTCGTCGCGGAGCGTGAAACGGTCCCCCGCCGCGAGTTCACCGGGTCCGATGAAAAACCGATGGATATGGGGCATGTTTCCCGATCCGGACTTGCATTCGAGGACTGCAGTCTAGTGCATCCGCCGTTGGTTCGTCCAAGAGCTTAGCCCGCATTTCTCACCAGTCGCTCCCGATGACGGGAGCGACTGGTGAGAAATGGGGGTTAGGGAGGCTATCTTCCCGGGGCGCTTGTGCCTTATGGCGCCGATGGGCAATAGAAAACGCCCGCCTCGGTGAAGGCGGGCGCGCTGTGACGACACAGTGTCGACGAAGCACTACTGCGGACCGACCTCGCGCGCGACCGGCTGTTCGTCCTGTACCGGCGGAAGCAGTTTTTCCTCGGGTTTCGCCGAATCTTCCAGCAACTGGCCGCCTAGTTGGTAACTTTCCTGCCGATGTTGCTGAGAGAACGTCTTCGTCGTCAGCGGTTTGTTCGAGTGCCCGGGCGCCCACGTCGCTTCCTCGATGCTGTAAAAGAACTTGTGCCCCGGCCCGTCGTTCAAAACCAATCGGCCCGAAATCAGTACCGGCTCTTCGACAATGTCCACCACTTCGCCCTTGTTCATGCGGACCAGCATCACGTCGCGAATGGGCGGCATCTCGCAAAAATAACATTGGATGGGCAACGGCAACAGCATGAAATGTGACACGTTCTTGAATTGGTCGATCGGGGTCATGAATCCCATCAGGTTCACCGACCGACCGTCCTTGGCGCGCTCAACCACCGCGGGGTCGAAGGTCGGGCCGCTGCGAAGGTTGCCCTTCGTTTTGCGCAGGTCGTCCCACGAGAGCAATTCCACACCCTGTTTGGCGCGGGTCGCCTCGGCAGTCCGCCGGATGGCGTCGTACTTCGCCTTCAAACTGTCCAGGCGATAATAAATGTTTAGGCCGACAACGCCCGCGAGGATAACCGCTATCCCCGCGATCGTGCCCAAGTCGCGAACAACACGTCTTCTGATCACCGCGAATCGACCTCCTTGCTCCCGAAACCGGCGACTACTATATCACAATTCCGCGAGGTCGTGGGCAATGTCGGTGCGGTAGGCCTGCCACGCCGGCAACAGCCCGGCGGCCATTCCCATCAGCACGATGATGGAATAGGCCGAGATCATGTCCGGCGTCGGGCGTAGGACGGACACGGTAAACCCAATCGTTTGAGCAAGATAAGCACCTATCGCGGACGTCACCGTGATCCCTCCAATGTAACCGAACCCAATCCCCAGCAGCGTCACCCAGAACGCCTCGATCAGTACCGCCCCGAACACCTCGCCCGCCGCCGCTCCGAGCGCGCGCATCACGGCAAGGTCACGCTTGCGCTGGAGGATTGACAGGTACAGCCCAATTAGTATGGACAGGGACGAAATAATCATCACCAGGAAACCGATTGCGAGCATCACCTGCCGCGCCGTGCCCAGAAGTTGGTTGTACAAGGTTTGAATCTCCCGCACGGGTATCGTTCCCACTACATGCGGGTACTGCTCTTTCAGCCGTCCCAGGAAGTCATACCGCAGCCCGGGACTTTCGAGAACGATCAGGACCGCTGTGACTTCCTTCTTTTCGAGGTCGTGGTCATCGTGTGCATCGGCATTCGTTTCGTGATGCTCGTCCTCTTCATGACCGTGATCCGCTTCTTCATCCGGCTGCTGTCGAGATTCTCCCTGTCGTTCCGCGGCCGCTTTCTCCGCGATCGCCTCTCGCGCCATCGCGGCGATGCCCCTGTCCGCGCCCGTCAAACTGGCTGTCCCATATTCGTGCTCATGGACTTCCCAGATTGAATCGTACGAACAGTAGATCGCCCGGTCGGCCGGGGTCCCCGAAGGTTTTGCAATCCCGACGACGACGTAGGGGTGATCCTCATGCGACTCCACGCCCTGCATGTCCATCAGCCCGTGCTGGCTGACGAACTCCGCGCCGATCGTAAGTCCCGTGTCCGCCGCGACCGCCGCGCCGATGACCGCCTCGCGGGTTTTTTCGAACACCCGTCCCTGCGCAATCTTGAAGGTGTTCTTCGGTTCATTGGTCACCCGGTCCTTCCACTCGAACTCGAACAACTCCGGGGTCGTGCCGATGATTCTGAATCCGCGATACGAATCGCCCATACTCACCGGGAACGCCGCGACCACGTCCGGCTCTTCCTTCAGTTTCAGGTAGTCCGTGAACTTGATGTTTCCCGAGGGCTGGCCGATGTAGTAAATCGTACTCAGCACGAGCTGTTGCGTACTGCCGGATGCGCCGACCGCGATGTCGAATTGTTGTCCCTCGTCCACGAACCGCCGCTCCGTCTCCCGATGAAGCAGCAATACCGCCGTTATCAGGCCCACCCCCAACGCCACCGACATGATGGTCAGCACGGTCGTCAGCTTGCGGTTCCACAAATAGTTCCATGCGATGTGCCAGAGCGTCATGCCGTCACCTCGCGCACCAGGTCTGTACACTCGAAGCGCTCCGGCAGTTGGCCGGCTATCGTGTGGTCGTGGGTCACCAACAGCAGGGTGACCTTGTTTTCCGTGCACATACGTAACAACAGTTCCATCACGGCCGCGGCGGTCTTGGGGTCGAGACTCCCGGTGGGCTCGTCCGCCACGACAATCTTCTGCTTATTCGCAAGCGCCCTCGCGATCGCCACCCGCTGGC
>BTUX01000333.1:0-4153 GCA_045863315.1 Candidatus Hydrogenedentota bacterium | reverse complement strand
CATTCGGAATCTACTTTTACAACACATTTCTCGTGGCAGGCATTGTCACCGGCAGCGTGCTTGTCACGTCGATTCTCGCCGGCTATGCGATCGCCCGTCTTCGGTTTGCCGGACGAGACCTCGCCTTTGCGCTGATCCTCGCCACGATGATGATTCCCTTCGAGGTCACCTTGATTCCCAATTTTCTGCTTGTGGGAAATCTCGGCTGGCTCAATACCTACCAAGCCCTGATCGTGCCGTGGTGCGCCAATGCGTTTTCGATTTTTCTCGTCCGTCAGGCGTTTCTCACCTTGCCCTCCGATTACTTTGACGCGGCCCGCATCGACGGTTGCGGCCATCTGCGTTTCTTGACACGCGTGGCCTCGCCGCTCATCAAACCGACTCTGGTCACCATTGCCCTGTTTGCGTTTCTCGGGAGTTATAACGCGCTGCTGTGGCCGCTCGTCGTTACGTCGGACGAACACATGCGTGTCGTGCAATATGGGCTGACCGTCTTCTGGGGTGAGTCCGGTGTACGCACGAACCTGCTGATGTGCGCCTCGACCATTGTGATACTCCCAACCGTCGCGCTATACTTTCTGGCCCAGCGATACTTTCTCGAAAGTTCCCTTAACGTGGGCATCAAGGGGTAGAGTTCATGGCCCGCAGTCTTGTCGCGTCGGCCGCAGGGATCGTGTTGGGCTGCCTGGGGTGCGGCGCACCGGCCACCACCCCGGGAACAGCGCAGAGCGGCGCCGCCTACCGGCCCATCGATCCCCATGCCGCTCTCTTCTGGGACCGCAATACCCTCGAAACCGCGGACCTTCTGAATCTGGTCGTGAAGGCATACAACGAGAAGAATCCTCGCGCGCTTCCCATCAAGATGGAGTACATCGGCGACTACAAGGACATCTTCCGCAAAGCCACCCTGAGTATCCAGGCCCGCGAACTGCCCGCCGCCGCGGTCGGTTACGAAAGCATGACCGCCGAGTACATCGCGGCGGGCGCGGCACTTGACCTCGAACCCTACATTCGTGACCCTGAAATAGGACTCACCGAGGACGAGCTTGCCGACTTCTATCCCGGGGTGATCGAGACCAACCGCTTTCCCCAGTTCGACGGGAAGATGTACTCATTTCCATACAGCAAGAGCGTCCTCATGATGTATTTCAACAAGCGGGTGCTGGGAGCGGCGGGCATTTCAGATCCCCCTCGCACGTGGGAGGAATTTCTTGACCAGTGCCGGCAATTCAAGGCCCGGACCGGAAAACCAGCGTACGCAATCGCCGTTGATTGCTCGACCGTCGACGGCTTCATCTACAGTATGGGTGGAGAAATCGTCTCCGGAAACGAAACGCGTTTCGATTCGCCCGAGACCTTGCGCGTCTTTCAACTCTACGCGACCCTGGTCAAGGAAGGTCT
Organism: Candidatus Hydrogenedentota bacterium; assembly: GCA_045863315.1. Classification (GTDB taxonomy): domain Bacteria; phylum Hydrogenedentota; class Hydrogenedentia; order Hydrogenedentales; family SLHB01; genus JABWCD01. The sequence continues at coordinate 2,752 of BTUX01000333.1, read as the reverse complement.
CGCGTACCAGGTCCAACCCGGCACCTTCGACGATCGCGAAGATTTCGCCCACGACCGGGCCGCCTTTTTCTTTCGACCCAGTTCGCACCGCGCATACACCGAAGTGCTGATGGGCGGCGCCAACGATGCTTGGGGAATGGCTACGATACCGCAGGCAAATCCCGACCTGCCCCGCACCGTGCTGTACGGACCGAACATCTGTATTTTTCGAACGACGGATGAACACCAGCGCGCGGCGTGGAATTTCGTGAAGCACTTCACGTCGACGGAAATCTCGGTGCGATGGGCGCTGGCCAGCGGCTACCTGCCCATCCGCAAGTCCGCCGCGTCGAACCCCGAACTACAGGCGTTTTGGTCGAAGTGGCCCTATTACCGTGCTCCATTCGACTGCCTCGAATTCGCCAGACCGGAACCCAATCTCATCGGATGGCAGGAAGTGCGGACCCTGGTCGAGCGAGCGCTCACCTCGGTCCTCAGTGGCATGAAGTCGCCCGAACAGGCCACAGCCGACCTCAAGCGCGACGCCGACAAGGTGCTGGCGTCTCCCTGACGTTTCCCCTCCGCAGCTCTACCCCGCATTTCTCACCAGTCGCTCCCGTCATCGGGAGCGACTGGTGAGAAATGCGGGCTAATCGTCGATGCGATGCCCATGTTCGTCGTGGTGCGCCGCGAACTCTTCGAGGGCCTCTTCAATCTGCAACTTGGCGTCGCGCTCGATGATGTCTCGATCCGTCTTCCGGCGTTTCTGAAGTCGGCGGTCATGGTGGGGAAAAATCTGCGACCCCCCGCGACGGTCGACATTCCGCCTGCGGTCTTTCAGCCAATTGCCGAACTCATCTTGATAGAACCCCGGACGTTGTTCGCTCACGGCTATCTCCCCTTTGCCTGGCAATCGTCTGGCACATCGGGTGCCAGTATAGGAGGACATCTGAAATGCGTCAAGGGGCGCGGTCCCCCTTGGCCGGCGCGGTGGGCCCTCACGGTAACGGCCCGTTTCGTTCGGTTCGTTCGGTCGCGACCCCGATGATGGGCCGCAACCACAGCAAGATTTGTTCACCGCATTGGGCGTGTGCGTCAAGCAGATCCGTCCCATGCGCCCCGCCGTCGTACTCGCGAATTTCGCACTGACCGACGGCGGCCGCGCGCAGGTCCACGCAGGATTGCGCAGAGTACGCGTCTCCACTCGCTGTCATGAGTAGGACCGGACGATTGCCGTACGCCTTCATGGCAGTCGCGGCTTGTACGCCGTGGTAGTCGAGGCCTGGTGACAGCAGGATGACGGCTTGGATTTCGTCGTCGCCGGCGGCGTAGGTCAAGGCCAGATTCGCGCCGATGCTTGCGCCTGCGGCGGCGAGATTCTCTTGGTCCGCTTGGGCATCGAGCAGGGCCTTCTTCGCGGCGGAGAAATCATAGACAACCTTCATCCAGTCCGAAGGCGAAAACGACGTATAGGATACCCGCGCATCGCCCCGTTTTGTGCTCTCGCCGTGCCCGCGCATGTCAAACGCGATGCTCATGATGCCCTCTTGCTGCGCGCGACGCGCGAAGGAGTCCCAATCCCGGCGATCGCGCCCGAGCATATGAACGAGGATAAGCCCGGGCGGGCGGGGATTGGGGACGCGGTACAGCGAGGCGGCAATGGCGAATCCGTCGTCGGTTTCGAGTGTCAGCCTCAGAATGTCTCTGGAGTCTGCCGGGCGCGGAGCACAGCCCACGGTCAGGATGGCGGCCACGATCACCGCCGGAAGGTTGAGCCAACGCATTAACGCGGCCGCATCGGCGGCGAGGGGGCCGGCGGCGTTCCGGTCCCCCTCGCGCCCATTGCTAGGAACCGAGCGCGAACACGCTCTGGAGTTTCATGGCCAGACTCATATCACCTTTGATCTTGAGCTTGCCGGTCAGGAATGCGGTCTGCCCGCTCAGTTTGCCTGTAATAATCTGAAGCCAGTTCTCGTCGGTCGCCGTCAGCGTGATGTTCGGGTTCTCGGCGGGGCCGCTCGCCACTTCCGCCTTGCCGTCGGCGATCTTCACGTGCCACGTGCCGCCGTTATCGCCGGTGATGTCAAACTGGTACGTCGCGTTCATCCCGCCAATCTTGGCCGGATCGACTTTGGCCGCCAGTTCCTCGAAAAAACCTGCCACTGTGTCTGCCATGATAGAAATCAACCTCCGATTTTTTTGACCGGCGCCCCGTTGAGCCGGAACGGCCTGCGCGGGTATGGATTGACCGGTCGCGCCCCACTTCGTTTCGGTATACACACGCGCGGCGTCGGCCGCACACTCCACCGCCCTCTGATTCATTCGCCGCTCTCGCGGCCGAATCCTGCACACACCTGGAGGCGAAAACACCGTTGCAAACTGCGCGGTACTGTAACACAGCCTCCCGCCATGTTCAATTCGCATCGCCTCGACTCGGAGCAGACGACGCCGAAAACATTGGGGTTTGGAGGATTCGGGACGGTGCGTTCGTTCCCTCGCTCCTACTCTCGCACCCGGTCGTCACACGCATCGCGAAACCACAAATTCCGGCAACGAAGTCGCCGTTGGAAACGATGAACGTCTCCATCACTTCCGTGCGTCAGCTCGTTTTTCGTTCGAAACGATGCGCCTCGCGCGAGACGAGCCCGCATTTCTCACCAGTCGCCCCCGTTGACGGGGCGCGACTGGGGAGAAATGCTCTGGAGAAAGCCTGGGAGTGATTTGGGTGAGGATTTTTCACACCCACCATCTGTTCTGCCGTGCCGCGCGGCGA
>BTUX01000332.1:0-4161 GCA_045863315.1 Candidatus Hydrogenedentota bacterium | reverse complement strand
CGATCGCGGCGAAGGCAGCGCTGCCAATGGCGAAGCCCTTACCGATGGCTGCGGTGGTGTTGCCGACCGCGTCCAAATTGTCCGTAATTTTTCGCACGCCGGGATCGAGATGACTCATCTCCGCGATGCCGCCTGCGTTGTCCGCGATCGGTCCATACGAGTCTACGGCGACGACGATGCCGGTTGTGGCGAGCATACCCAGCGCCGCGATTGCGACACCGTACACCCCCGCGAAGTGGTACGCAAACAGGATGGCCAGCGCCAACACGACCACCGGTATGGCCACGCTCTGCATCCCGACTGCGGTGCCCTCCGTCACGGCGATGGCCGGACCGGTCTGGCATCCTTCCGCCAGTTTGCGGACCGGCCGATACGCGCCCGACGTGAAATACTCGCTGACGAACCCGACCGCCATGCCCGCCACAATCCCGCTCAGCGCGGAAACAAGCGGGCCGTACCACTGATAGGTCACGTCGTCCAAGGTGAACGACACACCGCGGGAATACGCGTATGCGCCCGCACCGGCCATCGTGAGGATCGCGGCCACATAGGTGCCCCACATCAGCGCCTTCTGCGGGTCCGTCTTCGAAAATGTTTTCACGTACAGCACACCGACAATGGAGGCGAATGCGCCAATGGTGGCCAACATGAACGGAAACGCCCGGACATATTCCGGGAAATCGGCCGCGTTGTTGCCGGCTTGAACGAACTGCAGATACATGATCCCCGCCACGGCGAGCGCGGCAATAATGGATTCGACATAAGACTCGAGCAGGTCGGCCCCAAGACCGGCCACGTCGCCGACGTTATCGCCCACGTTGTCCGCAATGACCGCAGGGTTGCGCGGGTCGTCTTCCGGGATCCCCGCCTCGACTTTGCCCACCAGGTCCGCACCCATATCGGCGCCCTTCGTATAAATCCCGCCGCCCGACCGCGCGAAAAGCGCGACCAGCGAGGCGCCCATCGCATACCCGTTCACGATCTGCGCTTCGCCGTTGAACAACTTGTACACCACGATCAGGCCAAGCAGGCTGATGCCCACGACGCCCATGCCCATCACGGCGCCGCCGCTTAGGGCCACGTCCAAGGCTCCCTTCACCCCGCCCGACCGGGCCGCCTCGCAAGTGCGCGCATTGGATCGCGTCGCAATGAACATGCCCAGGAACCCGGCAAGGGAACTGGCGAAGGCCCCAACCCAAAACGCCACCGTGGTCTTGTAACCGAGGGGAAGATCCGGCCGCATTTCGCCCACGACCGCGATAAAAATCCCCAGAATCAACACGGTCATGCCTACGTAACGGTACTCCCGCTTCAAGAACGCCGCCGCGCCTTGCTGGACGAGCACCGAAATGTCCGCCATGCGCCGGGTCCCTTGCGGCTTCGAGAGCACGTACCTCGCCAGGTACCCCACAAAAGCGAGAACGCAGACGCTTGCGCCGAACGTGATGTCCAGGAAACCGATACTTTGCATTACTGCCCCCTGCTTGAGGTCATGGGCCCGCTTCCGCTACCGACCGTTCAGTCGATCAATGCCCAAACACTCCTTCCCGCTCCAATGCGGCACGCGCCGCGTTCTGTTCCGCTTCCTTCTTGCTCAATCCGGCCCCGCGACCGGCAGGTTCGCCTCGTATGTAGACTTCCACTTCGAATAACTTTTGATGATCCGGACCCTCCGATCGGACCAACTCAAACCTCGGCAACTCGAGCCGGAGCGACTGACAATGCTGCTGGAGGCGGGACTTGTGATCCCACCCCGCATCCGACCGGGAAGCGCGCTCCAGCTCATTGCGAAATGCTTCTTCGACGAATCGTTTCGTCGCATCCCAGCCCCGACTCAGGTAGACGGCGCCAATCAATGCCTCCAAACAATCCGCCAACAGCGCCGACCGGAACCGTCCGCCCGAGGTCTCCTCGCCTTTGCCCAGCCGAATTGCCGGACCAATCGCCAGCCGCTCCGCGACCTCACCCAGGCAACGCCGATTCACAAGGCCCGCCCTCATGCGGCTGTACTCTCCGGGAGTCCGATCCGGAGCGTGCTGAAACAAGAAGTGTGCGACGGCCAGCCCCAACGCCGCGTCGCCGAGAAATTCGAGCGACTCATAATCGTAATCGGGACCGCCGGGCTCACTCGTTATCGAAGCATGGGTCAGCGCTCGGTCGAGGAGGTCGAGGTCGTCAATGCCCAATCCCAACCGATCTCGAAGCGCGCGTAACTCCGTTGCCCGCTCACCGGAAACCATCATATCGCTTCAAAAGAAGTGACGCGTTATGACCGCCGAATCCTAGCGAATTGGACATCGCGATTGCAACCTTCGCGGGTCGCGATTCATTCGCGACAAGATTCACGATACATTCGGGATCCGGTGTCACGTAATTGATTGAAGGCGGCAGTATACCGTCGCGGATTGCCAGAAAACAGATAATTGCCTCAATAGCGCCCGCCGCGCCCAGCAGGTGGCCGGTCATGGACTTGGTGGAACTCACCGGAGGCATGTCCTCGCCGAAAATTCGCCTCAGTGCGAGCGACTCGCTCACGTCATTTTGCTTCGTGCCGGTCCCGTGTGCGTTAAAGTAGCCGACGTCTTCGGGGTTAATTCGGGCATCGTCCAATGCCGCCTGCATTGCCGACGCGGCGCCGGACCCATCGGGAAGCGGCGCGGTGATGTGGTATGCATCGCACGTCTCGCCCGACCCGGCGATTTCGCCGAGGATTTCCGCCCCTCGCGTGCGCGCGTGCTCCTCGGATTCGATGACGATCACCCCCGCACCCTCGCCCATTACAAAGCCGTCGCGGTCCGCGTCAAACGGACGGCTGGCCCCTTCCGGGTCCTCGTTACGGCGCGACATCGCTTTCATTGCGCAGAAGCCGGCCATTGCGAACGGGGTAATTGACGCCTCGGTTCCACCCGCCACCATCACGTCGGCAAGCCCCATGCGAATCATATGCGCCGCCTCACTGATGCTTTGCGCTCCGGTGGCGCAGGCCGTCACAACGCTTCGGTTCGGACCCCGCAGGCCGAGCCGGATGGCGACTTCGCCGGCCGCAATGTTCGACAAAAGCTTGGGAATGGTCAAAGGGGAAAGGTAACGGTAACCGCTGTTCAGGAACTTCTCGTGCCCTTCCTCCAGGGTCAAAATTCCGCCAATCCCGCTTCCGACGACCACTCCGCAGCGTTCTGGCACTTCGCGGGCCATGTCGATACCGCACTGCGCCCAAGCCTGGTCTGCGGCAGCAAGCGCATAAATGGTATAGAGGTCGCGGCGGCGCAAATCTTTGGCGGACAGGTCGGCCATTTCGATGGGGGGCGCCTGGCCAGCCACCTGAGTGGGGAGCGCCGAAGGATCGAAGCGGTCGACGCGCCGGATGCCTGATTTGCCGTCGCACAACGCCTTCCAAAACCGGTCGACGTCGTTTCCCAACGGCGAAACGACACCCATGCCCGTCACCACGGCTTTGATCCGCATCTCGCTCCTTAAACCAGGCCATTCACAAGCGCAAACACCCGACAATACAACATCATAGGCTTCATGCGCATATGCCGCGCCGTGGCGCTCCACCGGAAAAAATTACAAGGCTTGAATAGTAACCACCCGGCCCGCGGCAGATTCTGCCATGGGCCGGGCGTGGCAAGCAACGTGTCTATATCTAAGCGCTTGAGCAAGCGCGAAAGCGTCAAGAGAGCTTTGATTCGATATACTTCACCGCGTCGCCGACCGTCTGGATCTCGTTCGCCTCATCGTCGATCTCGACGTTGTATTCTTCCTCCAACGCCATCAACAATTCGGTCAAATCGAGGGAGTCCGCGCCCAAGTCGTCAATGAAGCGAGCTTCCATCGTGACTTCTTCCGGTTTGCGGTCCAGCTTCTCGACCACGATCTTCTTGACCATCTCTGCGACGTTATTCGATGCCATTCACACCACCTCCTTTACGCAGGCATTCCCGTGGATCGGACAATTCAGCCACGAGTCCCCCTACTATATCAAACTTGCGTGCCGACGGCAATTTGCTTGCCGGGGCGGGGGAAGGCAATGCTAAACTGCATTGTTATCATGCCGTCGGCCGGCTCGAGTCGCTACGGCCGACGGCAGGTCGGTGACGAACGCAAGGGCCTCTTCAATTCCATGGGTAAAAATTCGGTCCAATTCAAGTGCCATCACTG
>BTUX01000331.1:0-4168 GCA_045863315.1 Candidatus Hydrogenedentota bacterium | reverse complement strand
CTCTGCCGTGGATAGAGGTTGGAAAATTAAAACCACCTCCCAGGGCCTGACGATTCGCGATAACGAGATCTCCGAAATAAGATCCACGGGTTACGGCAACGCGCTTAATCTGGTTCATGTGGACGACCTGTTGGTGGAAGGCAACTTCCTGCACGATTGCCCCAAAATGCGCGGCATTGTGACACATACCGCGCAGCGCCCGATATACCGGAACAACCGGCTGCACCGCATGGGCCGGACTCCGCTGGTCTTTTACGCCGCGACGAACGGCAAGATCATCGGAAACGAAATACGGGACTGCACCGGTACGCATAGCAACGGGGTGAGCGTCTATGTCGACTGCAAGGACATCTTGCTGGAAGGCAACCGAATCTTTAATTCGAACGTGTCCTTCACCTGCAACGACAGCACCAACATCTCTGTGATCAACAACGTCTTCGACGGAGCCGACCGCGCGCAGCCCATCAGCTTCTGGCAGGGCGTCAAGGGCGACGTGAAGATTTTCAACAACGTGCTGGTTCGCGGCGGAAAAAAGTCAGGTTTATGCTTCGGCGGAACTGGCGATAAAACCGGAAGTTCCTTCGCCATGAAGCTCATGGTCAAGAATAACATTATGGATGGCCCGCCCATTAATATTATGAATTCCAAACCGTGGACCAAGGATATCGAATCGAGCCACAACCTGTACTTGGATCCGCCCGCCGGATATGTGCTGGGCCCCAACGAAAAGAAGGCCAACCCCGAGGACATTTTCGCCAACTGGGAGAAGCGCGATTACCGGCTTAAACCCGGAAGCCCTGCGCTCGATGCCGGAACCGATGCGGGCATTAAATGCGATTTGGAAGGCCTGGTGCGCCCGCAGGGCAACGGCCTGGACATAGGCGCATACGAAAACAAAGCCGCTCCCTGAACACGGAAAGCAACGTCATGAATCGTTACGAAATTCCCGGCTTGGCCGAACGACCCACGTGGTGGCGGGTGCGCCCCGACGAGATTTCCGCTCAGGTACAAGCCGCGCGCAAGGGATCCGTACGAAATCTGGCCACCACACCGGGCGGTTTCCCGGTCTGGAGCCTCGCCTATGGCGGTGCGCCGCCGGCGGCGAGCGCGTCTAACTGGCCCAGCGGATCCAGTTCCCGAAATCTGGCTTCTTATAAGACTGGAACGGGCGAGCGGCAATCGGTCATGCTGTTGTGCGGCATACACGGTGCCGAACCCGAAGGGGTCATCGGCGCTCTAAACGTGATCTCGCTGCTGGAGCGTGGCGAAGACCTGCGCGGGCAGGCTCGGCCCGATCTGCTGGCGCTCCTTGCCCGATACCGCCTGCTGATCCTGCCTTGCGTCAACATGGACGGCCGCGCCGTAAGTCCCGATCATTTGCGTGGGGCGAGCGATGACCAATTCCGCCGCGCCAGTCAGGGGTACTGGAAGGACGGTTCTCTGATCGGTTACCCGACCTGCAAGGAGTACGCGCCCTTGCCGCTCGATCGGGTCGGACATCCCGGGGGGTACCCCAATGCGGCTGGTTACAATATCATGCACGACGCCGCCCCCGGCGATCTGCGCACGGAGGAGGCGCGCGCCGTCCTGAAATTAGCCGCCGACGAACAAGTCGATCTGATCCTCAATATGCACTCACACAGCATCGCCGCGCGCATGCTTGGACAGACCCAGTTGTGTTACCCGCTGCACCACTCCCGCAATGTGGCCTACCAGCAACGAACACACGACGCTTTGCAAGCAGCCGGATTGCGGCCCGCGCCAGTCATGGCGCCGGGAAAGGGCGCTCTGAATATCAACACGGCGCTGGCCATGGCTTGCGGCGGATTGCCGTTAACTTTCGAATACCCGACGACCGAACCTTGGTCTTTCGACGAACTGCTGGAGCACACCTACGTCGTATTAAAGTGCATGCTGGAACACGGCCTAGCCGAACCGTTCTCGCCGCGCGAAAGCGTGGCCCGCGGCCGCGAAGCCTGATGCCCAGTCCGAACACTCCTCGCAAAGCGGCCCGCACCTTTTTTTGACGGGCTGCTAAGGCGTCCAGATCGCTCCTGGGCAGGCGGTAGCTGAATTCCAAGAACCCGAGCCTGCGCGAGGCTCGCGCTCCCATATGCTTCAGGGTTGTACAGAAAGAGGGAGGGACACTACAAATTTAGGTCCGGCTGATGACGGCTCCCGTTTCAGGAGATGACTGCATGTCCTTGCCAACGACACGTCGTCGGCTCCGGTTCGACGGGAAACGGGTTGTGCTGGAGGAGGAGGGGCTGGCGCCGCCGGGGCCGCAGGAGGCGCGAGTGAGGTCGGAGTGGACGGAGATCTCGATCGGGACGGAGATCGCGCAGATAAACGAGGCCGCGAAGGAAGGCAAAGCGCTCGGGATCGGGTACTCGCACGTCGGTATCGTGGAGGCCGTAGGCGCGGAGGTCCGCGGCGTCGAGGTCGGCCGGCGCGTGCTTTCGTCGGCCGCGCATGCCTCGGCGGCGAACGTCCCGGCCAACGGCGTGAACCTGCTCCCTGTGCCCGAGGGGCTTGACCCGGCGCTTGCCACGCTGGGGGTCCTGGGCAGCGTCGCCTATCACATCGTCGAACGCGGCGCGCCGAAGCTGCTGGAGCCGACGGCGGTCGTCGGGCAGGGCGTCGTGGGTACGCTGATTCTGCAACTCGCCAAGCAATGCGGGGCGCGCCCGCTGATCGCGCTGGATGCCGACGCGAAGCGCCTCGCGCTGGCGCTGGAACTCGGCGCCGACGCGGTCGTGGACGTGAGCAAAGAAGACGCGGCGGCGCGCGTGAAAGAACTGACCGGGGGCAAGGGCGTAACCTGCTGCATCGAGGCGGCCGCAAACCATCGCGCGTACGAGACGGCCATCTCGATCCTGGCGCTGCGCGGGCGGCTGGTACTCGCTTCGGCGGTCTACGAGCCCGTCTCGTTCCGGATCGATCTGGACCTGATCCACCGCGAGTTGACGTTGATCGGCGCGCACCAGCCCAAAGTGCCCGTCGAGGAGAATCCCTATTATCCGTACACGATGGCGCTGAACCGGACGGCGACGATGGACGGGATTTCGGCCGGAAAGTTGAAGGTCGCGCATCTGATTTCGCATCGCATCAAGCCGGAAGAAGCGCCGGACGTATACGAGAAGCTGCGCGCGAAGGACCGGAGCTTCGTGGGAGTGGCGATCGACTGGCGATGAACCCCGTACCCTCCGGGTGCGTGCGTCATCCTGTCTTTTAGGCTCTGTCCCGAATCGCTTCGAAAGCGTATGCGCCGCGCGGATGCTCATCGAGAAATGTGCGGCGGCGTGCGCGGGTTGCGAACGTCCGCATCCTATGGCACCAAATCCGGAAGGGGCGACGCGTTCAAGATCGGTGGGAGGGACTGCCCGTGCCACCGGCCAGTTGTTGGAGTGTAAAAAATGACGCCCGATGACATACTCGAAGCCTGCACTTTACTTAAAATTAAAGCCGTGCCATTACTTCCGGCTGATGTTGGAAGACTGTCTCGCCTAATAGAGCTAGGATTTTTAGATCATTCACGAAAAGAATCTCCAATTTGGGCAAGAATATTAGATTCATATAGCGTGCGAGATCCCAAAGGTTGGACTAAGCTATCTGTGATTCTTCCAAATGAGAAGCTTGTGTTATTTTGGGAGGAAGGATGTGATAGACACTTTCTTGGTATTGATTCTCCTATTGATTTAGTAAGGATTCTCGGTGAACTGCATGGGTTTGTTTTTTATGTTACAAATGAGGCATGTCAATACTTGGTTGCTTTTAACGACCACGATTATTTAATTGGAGCTGGAACAGCAAAAAAATGGATTAGTAATGGTAAATGGCGTGAATAAGGTAAGCGTTCTATGAGCCCCATTCCTGGATCACGCGGGTGGCCCACACAAATCTCCGATTTGTGTGGGTGAGCTTGCGAACAAGAGGCGCTCATACAGGGCACCCTCACCGGCACGCCCGCCGATCTTCTCAGCCGCCAGATGCGCGCCGAACGCCACGCTCGCACGCAACCTCGAAGGAAGCAAACGAGGCGCCCTCGAAGGCGTCCAGCGTGCGCACCCGAACCAGGCCGAAAGCGTACTCCCCCCATCGCGCCTACTTCCAGCCTCCTGTGCCAGAGGCACCCACACAAGCCTGCGGCTTGTATGGGCCACCCGCG
>BTUX01000330.1:0-4328 GCA_045863315.1 Candidatus Hydrogenedentota bacterium | reverse complement strand
CCGGGTCTTGTCGAGTTGGACACGGGCGGCGTCAAACTTTTCCTTGGCGCCGTCGGGAAGCGCTTCGGCCTGTTCTTCGAATTCGTCCGCCAGCGTCTTCATCTGATCAAAGACCTTCTCGACTTCTTCGGCGATGCCCTTGGCGAGTCCCTGACCGGCCTGTTCGGCCTTCACTTTCAGATCGTCTTTCAGGGAGGACACGAGGCTGTCGAGCGATTTAACGGCCTCCTGCGCATGGCGCTCAATCCGTTTGCCGGTTTCCGTTTGCGTCTGCGTTTCCGAATCCGCTTCGCCGGCGCAGCCCGCCACGAAGGCGGCGCACGCCGCTGCGACGGCAAGGGAGATCGGGATGAACGCGACTCGATGGCGAACCGTTTCGAATTCGCGGACCGGTTCGTCGCACCTGTTCGGGCCGGCTATGCGATGCGGGCGATCCACCTCGGTTACTCCGAAGGTTCCTCAATCGTCTTGATGAGTTCCAGGAGCTGCTGCGCCATTTCCTCGTCGAGGGCGTTCAGCGCCATGTACTCGCGCATGACTGCATCGCGGTTTCCCAGTTGGGCGTAGATTTCGCCGCGTGTCATGTGCGCGATGGCGTAGTCCGGCTGGGCGTTGAGCGCATTTGTGCACGCCTCGATGGCTTCCTGATGCCGGCCCAGTTCGATTAGAGCGGCGGCCCGGTTGTTATGCGCCATCGCGCTTTTCGGGTCTACCCGAACCGCCTCGCTCCAGGCCGCCAGGGCCTCTTCGAATCTTCCTTCCTCGTAGAGGTCGCGGCCGCGCGCCAGGAGTTCCGCCAATGGGTCTACACTCTTGGACTCCTTCGGTTCCGCCGCCGGCGCCGCCTTTTCCGGTTCGATCGCGGGCGCACTTTTCGGGGCCAGGATGGGTACCGTAATCAATCGGGGATCGTCGGGCGCGATGTCCAGTTCGACTCGTACTCTCTCGAGCGCGGCCCGGGCATCTCCGTGGCCCGGGTCGGCCTTGACTGCGTCCAGGAAACAGTCGAAGGCCTTTTGTTTCTCGCCCTTTTCGTAATGAATGCAACCGAGGTCATGGGCGTGCTGGGGGTCTTCGGGAGACAGCGAGCGTGCCTTTTCATAGGACGCCACCGCTTCGGAATGTTTGCCCAACTTTAGTTGGCAGTAGCCGAGGTTGGCGTGCGCGAGCGCCATATCCGGGTCCCGCTTCAGCAGCCCCTCGAAGATCCCCAACGCGCGCTCGTAATCCCCCTCGAGCGCGGACCGCACGCCGCGATCGAACAAAGTATTGTTGCGCCGCCTTTCAAATAAGCTTGTCATGGCTCCAACCTTAGTGCCTCCGGTTCGCCGGCCCCATTCTAACGGCTGCGTTCGCGCACTGCCAGCAGCGAGACTCCCGGTCTACGCGGCGCCGGGCGTCGATTCCCGACCCGCGTCCGACGCATTTGGCCTCGGACCGAGATACGACTGCGGGCGAAAGAGAATGTCCACGACGTTGCGCACGTACTGTTCATCGGCGACGCCCAACGTCGCCTCTTCGGGAAATGGGACGAGTCGGCGGAAATGGTCGGCAATTTCAGCAAACAGTTTTATGCGTTCGGCAGGCTCGAGCGTGTCGCGGCGCAACAGCGCCTGCAACGCGATGCGCGCCTCGTCCGCCGATACGCGCTTGCGCAACCGCGCCTCGAGATGAGGAAACTCGCGCAGCGAGTTGTATTTGCCCGCAAGCACGTTTTCCAAGTCCGGTTCCGCGCGATCCGGCGCATGGATGACGATCGTGTTGGCCGCGAAGTCACCCAGCCGCTGGGCCCGCTTGCTGAGCAACAGGGCGAGCCCGCCGACGAGATAAAGCGCGGGAATCTGGTCCACCGGCCGCAGCAGGTTTCGAATGGCGATTTGGCTGAACTGCAGCTTGAGTCCCTGCTCGTCCATTACCCGGAGCCGCATGAACCATTTGCCCAGCGTCTGGCCGCGCCAGAACCACTCGAGACCGATGAAATAGGCGAAGTTGGCGGCGAAAAAGGCGACCATCACGACCGCCGTGGTCCATTCGGCCAGGACGGGAAGGAAGGTCCCCGCGGCCTCGCCTATCGCAATGATGATGGAACCCACTATGCCGGCCCCAAGGGTGAGGGCGAACATATCGATGAGCCAGGCGAAACAGCGCGTGACCGGACCCGCCAGTTGCATCGAGAACATGATGCCTTCCGGCGTCTTGATGATAAACCGGCTGGACATTGCGGAACTCATGGCACCTCGGTCGCCTTTTCTCGTGGCTTCCGGACGGACGCGCGGCGGCGGTGACTCTACCCGACGCGCGTTGCCCGCGCAACCCGGCCGGGCGCGCCCGACGTACATCGCTAGCCCGCATTTCTCACCGGTCGACCCCGCCGACGGGGCGACCGGTGAGAAATGCTCTGGGGATGGCAAAGGAGTGAATCAGGTGAGGATTTTTCGCGCCTACAACTCGTTTTGCCCATTCGCTGCATAACGGTATGTGGTGTACGAAGTTGTATCCTTCATTGCCTGCGGGTGCGAGAAATCCGGGCTAGTTCGACTTGGCAGCGGCCATTGTAATACAATCGGCCCTTTGAAGGCACGGTTTAGTGCAGGTCGGTATAGGTTTCAGGCTTGGGTAGTAGCTTTGAGCAAATCTGCAGACAGGTCGCGCTTAGGCGCATACGTAGAGCTGACCAAGCCGCGCATTCTGGTCATGGTGCTGGTCACCGCGACACTCGGCTTCTTTATGGGCGGCATGGGTTTCCATGGGTTTGCCGCCGTCGATGGCCTTTTCTATCTCCTCATCGGTGTCGCAATGACCTCGGCCGGGGCCGGTGCGCTGAATCATTACCTCGAGCGCGAGCCAGATGCCCTGATGGATCGCACCCGAAACCGCCCCATCCCCTCGGGGAAAGTCGCCCCTCATCATGCGCTGTTGTTCGGCGAGTATCTTGTTCTGGGCGGGGTTCTTGTGCTGCTGTGGCGGGTCAACCTCCTTACGGCGTTCCTTGCCTTGTTGACGGCGTTCCTGTACGTGTTGGTCTACACGCCGATGAAACGCCTGACGTGGCTCAATACGCTGATCGGCGCGGTGCCCGGGGCGCTTCCGCCGATGGGAGGATGGGCGGCGGCGACCGGGCGCGTGGAATTGGGCGCGTGGGTGTTGTTTGCGATTCTATTCATTTGGCAGCAGCCCCACTTTTATTCGATAGCGTGGATGTTCCGGGACGACTACCGCAAAGGCGGTTTCAGGATGCTGCCGGTCGAAGACCCGCAGGGGACCCGTACCTTCCGGCAGATACTCGGGTTTTCGGCGCTGTTGGTGCCGGTCTCCATGCTGCCTGCGTGGATCGGCCAGAATGGTTTGATCTATCTCGCCGGTGCGCTGCTCTTGGGCGCGTGGATGTTTGCGTCGTGCCTGCCGCTGGTGCGGTCCGGTTCCGTGACGGATGCCCGGCGCGTGTTGAAGGCGTCGGTCCTGTACCTTCCCCTCTTGTTGGCGTTAATAGTGATTGATTTCAGCATCTGACCGCGGGAGTTCTCGGTGGTTCGCAGTACGAAGGGATAAAGACCCATGAAATCGCGCAGAATTGGATTGGTAAGTCTACTCGCGGCCTTGTTTGCCGTGCTCACGCTGACGCCCTTGTTTGCCCAGCGTGGAGCGGGCCAGCCGGCCAAGACCGTTGAAGAGCCTGCCCTGATCGATGTCGGCCCGGTGCCGGCATTCGAGTTGGTGGACCAGAACGGATCGGCGTTCTCGAGCGCGCAACTCGCGGGGAAAATCTGGGTGGCCGACTTTTTCCTCACGTCGTGCCAGGGGGCCTGTCCGGTCATGGCGCGGCACATGCTCGCGCTCCAGGACTATTACAAGAACAACGACAAGGTGCGATTCGTGTCGCTCTCGGTCGATCCGGAAACGGATACCGCCGCCGTGCTCGCCGAGTACGCCAAGTCGAACGAGGCGGACAATGCGCGCTGGCACTTTCTTACCGGACCCCTTGCTGAGATTCATCGTATGGCGGGCGAAGAAGGCTTCAAGGTGGGCGTACCGGACAACCCGATGGCGCACAGCCAGCGCTTCATTTTGGTGGACGCCAAAGGCCACATCCGCGGCTATTACGACGGTATGGACCAGATGTCCGTGAGGACCTTGGCCGCGGACATTGACCGGTTGCTCGCCAATCCCGAGCTATGAGCCTGCCCCTCTTGCCTACGGTGAACGCGGCGTTGAACGCCGTCGCGTCGGTTCTCCTGCTTCTGGGATGGTTCGCGATACGGTCGAAGGACCGCGCGGCGCACCGCAACTACATGATCGGCGCCCTGGTTTGCTCGGCGCTTTTCTTGACC
>BTUX01000329.1:0-4350 GCA_045863315.1 Candidatus Hydrogenedentota bacterium | reverse complement strand
ACTGCCCATACATGTGGCGCACAAGAATACGGTACTGAACGAGAGCCGCCGGGCCGAGCATTACGATGTGCTGGTCGTGGACGAGGGCTTGGCCAACTGCCTGTTGAAATTCTCGACCATCGATGAGGAAGACCTGAATACTTGGCTTATCAATCTGCAAGGCGAAGTCTCGAAGTTGGAAGCCGACTGTTTGAACGTCCGTCGGTTGATTACGGGTAATGAGTATTTCAGGCTTCATCGTTTTCGAACCATTCGGGAACGCGTCGAAGCAATTCAACGGTTGCGGTCGATACGGCAGCATGCGCAGCTTTGCCAACTGCTACAGCAGTGTCTTCAGCCACCGGCTTCCATGCAAAAGGCATCGGCGGTATTGCCACTGGTACAGGCGCTTGAACAAGCCGGGATCGCCCAGGGCGTGGACGCGAAGGCACTGCTGCAATGTTGCCTCCACGGCGATTACCGTGAAGAAAAGGGCGTCGGCTGCTTCCGGCATGAGCGTCCGGACGCCGGAGGAGCCAGCGGCAAGCTGCCCTTGCGGGCTTGGCGTGACTTGCTGGAAGCACTAGGCTCGGAGTTCAACGCGCCCAACGGGGACCACTTTTCGTACGTGATATGGAAGAAGCTCGGCCACCTACCGATCAAAGCAATAATTGAACTGCGCCGGCCACGCCACAGGTTAATTGAAACGCTTCGTAAAAAGTCGGTCGTGAATACCGATGCCACTCCGGACTTGGAGCGCTTGCGCCGCCTTTTTCGAACGAGAGTTGAGACGGTTCCGGTGCGTGAGAACGTCCTCGTCGTGCAGTGTCACGACGGTGCTTTTGGAAAGTCCGCAACTTCGAAGAAGCTGCCGAAACGGGTAGTACAACTCGCCCGTTACGCACTGGAGCAGTCGCCGGATTGGAAGGTGGGAGTGCTGACGCACAAGGACACGCTCTCCGAATTAAAATGGATTGACGATAATGGTCAGCCGGTAAAGACACCCTTGTGCGATTCCAAGAATAGCCCCCTTATAGGCCACGAACGGCTTGTCCTTGGCTATTGGGGACGAGATGAGCGTGCCACAAACACCTTCGCCTCGTGCCAGATCCTGATCGTGTCCGGTTTGCACATGCCGCCCATCGACATCGTGGAGCGCGAAGTTCAGGCGTGGCGTCGCGCCTTGGCGCTACCCAGGCCCTCTGGCGTGTCGGGGAAGCTAGTATTCCGCACCTACGGATACGCCGACGAAGATGGCGTCGGGCGCTGCTGCCGGTGTCCACGGGTACCGGATCCGGACGTGGATGCTGAACTTTCGCGGATCTGGGCGGCCAATGTACGGCAGGCAATAGGTCGACTCCGGGCCACACGGTCCTCTACACCTAAGCTCGTGGTTCTCGACTGCGACCGCCCGGTCGATGGCCTTCGGCTAGATGGCCTCGGCACGCTGACGACACTCACCGAACAGCCGGACGCGCTACGGCAGCAATCCGCGAAGAACAAAACCACGGCGCAGGCCCGTCATTTATCGCTGAAGGAACTCTTGCGCCCGTTAAACGATGAACTTACGAAACACTACGGGCGTCCGCCAACGCTTACCGAATTTCAACATGCAAGCGCGGCGGTGGGGCACCACATCACGGAATGGGACGCGCGCCGCGCCCTCGCCGCTCTAAATCCGAAACAACCGGAAGAAACCCACGACGTACGTCGTAACGATAGCTCGTCGTAATGCGGGCACGTCATAACGACGGTAAGGAGAGCAACCAAATGTCTGAGAGGTCGTACGCTTATAAGCTCTATTAAGGATGCGACCTCTCAAAAGTTTTAATTCGTAACTATCGATACGTACGCAGGTTACATAGACGGTAGGCGCGCATTACGTCGTTTTCGTGTGCCGATCATGCGGCGACTGTACGTTCGAACGTGAGCTACACATCCGCCGGACCCCTGGTCAACCGAGGAAAAGCCTCAAGCTAACCAGGCCGGCCGCGTGCGGTGGTCCCCTTTTACTTGCGCATTCGGACCCTCACCCGGTCCCCTTTTGCGTGCGCATCACCATCGCAACTCCTCGACCTCCTGGCCGGCGAGATCGCGTCGTTTGGGCACGCCGAGTGCCCCGCGAGACAGAGTCCACCAGTCCGCACTGGAAACCTCAGGCGTGACCTGGGTTTATATATTTCAGAAGCGACGCTTCGGAAAGTACCCCCGCGCTCACCTAACCAGATTTTGAATACCAGACTTCAGATAGAAAGGGACGCAATGGACTCCCTCGACCTACGCGTACTCATCGTCGCCGTCCTCGTCCTGCTCGTCTGGATTTACGGCGGCCGCGACGACGACGACACCTGACCCAATCGTAGTGGCATTCACGGACCGCGAGCACGCCGTGCGTGTCCGCGCTCACCTCATACCCTGCCGGTCCGCTGGTCGCGCCTGACGACGCCCTCGTCGCCGGCCGCGGCTACGCGTCCGGCTCCTCGCAGTTGCCCCGTTGATCCCCGAAGTCACCCGCCCCATGCCCCTTCGAGGGGCTCCCGCCTTATCGTCTCGCGCGACCGGCCGCCGGCTCAACCCGGAGGCCCTGACCATGTCCACTTCTGTTGCTATACCGGCCGCGCCGTCGCAGGCCGCATTCATGGCGCTGCTGCCCGAGTTGGAATCCCGGGCCGAACGCATGACCCAAAGGTTGCCGCGGCGCTATCAACGCGACGCTGCCGACGACGCATTGGCGGCGATGTTCCTGAATCATTCCCAGGCCGTCCGGAACGGCCGAACGCTCTCCACCTCCGAACTGGGCTGGGCCGCCGCCCAGCACCTGCGCTATCGCAGCCTGATCACGCAGCACGCGTATCCCAGCCGCCGCCGCGACGCATTCATATCGCTCGATTCACCTGATCATCCCACACCGATTGCCGAGCGCCTGGCCCGCGCGATCACGACCGACGAACGCGCGGACCCGGCGGTACGCGTGCAACAGCGCATCGATTGGAAGGCGTTCGCGCGGACGCAACCCCCGCGTATGCGGCGGATCCTGCTCGACCTGTCCGTCGGCTGCCAGAAATCCGAGATCGCCGCTCGCCTGGGAATTTCACGCGGCCGGCTTTCGCAAATACTCACCGAACTGGCCGCCGAGATCGCGTCGTGTGGGCACGCAGAGTGCCCCCCGTGTAGAGCCCCCCCGGCCGCGCCGGTAACCCCGGCGCGGCCCGGCCTTATACGTTCCAGAAGCGTTAATTCGGAGATGGGCGCATTGAGGCATTTTCGAGCCTGAGGACTATTTTTTTGAGATTGCGGAAGCTATAATTCGGGCCGATCGGCGTGGGGGAGTCCAAATGCAAGATCCACTAGAATACATCCCGCCATTGCTCGGCGACGTGTCCGTCGCGACCAAACCGCGGCGCAAGCGCCGCCGGCGGGGAGAGCCGCCCGAACCGCCCGAGCCTACACTCGACGAACTGGCCGAGGACGGGAGGCTCGACGAGTTGCTCGACCGATTGTCGAGTCACGAGGGCGAATCCGTGAGCGGCGCCGGGAAATCGCGGCTGATCCGCAAAGTTCTTGATGCTGTCGCCGCTGACGGACTGGGTGCATTTATGGAGGCCTCTCTCTCTCATATGTTGAGGTTTTCCATGACGCAATACTGCAAGGCTGAGGTTGCATGCCGGCAAAAAATTCGCAACGACGAGGCCAAGTACGGCGACAAATTGGATCCGCCTGAGAAAGTTGTTTCACAAGACCTGCCGCGTTTGGTCGGCATTACGCATTCGGTAACGGCGCTGGTGAAGGCGGCTGCCACGGTCCGGCATTTGGAACGCTTGGGGCGGGACGAGGCGCGGGACGTGGCGGCTGCGCCCCCCGCGGCAGGCCCTGTAGTCGTGCGGGGAGCAAACACGGCGGAGATCCAAGTCAGCCCGTACTCAAAGTACATTTTAATCCCGCGCTCGCCGGAGGAGGCCGATCGGTTAAGGCGTAGCGGATGGGAGAAGATCTCGGATACGGAGTGGTGGCGCGCGACGCCTATTGGACCCAATCAGATCGCCATCGACTCGTTTTCGGTTCCGCCCGAACATGCCGCCGGATGAGCCGGACCCAAGTGCGCTCAGCGCCTTGCAAGAGCGGATTCCCCCAGAACTGTGGGCGCGTTTAGTCGAACTCAAACCGCACCTGATGCGCCAGGGCGTCGTCCAATTCCGAGCCCAACACGGCCGGTACCGTCTGCGTTATCGTGTTTATGACGCCGATAAGGGCTACGCCGTGCACCGAAGTCTGGCATTGGGCAGCGATGAGCACGTGGCGTTCGACGTTCAGCAGGTCCTGGAGGCGTGGCGCGCACCGGAACGGGCTGCCCGTGCCGCGGCCAAGGCCGAG
>BTUX01000328.1:0-4426 GCA_045863315.1 Candidatus Hydrogenedentota bacterium | reverse complement strand
CAGCCCGTTTTCCCTGTCGCTGCATAAAGGTATGTGCCGCACGAAGCTGTATCCTTCATTGCCCGCGGGTGTGAAAAATCCGGGATAACCGCGAGTTCGCAGCGCCGCCCGCCGTTACTCCGCAGGCTCCATCGAGCAGCGCAGCGGGAATTCGTTTGCCTGCGCGAGGTCGTGGACCTGATCAATCTTGGTTTCGGCGATTTCCTGGGTGTACACGCCGCACACGCCGATCCCGTTGTGATGAATGTTCAACATAATCCGTGTGGCTTCCTCCATTGGCTTGCTGAACACGGCGTTGAGCACCGCGACGACAAAGTCCATCGGCGTATAATCGTCGTTGTGCATCAGCACGCGAAACATCGGCGGTTTACGCAGCTCCTCGCGGGTTGCGCCGATGGTTTCCGTGCCGGATTGAGGGGCGTATGCCGCCACGGTGAATAGTCCTCCGATTGGCGCGATGCGATATGCCGGCGGATTCACGGCAAGCAAGGCTATGATACCACACAGCCGACTGCCCGGCGAGCGCGATCAGTTCAGGAATGCGTACGCCATGCCGGCGGGCAGAATCTGCAAGGTGAGATTGTCCCAACCGTGAGGCGAAATCGCCTCGCATACCGTCGAGGCCGCGCCTATCACCACCGCGAACCCCAGCATGACTATTGGGTCGTGGGCCGCCCCGGGATACGCCAATTGCACTCCGGCGAAAGCGACCGCCGTGGACGCGATCAGGACCGACGCGCTCCCCTCGATGCTGCGCGTGCATGCGACGCCGCGCATCGACGGCACGCGGTAGCTGTGCCGGCCGAAGCGCGTCCCGATGGGTTCCGCGATGGCGTCCCCGACGCCGGTGACCAGAAAACCGACGAGCGCGGCGGGCCCAAACCAAATCGTGGACGCCAGCCCGCCGCTCAACGTCGCCAGATACGGCGCGACGATGTACAGGGTCCGGTGCGGAGCGTCTTTTTCGCGGGCGATGGCCTCGTACAGAAAGTTTCCCTCTCCGCGCCATACGGCATACGCGATGGCAAGCGTCGTCATGGCTCCGAACAGGCACACCGGGCGCGCGCCGTATCGCCAATGGAGAAAGGCGGCGCCCGCGAAGATCGAGAAGTGGAAGACCTTGCGCGAATACCCGGTCCGCAGCCCTTTGGCGCGTTTCAGCCACCCTGCGCCGGCCAGAGATGCCAGAGCAAACGCGCCATGCACCGGCCCGAAGGTGAGCAGTTCGCGGAGCGTCGGCAGGTTGTCGACGAAGAAGCGCAGCAGCGGCCCCATCCGATTACTGTACCGGAGGAGGACCGCCCGGCGTCAATACACGTCTCCGCCTTTGTACGCTTTCTTCTCACACTTGCACAGGGCTTTCCCTTCCAGTCCCCCGCACGGGTCTTGAATGCGGTCGGCCTTCGAGTCGGCGAGCATCGGCCGCGGCCTGGACTTGGGTTTCACGTGCTTCATGGGGGGATCGCCTCCAACACATACCTTTACATGCAGATTGCAGCCCACCGCGGTTTTCGGTGCATACCCACTCATTGATTCCCTCGAGGCCTTCGTACGATGATAGCCGAAGTCGGCAAGACGGAAGGGGCCACGAAGCGCATGGCGACATCCCGCACGCGTCGGGTTTTCTGGTTTGGCTGTTTGCCGTTCATCCTTCTGATGGCGGGAGTCGCGGTTTTTGTCGTCAAGACCGCGTTTTTCCGGCCGTTCTTCATCAACCACTTCTTTGACCGGGTGTTTATTGAGTACGCGCTGGCACACCCCGAGCTGCTCAGCACGCTGCGCATACTCGAACCGTTTGGCATCACGTTCCACAACGACGATCTCGACGACGCCTCGCCCGAGTTCGCGGCTGCCCTGCTCGAGAAGACCAAAGACGACCTGGCGACACTTCGACGATACAATCGCGATCGATTGCGGCCTTCCCAGCGATTGTCCTACGACATCTTCGAGTGGTACCTCGACGACGCCGTGCGGGGCGAACCGTTCCTCTACCACAACTTCCCGGTGAACCAACTGTTCGGCGTTCAAAATGAGTTCCCGACCTTTATGGCCACAATTCACCAAATCCGCAACAAGCACGACGCCGAGCAATACTTGGAACGCCTGAAGAAGGTTGAGCGGAAATTCGACCAAGTGCTGGCCGGGCTCAAGCTGCGCCGAAAGATGGGAATCGTTCCGCCGCAGTTCGTCGTGGAGCGCGTCCTGGACGAGATGGTCGCCTTTACCGACCTGCCGCCGCAGCAGAACATTCTGTACACGGCGTTTCACGACAAGGTCGACCTCCTGAGCGACATCCCGCCCCACGAACGGCAGGAACTCCTGGACCAGTGCCTCGAAGCGGTCCAGAACGACGTCTACCTGGCCTACTTCAAGTTAATCCTGTTCGCGTCCAATCAGTTGGTTCACGCGTCCTCGGATGACGGGGTCTGGAGACTGCCGGACGGCGACGCGTATTACGCATACGCCTTGCGAAGCAACACGACGACCGACCTGTCGCCGGAGGAAGTTCACGAACTGGGATTGGCGGAAGTCGAGCGCATCACCTCGGAGATGGAGCACCTGCTGAAGTCGATCGGTCGAACCGGCAAACCCGTGGGCGAACTGATGGCCGAACTCGGCGCCGACCCGCAATATAAGTACCCCGACACGGACGAGGGGCGCCGTCAGTGCCTAAACGATTTTCAATCCATCATCGACGAAATCGATCGGGGGCTCGGGGATGCCTTTGATTTGCGGCCGGCCGTCGGGGTGGAAGTGAAACGCATTCCCGCGTTCAAAGAGAGCACGGCGGCCGGCGCCTACTACGAAGCGCCCTCGCTCGACGGCACGCGCCCCGGCGTTTTCTATGCCAACCTTCGCGACATGAACGAGATCTCGAAGTGGGGAATGTACACGCTCGCGTACCACGAGGCCATCCCGGGCCATCACTTTCAGTTGTCGATTCAGCAGCAGGTCAAAGGCCCTCTGTTTCGCAAGGTCTTACCCTTCACCGCCTACACCGAGGGCTGGGCCTTGTACGCCGAACGCCTCGCGTGGGAACTGGGATTCGAGGAAGACCCTCTCGTAAACCTCGGCCGCTTGCAGGCCGAACTGTTCCGCGCCGTTCGGCTTGTGGTCGACACAGGCATTCACTACAAGCGGTGGAGGCGCGAGGAAGCCATCGACTATATGACGACGACGACCGGCATGGACGAAAAGGAGGTCGTCTCGGAGGTCGAACGTTACATCGTCCTGCCCGGCCAGGCCTGCGCCTACAAGATCGGCATGAACAAGATTCTCGAACTGCGCGAAAAAGCGAAAATGGAACTCGGCGAAAGGTTCTCGCTCAAGGAATTTCACAACGTCGTCCTGTCAAACGGCGCGATGCCCCTTACCATCCTTGAGAAGGTAATTGACGAGTACATTTCCAACCGAACGGGACGTGCCTGAGCCGATGTTCTGAGCGCGCGGCAAATGAGGTGCTTGAACTCTCAACGAGGCACGCGGTTGCGGAGCGCGTTCGAAAACACGAGCAAAACATGCGGCCCGTGTCGGAGCCGAGAGGGACAACACGCTTGCCGTCGAAACTGTTGCGCCTCGCTCCGTAAAGCGCCGTGCCTTGCGACCGTCAAATGCGCATCTTCTTAAACTGCCATTCCGGTATGCTGCGGATGATTAGCATTACGATCCGCCAGTACCAGAGAACGTATGCCGTGTCTTTCCGTTTGATGATGGCTCTGTAGATCGCGCGGGCCGCCTGTTGGGGGGTGGCGGTCAACAGGTTAGGCAAGGGCATGCCGAAGGTCATCTTGGTGTCCATGAACCCCGGTTTGATGGTGGTCACCTGGACATTCGCGGAGTGCAGCCGGTTCCGCAGCCCCTCCAAGTAGGCGGTGAGCCCCGCCTTCGACGCCCCGTAGATGTAGTTGCTCGCGCGCCCGCGATCGCCGGCCACGCTTGAGACCCCGGCGATGAAGCCGCTGCGCCGGGCTTCGAACTGCGCAGCAAAACGCTCCAATACGGAGATCGCCGCAGTGAGGTTTACGTCGATCGTGCGGCGCGCAATGCCGAAGTCCGACTGGGCGCGCTCCTGCTCGTCCATGAAGCCGAAGCACAACACGACGCCGGCCAAACCGTCGCCGGCAAGGGATTGGGCCCGCTCGACGAAAGCGGCATGAGAATCGAAATCGTCGGCGACGAGGGTCAGCGCCTCCACTCTTACCCCGTGACGCACGCGCAGGTCCGCGGCGATAGCTTCGAGTTCTTCCGGATCTCGGGCGGTCACGATCAGGTCATGGCCGTGCCGTGCAAATTCGGCCGCCAGTTCCCTCGCGACGGCGGAGGTTACCCCGAGCACGACTACCGCGCCTTTTCCGCCACTCATGATTCAGCGACGCCTTCCACGATTCCGCACCGCCGGGCGAGGCGGGACGACAGCTTGCCCTCG
>BTUX01000327.1:0-4444 GCA_045863315.1 Candidatus Hydrogenedentota bacterium | reverse complement strand
ATACAACTTCGTGCGGTACACACTTTTATGCAGCGACAGGGAAAACGGGCTGTCGGTGTGAAAAATCCTCACCCGATTGACTTCTCTGCTATCTCCTGAGCATTTCTCACCAATCGCTCCCCTCATCGGGAGCGACTGGTGAGAAATGCGGGCTAGCAGTTTGTCGGACTTGGCATCGGACAAATGTGTAAGTCGTTATGTATCAATGCTCGTCGCTAGGCGGTCCAAAATAGAGCGCCATTGCTATGATTGGACTTACGAGCACAGACGACAAACTGCTAGAGTTTATTGGCCAATCTTTCGGCCAGACGTGTGTTCCGCCGGACGGTCCGCACGTTTCGCACGGCCAGGGTGACGGCCTTCGGATCGCCGACTATGACGACTAACCGGCTTGCGCGCGTCAACGCGGTGTACAGAACGTTCCGCTGCAACATCATGTAATGCTGCGTGAGCATGGGGATGACCACAGCCGGGTACTCACTGCCCTGCGCCTTGTGCACGGTACTCGCGTAGGCGAGGGTCAATTCGTCCAGCTGATCGAACGCATACAACACGCTGCGATCATCGAACTCGACCACGGCCTCCTTTGCCGTCTCGTCGATGTTCGTTATGATGCCCACGTCGCCGTTGTACACGTCCAATTCGTAGTTGTTCCGTGTCTGCATCACTTTGTCCTTCAGCCCAAAGGGACGATGGGCCACGGTGGCCGCGCCGGGGTTGAGCGCCTCGCGCAGCGCCTCGTTCAGACGCGCGACGCCGGCGTCCCCGCGGTGCATCGGTGCGAGCACCTGGATGTCTCGCAGCGGATCAAGTTGGAAGCGCGACGGCATGCGCGATGCCACCAGTTCGACGACCGTCTCCAAGGCCTTCTGCGGTTCCTTCCGCTCGATAAAGAAAAAATCGCGATCGTTGTAATCGGGCAGCAAGCCGGAATTGACCCGATGCGCGTTGCGGACGATTCCGCTTTCCGCCGCCTGGCGAAAAACGGTCTTCAGGCGCACGACGGGGACCTGTCCTCCCGCGATGATGTCCATCAACACGTTGCCCGGCCCAACCGACGGCAATTGGTCCACGTCGCCCACCAGGATCAGCCGGCACTGCGGCGGCAGCGCGCGCAGCAGGCTGTGCATCAATCCAATGTCGACCATCGACGTCTCGTCGATGACCACGAGGTCCGCGCTCAGCGGGTTTCCGTCGTGCCGCGTGAAGCCCCCCACTTTCGGCGACCACTCGAGCAGGCGGTGAATCGTCTTTGCCTCGCGTTCCGTCGCGTTTGCCATGCGCTTGGCGGCGCGGCCCGTGGGCGCGGCCAGCAGTATCTGCATTCCTTTCTTCGCGAAAATCGCGATCAATCCATTCAGCAAGGTGGTCTTGCCTGTGCCGGGTCCGCCGGTAATGACCATCGCCTTCGCGTTCACCGCGGTACGAATGGCGTCCCGCTGTTCGTCGGATAATTGAATGCGGTTCTGCTTCTCGACCCACTGAATCGCGTTCTCGACCTGAATCGGGAACTGCTCGGCCCGCACCGACAGTAACCGTTTGAGCGTCTTGTCCACCCCTGTCTCGGCCGCGTACAGCCACGGCAGATACGCGGCATCCCGCTCGCGGACGATCTGCTTCGTGGCCTCGAGTTCGGGCAACACCACGGGCACCGCATCCTCGCCCACTTCAAGTAATTCGGCCGCGCGCGCGCGCAGATCGTTCTCGGGCAGGTAGGCGTGGCCGTCCTGGGCCGCTTGTCTCAGCACGTGCAGCACGCCCGCCGCAATCCGCCTCTGCGAATCCTTTGCGATGCCAAGCTGCGCGGCGATCGCGTCCGCGCTCTTGAACGCGATGCCGACTATATCTTCCGCGAGCCGGTACGGATCCTCGCGCATGATCGCGACCGCCCCGTCGCCGTATTGTTTGTAGATGCGCGACGCCTGCACCGCCGGTATGCCGTGCCCCTGCAGAAACAGCATGATGGACTGTATCGCGCGCTGGGATTCCCATGCGTCGCGAATCTGCCTGGCACGTTTTGCGCCAATCCCCTCGACGCGGCGCAGCTTCTCCGGCTCTTCCTCGATCACGCGCAGCGTGTCCGCCCCGAACGCCTTTACGAGCCGTTTGGCGAACTCCGGCCCGATGCCCTCGATCAGGCCCGAGCCCAGGTACCGTTCGATCGCTTCCGTCGTGGCCGGTCGTATCGTTTGATACCGTTCGACCCGCAATTGCCGGCCGAACTTCTTGTCGTCGATCCACCTCCCCCATAGACGAACGGTCTCCCCGGGCGAAATTGCCAGCGCATGACCGACAAACGTGGTGAGGTGCGGCTTGTCCTGCTCCTGCAACCGCGCCACGACAAACCCCGTGTCCGGGCTCTCGAACACAATGCGTTCCACCGTCCCCTCCACGGCGGCTTCGGGCAGGGTTGCGTTGATGAGTTCACGGATCGTGGTCTGGTGCGGCGAATTGTTTGGATCGGACATCAATACGTTCCGGGATTGATTGAACCCCATGTAACGATTATGCGCCACGTGCGCGCCGGCATGAATTCAATTCTGCCTGACGGAGCACGAAGGAGCCAAAATCGCGACCTACCTGCCAGGCAATTCAACGTCGGAAGAAAGTGTGACCACTATAACAGGAAGAACCCGTTGAACTCGGTTTCACCTAAACCCTCTCACCCGAACCCCGACCCCTGACCCCCGATCCCGGAACCCGGAACGCGGAACCCTACCCCCCAATCGGCGCGCTGTTAAACCGTCTCACCACGATCTCGTCCGTTGTTGCGCGTGGACTCAAGCCCGCGAGATACAGGCACGCATGAGCAATATCCTCGGGCGACATCCAGTCCGACTTGTCCCGATCGGGCATGGCCTCCTGTGCGAGTCGAGTGTCCACCCCACCCGGACAAATCGCGTGCACACCAATTCCATGTTCCCGCAATTCCATCGCCAACACTTTGGTCAGACCGCTCAGTCCGTGTTTGGACGCGCAATACGCGCTTTGTTCAACGATCGGTTTCAAGCCGGCCACGCTGGATATGTTGATAATACGCCCGGTCTTCCGTGAGATCATCGACGGCAACACGGCCTTCGTGGCCAAGAACACGCCCGTCAGATTGACGTCGATCGTGCGCTGCCACTCCTCGAGCGAGAGATCCACAAACGGCTTGAAACACGCGTACCCCGCGTTGTTCACCAAAATGTCGATTCGCCCGAACGTCTCCAGTGTCGCATCCACCATTCCCCGCACGTCCCGCGGCTTGGAGACGTCCACAATCAGTGCCAGCGCGCGCCGCCCCATACGCCGCACCGCGTCCACGGTCGCGTTGACTTCGTTCGCCGTCCGGGCCGCCGCCGCGATGTCGCACCCCTGCCGGGCGAAGGCAAGCGCGACGCCCTGTCCGATGCCACGCCCAGCTCCCGTAATGAGCGCGGTTTTTCCTTTTAGCAACATGGCTCACCTCCCCGCATCAATCGCCGTCCAAACCATAGCAGATGCGTGGCGAACGATCACGGTTGAAGCGCAGCCTCAACTGTGAAATACTCAGGGAGGAGGGGTTCCCATTTCAATCTGCGGAGGGTCGCAACATGGCTATGGGCGCGTCGCAACCGCAATTCGATATCGGCCAACTGCTCAGCCGCTCCTGGCAAGTCTTCACCGCAAACGTCGGCATCTTGCTCGGTGGTCTCGTGCTGTTCATTGTGATTCAGGCGGCCGTCAACGGAGTGTTAGCGCTCGCTTCGCTCCCAGCCGTCGGCCACCTCGTCATTGGAGGGCCGCTTGCCTTGGGTTACTGTGGGGTGTCGCTCCGACTGGTTCGCGGAGAACGGGTCGAGTTCGGCGATCTCTTCTTGGGATTTCAACGTTTTCTCCCGGGTTTCCTGGCCAATCTGCTCATTTCCATTTTCATCACGATTGGGACGTTTTTCTGCGTGATTCCCGGTTTGGTTGTAGCTGTCTTGTACGGCATCACCTTTCTGTTCATGTTTGATCGCAATCAGGATTTCTGGCCCGCAATGGAATCCAGCCGCCAGACGGTCATGGCAGGATTCTGGCCGTGGTGCCTGCTGTGGCTGGTGCTGGCGGCTCTGAACATTGCCGGTGCAATCGTCTGCGGCGTGGGACTGCTTATTTCAATGCCGGTGTGTGCCTTGATGCTTGCGCAAGCCTACGATCAAGTCGCAGGCGGCAACGCCTATTCAGCCGCGACGGATCCCTATCGATCGGCGGAGTGAATTCAACGCACGTAACGGAATCACGCCGCAATCCATGGCGCGAGCGCATACCCATCGGCTCGGTACACCGGTGCCGTTGGCGCACCCTCCGTTTCTATCGGATTGTGCCGGATCGCCGCGGGCGAGTTCAGCGTTTCACCTCCGTGTACTTCGCTTTCCGAAGCGCAAGTTTTACACGCTCTCGGAGGTTGTGACCGTGGATCGACATGCCGCTTTCCGAC
>BTUX01000326.1:0-4451 GCA_045863315.1 Candidatus Hydrogenedentota bacterium | reverse complement strand
CTGTCGCTGCATAAAGGTATCTGCCGCATGAAGTGGTATCCTTCATTGCCCGCGGGTGTGAAATATACGGGCTATCACCATCGAAACCGAGGACTCCCGCACGGCCGCGGACCGGATTGTGGCCGGACTTCAAGCCGCGGGAGGGTACGTCTCCAGTCTGAACAAGTTTGTCGACGGATTGGGACGGCGTTCCGTGACGATTCAGGTGCGGGTACCCTCCGATCGGTTCCACCGGACTGTGCTTGATCTCGAGGCGATGGGAAAGGTCCTGAACAAACAACTCACAGCGCAGGACATCACCGAAGAGTACGTGGACACCGAGGCGCGGGCGCGCAGTCTGAAGAAAACGGAAAAACAATTGATCGAGCACCTTGCGAAGTCCGGCGTACTGGAAGACATATTGCGGGTCGAGAAGGAACTGACGCGCGTGCGCGAAGAAATTGAGCGGCTCGACGGGCGGCTTCAGTTCTTGGGCGATCGCGTGAAATACTCGACGATCACGATTACAGCGCAGGAAGCGCCCAAGGGCGAGACCATCGTTCCGCCCCAGACCTTCAGCACGGCAAAAGAGTTCTCGGAAGCCCTGCGGTCGATGGTGGGTTTCCTTCAAGGCGTGCGGTCGCGTGTAATCTGGCTGATGGTATGGAGTCCATTCTGGCTGTTGCCCGCCATTGCGGCATACGTCGTATACCGGAGGCGGCGCGCGACGAGACGATAATGGAGACGCCCGGCGCACCGACCGGGCATGGAAGGAAGGCGCCCGCCGTTTCAGGCGGGCGCCACGTTTGTGTGTTCAAAAGAGTTCGGGGACCCTGGTCAAATCGACGGGTTCTTCCGGCTTTTTGATTTCCTGCAGTTCCGGCTTGCGCGGCTTGATATAAGGGCCGACCGCCATCTCCTTGTATCCCATTCCAGGGCCGACCATCGGATACACGTGCGCGTTCTGATCGATCATGACCTCGAGGAACGCCGGGCCCTTGTGCGCGACGAAGCGTTCGAGCGTCTCGCGGACCTTAGCCTTGTCGGTAAGGCGCTCGGCGAACCCGAAGCCGTCCGCTTGGGCGCACTTCACGAAGTCTTTCTTGTGCAGCGATTTGTCACTCCCCGAAAAACGGTTCTCGTAGTAGGTCTGCTGCCACTGGCGGACCATTCCGTCGCCGAGATTATTTAGGAGTAGGACTTTCGCCGGAATGTCATAGGTGGTAAGCGTCTCCAGCTCGCCAAGGTTCATACGCAGGCTGCCGTCTCCGTCGACGTCAATCACGATCCGGTCGGGACAGGCAACCTGCGCGCCGATCGCGGCGGGCAAACCGAACCCCATCGTGCCCATGCTGCCCGACGTGAGCCACGAGCGGGCCTGATGGAAATCAAAGTATTGGGCCGCCCACATCTGGTGCTGCCCCACGCCGGTCGTCACGATGGCGTTGCCCTTCGTAATCTTGTTGAGTTCCTCGATCACGTACTGGGGCTGGATCAGGTCGGATTCCCTGTTGTAGTCGAGCGCGTGCTCTTTCTTCATTCGCGCAACATGGTCGAGCCACGGCTTGTAGTCTTTGCGGAACTTGAGTTTCGTGCCGGCCTCGATCAGATCGGTCAATGTCGTGCGCGCATCGCCCGCGTGGCTCCAGGTGAACGCCTTGACCTTGCCGATCTCGGCGGCATCGATGTCGATATGCGCGATGTACCGCGTTTTCGGCGCAAACTCCTTGACCTTGCCCGCGACGCGATCGTCAAACCGCGAACCAACGGCGATGAGCATGTCGCAGTCTTCGACCGCGTAGTTCGCGTAGGCCGTGCCATGCATCCCGAGCATGTGGAGGGACAATTCGCTCGTGGTGTCCATACTCCCAAGGCCCATCAGCGTGGTCACCACCGGAATGTGAAACGTCTGGGCGAACGCGCGCAGCTCTTCCGCGGCGTTGCTGTTGATCACGCCGCCGCCCGCGTAGATCAACGGGCGGTCGGAATCCCCAAGTTGCTTGAAAAACGCCGCGGCTTGTTCGGGCCGGACCCGATTCGCCGCCAGTTCCTCCATGCGGCGATCAAACCCCCGGAACGACAACCGTCCCGCGCCTTTGAAGGGCGCAACGTGAAGCTGGACATCCTTCGGCAGGTCGATAACAACCGGGCCGGGCCGCCCGCTGCGGGCGATGTGAAACGCGGTGCGGATCGTCTCTTCGATCTCATTCTCGTTCTTCAAAAGAAATACGTGTTTCGCGCACGCGCTCATGATGTTGAACACCGGCGCCTCCTGGAACGCATCGGACCCGATGGCGGCGCGCGGCACCTGCCCGCAAATAAGGACAACGGGGATCGAGTCGGCCATGCAGTCGCGGATTGGCGTGACACAATTCGTCGCCCCCGGCCCGGATGTCACCATGAACACCCCGACTTTTCCGCTCGCCCGCGCGTAGCCCGCCGCCATAAACCCCGCACCCTGCTCGTTTGCGGGCACGATAAGTCGGATCTGTTCGTTTTTCTTCCGCTTTTCGTTGTAACGGAAGATTGCGTCGTAGGTAGGCAGGATGGCCCCCCCGCTATATCCGAATATCGTGTCGACGCCCTCGTCCGCCAGCACCTGCATGACCATGTCGGCCCCGGACATAGGGACACCGGCGAGCGGGTGGGAAGAAGGCGATTTCACTGTGGCCATTGCTGTCTCCTCATCGGGCAGGCACGTATCCTATGCTAGCCCATCATACCATGCATACCGGGGTACGAATCCTGCGCTCCCCCTGTTGCGCGTCAAAGAAAATGGGGCGCCCGGCACGTCTGCCAGCGCCCCATGAACAGGTTTACCTCGATTCGGGCTTACTCTGCCGGCGCGGCGTCGGGCTCTACTACACCCTCCGCCTCGGCGGTCGCGGCCGTCGCAGCCTCCATCGAGCGCTGCATAGCTTCGCCCACCACGTCTCCAAGACTCACATTCTCTTTGGAGCCCGAAGACCCGAACTCGGCCTGCGCACTCGCATCCTGATCGCGCTGAAACTCCCGCAGGCTAAGCCCAATCTTGCGCTCGTTCGAGTCGATGCTGATGACCTTGGCCATCACTTTGTCGCCGACCGACAAGACTTCTTCCGGTTTCTGGACGCGGTCCTTCGAAAGTTCGCTCACATGGATCAGGCCCTCGATGCCGTTTTCGAGGCGGGCAAACGCCCCGAAGCTGACCAGCTTGGCAATCTCGACCTCGACGTGCGTCCCAATCGGGTGCGCCTCGACGACTTCCTGCCAGGGGTCTTTTTCGAGTTGCTTCAGCCCGACGCTGATCTTCTCGTTCTGCGGATCGATGCTGAGCACCTTGACTTCCAATTCCTGGTCCTTGGCGAGCACCTCGGAGGGATGCGAGACTTTCTTGGTCCACGAGATGTCGCTGACGTGCAGCAGCGCGTCGATGCCTTCCTCAATCTCGATAAACGCACCGTACTCGGTCAAGTTGCGCACGCGGCCCTTGACCGTCGAACCGATCGGGTACTTGCCCTCGATTTCGCGCCACGGATTCGGGCGCGTCTGCTTCAGTCCGAGCGCGATCTTTTCCGCCTGGGGATCCACGCTCAGCACCATGACATCGACGATTTCGTCCAGCGCCAAGACCTCGTTGGGATGGCGCACACGCCGCGTCCAACTCATTTCGCTGACGTGCACCATGCCTTCGATCCCGTCCTCGAGCTGAACAAACGCGCCATAATCCGTCATGCTGACGACCTTGCCCCGGACCACCCCGCCGACCGAGTATCGCGTCGCGGCCGTTTTCCACGGGTTTTCGCTTTTCTGCTTGAGGCCGAGGCTGATGCGCTCGGACTGGGGATCAAAACTCAGCACCATCACCTCGATGCGCTGGCCCACCGACACCACCTGCGAGGGATGCTTGACCCGGCCCCACGACATGTCGGTGACGTGCAGCAACCCGTCAATACCGCCCACGTCCACAAACGCGCCAAAATCGGTGATGTTCTTCACTTCGCCGGGAATGATTTTGCCGATTTCGATAGTGGCTAGCAGCCTGCTTTTCTCGCCCGCGCGCTGCTCTTCGAGCAACTTGCGGCGACTGACAACGACGTTGCGGCGGCGCTTCGTCAACTTGATAATCTTCAGGTCCATCGTTTGCCCGATGTACCGCTCGAGATCGCTCGTGGGACGCCACGTAAGCTGGCTGGCCGGCATGAACGCGTCGATGCCGATGTCCACCTTCAAACCGCCTTTTACGCGCCGCACGATCCGGCCGCTGATAACGCCGTCCTCTTCGTATACCCGCTGAATCTGGGTCCAGTTCTTAATCTTGTCCGCCTTCATCTTCGACAGCACGGGCATGCCGTCGTCGTCTTCCGGCTCCTCAATATAAATGTCGAACTCGTCGCCGATGGCAATCGCCGAACGATCCGGGAATTCGTCGATGGGGATCGCGCCCTCGCTCTTGTACCCGATATCCACAAGTACGAAATCGTCGGTGATGC
>BTUX01000325.1:0-4484 GCA_045863315.1 Candidatus Hydrogenedentota bacterium | reverse complement strand
CGTAACCAGCGATCGTTCCAAATCGCTTTGAAATCGCGCCCCATTCCCTTCCACGGGTTCAGGGACACGGACTGGTGCGGGTCCGCGGCAGGCGGTTGCGTTATGCCGTGCGCAGTGAGCACGCCGATGCAAGAAAGCCCGACCATCACCGCGCCGGCCAGATAAATGCGTTCAACGCCAATCGTATCGAACAGAAGACCGGCAACCACCGTTCCCAGGATAATCGCGATCATCGTCGTCATCTGGACAATGCCGTTGGCCCACGACAGATGATTCTCCGGAAGCGTCTCCGGAAGAATTCCATACTTGGCCGGACCGAAGATGGCGGACTGCGTCGCCATCAGGAAGAGCACTGCCCAGAGCATTTCCGCGGACTGCAACAGGAAACCGATCATGCCCGCGGTCATTACGCCGACTTCCAGGTACTTCGTCCAGACTGCAACGGTCTTCTTGGAGTACCGATCGGCCAACGATCCAAAGATGCCAGGGAACAAGATGAATGGCAATGCAAATACGACGGACGCGATGGCGGTCATGTGGCCACGCATTGTCTCCACGGAGTCCGCCGAGCTTGCAGCTACCGCAAGGAAAAAGATGATGACCAACTTGTAAATATTGTCGTTCAGCGCGCCTTGGAACTGCGTGGCGACAAACGACCAAAATCCAAACGGACGATACTTCTTGACGAAGTCCTGATGCGCCGATAGTGAATTGTCCATGGGAAAAGCCCCTTGCGTATGCGGTCTCCGCATAGACCGCCGCGTTCATTCCATTATAAAGCGTTCGATACTCCTATTGCGCGATTTTCTCTTGCTCTTGAAGTTGAAGCGAACCGGCCTGCGCACGGATCCGCTCCAATTGCGCGATGAGTCGACGGCAGTCCGGTTCCTCGATACCCGACAGCGCCTCGTGTATCTTCTCACGGTAGATGGGCTCAACCTCGTCCACCAGTTCCCGACCTTTTGCCGTCAACACCACGTGGTAAATCCGCCGGTTGTCCGGCACATCGGCCCGCTCGACCAACCCTTTAGCCTCGAGCTTGTCCAACACGGACGTAATACTCGCCCGCGTCACGACCAACCGCTTCCCCAGATCGGACTGCGTAACTCGGCGCGAGTTGTATTTCAACGAAAACAGCACGTTGAATTGCGCCTCGGTCAAGTCAAACTGGCGAAACAACTGGTCCCCGGCAGTCGACAAAACACTGGCAGTCCGGACGATGTTGAGCACGGCCTCGTGATAGGTATCCCGAAAAGGGACATCGAGGTTGAGTTCACGTTCGAGCGACACCATGGAAACTCCCTTTTCCTACTCGCGTCCTTACATCCTGACCGTAATGTATCATATCTAACCGTTAGAAGTCAAACAAAATGCGCAGCAATGCACTGGTTCTTTAACCATTTTACCATCAATAGCTTATACAGTTTCGGCGTGCTTACGTCCCTGCAAGTCGAACCCGACCCTCTGGCCATTGGAACACTGGACACTCAGTCGGTGAGTCCTGGGTGGTGGCGCTTGCCCCGCGGATGGGAGTCCTGAAGAAAGGTTAGCCCGCATTTCTTACCAGTCGCTCCCGTCATCGGGAGCGACTGGTAAGAAATGCTCAGGAGATAGCTATAGAAGTTAATCGGGTGAGGATTTTTCACACCAACAGCCGGTGTTCCTGTCGCTGCATAAAGGTATCTGCCGCACGAAGTTGTATCCTTGCATTGCCCGCGGGTGTGAAAAATCCGGGTTAGAACGGGTCCATCACCACTCGAGAAGTTCCGCAAGTCGACCCAGAAACTGACGTGCCCTGGCCGATGAGGTGTGCCAACGCATAAACCGATCCCTGCCTGCGCGCGCAATTCGTTCGGCTTCGTCGGGACGGCTCATATAGTAACTGAGTTTGTCCTCGAGTTCCGGCAGATCCTCGAAAAAAACGGCGGATTCGCCGTCGACAAAATCGAAGGGAATACGTATCGGCGGACGTTCCGCCAGCAGCATGCAACCGTGGGCCGGTAGTTCCCAGTACCGCACGGTATCGAACCCGAATCCGAAAAACGACAATCCGATCCGTGCCTCTCGGATGGCCCGGGCGTATGCGTCCTGTGAGTAGGTGGTGGTGAAGTCCCTTTCCAGGACGCGCGCAAGCCGATCCAAATACAGAGACCGCGTGCCGAAGATTCGCTTGCCCGCCCAGAAGAGATCCCGTGATCGACTGGCGGGCACCGAATGCGGTACGTACCGGTCTGGATAACCGAAGGGAAGTGGAAACGAATTAGGTCCGTAGTCGAATGAAACGAGCATCTCGCGTTTGAAATACGCCACGATGGGCGCTCCACCCAGATAGTCTTGGACCTGTTTGCGGAGGCTATGCGCGTTGTCCCAGGGGTCATACACCACAACGGGGATGTCGGGAGCTGCGTCGATGAAACGCCGCACGACATCGCGATGGGTCATTTGCACCATGTCGGCAAACAGGATCACATCGAAGAGTCCGTCGCGCAGCTCTTGTTCAATCCTTTCCGCCGAAACGGGCCCCCCGTCGTGCTCAAACCAGCAGGGATACTTGAGGGTGGCTTCCTTCTCCCTGCCATGCAGGGTCGGTTTCCAGGGAAACTCGCGGATGTTCGCCGAGCCGATCACCGTGCAAAGCCCGTCGTAAAGCGTATCCAGCCCGTAATCGCTGTGGTCGTGCGTGATGGCGAGGATTCGCGGACTCCGCCGCGAACCGTCCCAATCCGGCGCCGTTTCGGGCACAGGTTGGGGCGTCGACTCCGGTTTGCATGCCGCCAAGTCATTCCGTGTGGCGGGGTCGGGTGCAACGTGCATAATTGACCGCAGCAGGCGGGCCGCGAGGTTGTCGTTGCCGAAGCGCCTCCAGATGGCGGCTTGGTCGCGGTAATATTCGTGCCGCAACGGAAATCGGTGCACGGCGATTTGAAACTCCTTCTGCGCGCACGAGACCAAGCCCGTCTCATCCAATCGTTGCGGCTTCGATTCGGCCTCCATTCGATAATATCGGAGTTTTTCGCCGGCCACGAGCGCCTGCTGCTCTTCGCGCAGGGGGAAGTAGGATTCAAGCCATGTCAACACATCGGCCGCACGAGCGGGCATTCCGGCGGCAGCCAGGTCGCTTGCGTGAGCAAAGGGATCATAGGTGTCCCGAGCGAACACGAAAACCGCGCGCACCTCGTTTCCCGAAAGGAGTTCCATCATACGCATGATGAACATCCGATTGGCCTGAAGGGGACCCTCCATTTCGACGGGTAAGCCCTGCAGATAATCGATAGGCATTGAAGCCCACAACATCCCGTGCGAACTGATCAGTCGCGCCGCCGTGTCCAGGATGCACTGATACTGATCCATCGGAAGCGGCGCGGGGATCACTGCGCAGTCAAACACTCCATCGCTCGAATAGGCCATGGCGGATGCGGGATCCAATTCAATCAGGTCGATCTGCCTGCCTGCGAAGTTCACGTGTACACGGCGCACGTCCGTCCCTAGCCAGAGCACGTGGCATACAAAACTCGGAAGATTCTCAAGCAGCCTGGCGGCAAGTTCATCGTTCCACGAAGCGTTCATGCGTGGCGTGGCCAAATCCGTTTGTGATGGGTGTGGGGCCAATTTGCTCTGAAGTGAGAGGGTAGCGAAGTGACAAGCGGTCGGGCAAGCCAAGCGAAGCAGTAGTTTTACGGGATTTGCGTGGCATGGCGGAATTAGTCCGATTCACGTTAAGGACACTTTTATAAATCATTATATTTTAGGGATTTAAGAAATTACTCACTTCAGCGACTTGACACATTTGTGGCCTTGTGCGAGAATACTATTGGCGAAATTCAATAGAAACTGTAAAATATCGCGCCAATCAATTATATGGAAATTCAGCCTTACACGCACGGCATCGGATTGGAGGGATTGAATTCGCCGTCAGACTCCACAGGGGCGGGGCGAAATCGTCGCGAGGCGGCTCGGTTTGATCTGACGCGCCCAAGCGCGAAGCAGGACAAGCAGCGGGATTTGTTTCGAGACGACAAGCCTGAACCGGTCCATGTCGGATTTGGAAGCGGTTCCGTGTCCCTGCCGGGGCTCACGATTACAGCACTCAAACGCAACCTGAGTGAAGCCCAGAAACTCGTGCCGACCATTGTCGAATCCGAGGACTGGGTCCGAGAGCGAATCGCGGAAGACAAGGCGCGCCTCGAACGCCTGTCGGATCCGGTGCCGCCGCGGTTCCTCGACGTGCGGGTCGGCGCTGTTGATGCTGCCGGCCATGCGCGTACAATTATCAACGGATTGAATTCAACGGCCGGTCAAGCGCTGACGCGCGCGGGTCTTGGCGCGTCCCAAGCGCCGGACCGGGTCAGCGTTCAAATTGGGGATATTCAGTTACCCGTGATCCGCGACTCGTCCAGGCCCCGTCTTGACGTGTTGGCGTAGCCTGAACGATTTCCCACGTGAGCCGGCCGGCCGGTCTCCGACAGCCGCGGCGACCCCAATCC
>BTUX01000324.1:0-4499 GCA_045863315.1 Candidatus Hydrogenedentota bacterium | reverse complement strand
CTCAACTCTTGATGCCGTGGTGTTTTTCTGGAAATCCGGGTGTTTGGCATCCGGTTACGTGTCTGCGTAAATAACCGTGGCCCATCGCCGTGCGCACCGTCTTCTTTGGCACTCCTGAACTCGCAGTCCCCTCGCTCGCCGCGCTGCATGATCGGCACGAAGTAGCGGCCGTGGTGTGCCAGCCGGACCGGCCGTCGGGCCGCGGCAATAGGCTGACCGCGCCTGCGGTAAAACGTTGGGCGCTGGAGCATGGGGTACCGGTCTTGCAGCCCGAGAAATTGAATGATGGCTCATTCGAGGCCTGGCTGCGGGAACAACGGCCAGAGGTATGCACACTGGCGGCCTATGGCCGGATACTGAAACAAGCGATTCTCGATGTTCCGCCGCACGGCTTCCTTAACATGCACCCGAGCCTCCTCCCCTTGTATCGCGGTCCCTCCCCCATTCAATCGGCCATTCTGAACGGCGACGAGGAGACCGGCATCAGCATCATCCGTATATCGATGGACATGGACGCGGGGGATATCCTGATGCAGGAGCGCGTGCCGATTCATCCTGAAGACA
Organism: Candidatus Hydrogenedentota bacterium; assembly: GCA_045863315.1. Classification (GTDB taxonomy): domain Bacteria; phylum Hydrogenedentota; class Hydrogenedentia; order Hydrogenedentales; family SLHB01; genus JABWCD01. Next base: position 3,935 of record BTUX01000324.1, on the reverse strand, counting down.
ACGGCGAAACCCTGACCTCCCGCCTCGCGGAGCGCGGCGGAGAGCTTTTGGCGAGCGCGGTCACGAAGGTGGAGCGAGGCGATGCGGTGTTTACTCCGCAGGATCACGCGCGCGCGACGTATTGCCGGCTGTTTGAGAAACGCGATGGCCTTCTTGATTGGTCACGGCCCGCGGCAGCCCTTCACAATCTCGTCCGCGCGGCGCGGCCTTGGCCCTGTGCACAAGGTCGGCTAAACGGCGAGACCTATAAAGTTCTCCGAAGCGAACCGACGAGCGACGACCGCGGCGACAGCGTGCCCGGTACCGTACTTCGGATTGAGAAAGATCGTATCGTTGTGGCCGCGGGTGAAGGCGCGCTTGCCATCCTTGAAATCCAACCTCCAGGCAAACGGACGATGAACGTCGCCGATTTTCTCCGGGGGCATCCACTGCGCGCGGGAGATCGGTTCGAGGCCGTACCGTGAGTGTGGACGCCGTTCGAGACGCCGCAGTCGACGTCTTGCTGCGCGTTTTCGAGCGGAATGAGTATCTGGACGTGGCGCTGGATCGAAAGATTCGCCGCACCTCGCTCAGTGAGCGGGGCCGGCGGTTTCTTGCGCAACTGGTTTACGGGACGGTCCGTCACAAGCTCTTATGCGACTATGTCCTGACCGGCGTGCTTGATCAGCCCGTCGAGCAGCTTCCCCCCCCGATTCATGCGATTCTGCGCATGGGCGCTTTTCAAGCCCTGTTTTGCACCCAGGTCACGTTTCCCGCCATGGTCCACACGAGCGTCGACCTGGCCAAAGCGCGCGGGCACGCGGGAACGGCCAAACTCGTCAATGCGGTGCTGCGGCGGATACCCCAGCGAATCGAAGAGGTACGGCTCCCTCCCAAGGACAAATCGCACTCGCGTCATTTGAGTGTTCGATACTCCCTCCCCGTCTGGCTGATCGAACAATGGATTCAACAATTTGGTCAGGACACCGCGGCCGAGTTGGCCGTGATTTCCGCCGAGCCCGCACCGCTTGTGTTGCGCGTGAGTTTGAACCGAACTACCGTCGACGAGTTGGCGCGCCGGCTTGCGAGGGCGGGATGCCAGGTCGAGAAGCGTACACGCGTTCCCGAGGAACTGACCGTTCTAGAGGGAAACCCCCTGCGGTCGAAGCTGTTCGACCACGGCCTTTTCCTTGCACAAGACCCTGCCTCGATGCTCGCGGCACACCTGTTGGAACCCAAGCCGGGCGAAAGGGTATTGGACCTGTGTGCCGCGCCGGGTGGGAAGTCGACGCACCTTGCCCAGCTTTCGGAGGGACGGGCGTTCGTGGTTGCTTCGGACAACCAGCCCCGCCGCCTGGCCCAAGTGGCGGACAACGTCCGGCGCCTCGAAACGGAGTCGGTCTCGGTCGTGGCCGCGGACGGCCAGGCGCCGCCGTTTGCCTGCTTCTTTGACGCGATACTGGTTGATGCTCCGTGCACCGGCTTCGGCACCCTGCGCCGTCATCCCGATCTCAAGTGGCGCACAGAACCCGACGACGCGCTCCGGCTTGCCAGGCTTCAGCAGGCGTTATTGCGGTCCGCATTCACGCTTTGCGAGAATAAGGGTCGCATCGTGTATTCGGTATGCACGACCACGCCGGAAGAAACCGATGGTATCCGTGAGTTTGCCGGGTCCCTCGGGGCGATAGAATGGGAAGATGGTCCTGAATGGCTGAATCACTGGAAAATCGCGCCCGGAACCTACCGGACCCTGCCCCTCGACGGCAGTATGGACGCGTTCTACTTGATGCGATTGCGGAAACGATCCTGAGCATAACGATGTTTGGGTTCGGGTTCCTGTGGTGGAGCATCCGGTGGGGCCTCGCGACCGTCTTTTTCATTTGTGTGATGGCGGTTGCGGGTTACTACGTGTTTAACGAGGCGGTCGCCAATCAAGCGGCGGGCCTCGCGGGCTCAGAATACGTGATTGTGCCCAACATCACGAACCAGAGCGCGACGCAGGCCGAGCGCGTGCTGCGCGAGAAAGGATTGGGGTTTCGACAGAGCGATGACCCCGTGGATAGCGACGAGATTCCTGCCAACATGGTGGTCTACCAGCGACCTGAACCGGGAGCCACGGTGAAGGCGGGACGAAGTATCGTAGTCACTCTGAGCCGCGGACCAAGGACTGCGCGCGTCCCGAACGTCGTCTCGTTGACGGAGGAAGAGGCGCGACAGCAAATCGCGAGCCGTCAGTTCCAAGTGGGCGAATCCATCTCGCGCATCGCGAGCAAGGAGCCGCGAGGCAAAGTGTTGGGTCAGTATCCCCCACCGGATCGGCAGGCCCCACCTGGCGCCAAGATTTTCTTGTTGGTAAGCCGCGGCGACCCCAGCGTCCCCACGTATATCGTTCCTACGCTGACCGGGCTTTCGGAGGAAGAAGCGCGGGAAACGCTTCAGAAACTGGGGCTTCGAATGGAAGTGCTCGAGGACCGCAACCCCGATGCGCGGCAGGATGTCGTGTTGAGCCAAACGCCGGAAGCGGGTTCCGAAGTAACCCCGGGGGCAAGCGTGACCGTTAACATCAAACCCTCGCCGTCCAAGCCTGTCGCGGGGATCGGACGGCGAGTAACCCTGCGGTATACCGTCCCGCCGGGCTTCATGGATCGCGAGGTAACGGTGGTGGAGGTGTTCAGTGACGGAAGCTACGGGTCGCCCCTGTTCCCGAAGCCGGACGACTACGTCAATGGACTTCCTCCGAAAGTTCCGCCAGGCTGGGATGTCGTCTCGACATTTATATACAAGGAGGAAGCCACAATCGAAGTCCGTCTGGACGGACGGAAAGTTCGCACCTATCATTACATCGGCGATGCGGCGCCCGTAATCACGGATTTCGCGGAAGGCGGCGGTCCCGGTGGCATCTAAGCTGAAGATTGCGCCTTCCATTCTCGCGTCGGACTTCAGCCGCCTGGGCGAAGAGGTCCGAGCCGTCATCAAGGCCGGGGCGGATTTGATCCACGTTGACGTCATGGACGGGCATTTCACGCCGAACATCACGATTGGTCCGCCCGTCGTGGCCGCGCTTCGACCGCACTGTTCCGTCCCGATGGATGTGCACCTCATGATTACGGACCCGGACGCGTACCTCGAGGACTTTGCGAACGCCGGCGCGGACATCATCTCGTTCCACGTCGAGGCGGCCAAACATCCGCACCGGACCATCTCCCGAATTAAAGAGCTGGGTTGCCGGGCCGGCATCGTGTTGAATCCCGGCACATCTCAGGATGACATCGAATTTGTGGTTGATGCGGTCGACATGGTCCTCGTGATGACCGTCAATCCCGGCTTCGGCGGCCAGAAGTTTATCCCCGAGATGCTGAAAAAGATTCAATACGTTCGTGCCATGCTGGGCGACCGCGATCTGGAAGTAGACGGGGGAATCGACGACAAGACCGCTCGGGAAGTCGTCGAGGCCGGGGCAAACGTGCTGGTCGCGGGCTCGTATATCTATCAAAGTCCCTCCTACTTGGCGGCGATTGAATCTCTGCGTGCCTGCGAACGCTGAGGAACCCGATGGAAGAAGGAAGAACAGGCTGAAACCCCGCCCCTGCGCGCGTATTCCCGGGATGCAGTCATGATGGTTGGCCCTGCCGAGACCAACCCCATCACTCCTACGGCATGACCCGCGGATAGCTCGCCGGTAAGGGTCCTACGCCGGATTTTTCACACCCGCGGGCAATGAAGGATACAACTTCGTGCGGCACATACCTTTATGCAGCGACAGGGAAAACGGGCTGTTGGTGTGAATAATCCTCACCCGATTGACTTCTATGCTATCTCCTGAGCATTTCTCACCAGTCGCTCCCGATGGCGGGTGCGGCTGGTGTGGAATGCTCAGGAGATAGGCTAGAAGTCAATAGGGTGTGGTTTATTAACACCAACAGCCCGTTTTGCCTGGCGCTGCAGAAAGGTATGTG
>BTUX01000323.1:0-4570 GCA_045863315.1 Candidatus Hydrogenedentota bacterium | reverse complement strand
GGACCGGCTACAAGGTGTTTCCGTTCCGCGCCAACGGCGGTTGCGAACCGAAGGAAATCACCAATGCCGTTGAAATGGACATGAACACCGGGCATTGGGAGAATTTTGTAAAGTGTGTCCGTGATCGCTCGAAACCAATCTGCAATATCGATGTCGCGTACCGGACCGCGCTGATATGCCTGACCGGGAAGTGCACGTATCTTGCAAATGCCAAACTCGAATGGGACGCCGAGAACGTGAGGTTCAAGGGCGCGGATTCCGAAGCAGTGAAAGTCGCGAACGAGTGGGCGTACCGCCCGTATCAGAATGGTTGGTCGTTAAAAGCGCCGTACTACGACAAGTGGTAAGCGAAGGGGGAGAATTCAGATGAAACGATTTGCACGGGCCCTTACAGCCGCGGCGATCATCGTGGGTGTGGCCGCCGCAGAACTGCAGAATGTTCAAGTGAACGGCGGCGCCTACTATTCGTACAAGGGAAAACAGTACGAGTTTAAGGACTTGTTCAATGGGAAGGACCTGACCGGTTGGTGGGTGCGCAAGCAAGACACATCGCCCTATCAGGTGAAAGAGGGCGGCATCCTGCGCGTGACGGGCGAGGAGCCGCACGACTGGCTCTTTACGGACGGCGAATACCGGGACTTCGTCATCCGCTACGAGTACCGCTGCGTATCGGGCGAGGGTAACTCAGGCGTGGGCATCCGCGCGACGAAAGAGGACAATCCGGCCTTTTCAGGAATGGAAATTCAGGTGATTCGTCCGGGCTGGGAGAACAGTTGGCAGCGCTCGGGCGCGCTGTACGCGGCCGCCCCGCCGGCGGTCATCGCGGACAGGCCCTTCGGCGAATGGAACTCGGTGCAGGTCGAGTGTATCGGCAATCGGGTTCGCACGATCATGAACGGACAGGAGTTGTACGACATCAAAATCACCAACTACACGCCGGAATTCTGCAAGGACGTGGAATGGATGAAGCCGCTGACCGGCCGCGCCGAGAAGGGCCACATCGCGATTCAGAACCACGGCGATGCGGTCGAGTTCCGTAACATCCAAATCGCCGCGCTGCCGGATGTGACCGCGGAAGGTGAATGACGTGCGGCCTACTCCCGCCATCGAAATCGCGCGCCGCGAATTTCTCCTGGGCGCGGCGATGACGGCAGGTTGCGTGTTCGCTTGCGGCGCCGTGTCGGAAACCACGACATGGGTCATCGGCCCCGAATGGTTCAAAGCGCGCGAAATCGTCTTGTCCGGCGGGATTGGCCGTGTGCTTTGGGCCCAAGCGGATGCCGTGGATTCCGCACGGCAAAGTTCACTTCCGCTCGATTCGACGCCATGCGTCGAACTTCTTGCCTCGATAATGATGGCTGCGGACCTTTCGCATCCGCTGGCCGGTTCCTTGTTTTCCGAGGCCGGAGTTTGGGTGGCGAAGTGGGAATTCTCCGGGCCCGTTATGCTTACGCTGAACTCGGCGACCGCCAACCCCGTCGGGGTCAGATCCGTGATTCGCGGCACCGATGCGACGCTGCACATTGGTGATCGGTCGCTTGGGTGGGTGTCCGATTCGACGCCGCGCGCCAGGGCCGGATGCATCGGTCTTCCGGTCGACTTGGAATCGGCGATGGCGGTCCATCCAAGGGATCGCATCGTGCCGGCGCGCTGGACGGAGTGCGCAACTGCGGCGGTGCGCCTGCTCGAAAACGCAAACCGCCACGGACCTTGCTTGGTTTGAGCGCCATGGACAACCGGCTCAAGCTCGAAATTCTGGCGCAGCCCGATGAAGCGACCTGCGGACCGACCTGTCTTCATGCGCTCTACCGCTACTATGGCGATACCGTCGACCTGTCACAGGTGATCGAAGAAGCGCCAAGTCTCGAAGAGGGCGGCACGCTGGCGTCGTTCTTGGCGGGGCACGCATTGAAGCGCGGTTATTCGGCGAAGATTTACACCTACAACCTTCGAGTGTTCGATCCGACCTGGTTTGACAACAAGCGGATCAAACTTGTCGAAAAACTGGAAGACCGCCTCGATCACAAGCGATCGGCGTCAAAACTTCGCAGGGCGATTCAGGCCTATATCGACTTCGTGAAGTTGGGTGGCATCATCGACTTCGATGATCTGACACCGGAGCTGATAGAAGGCTATCTGAACCGCGGCGCGCCGATCCTCACAGGTCTGAGCGCCACGTATCTGTATCGGTGCGCGAGGGAAACGCCCGATGCCGAGTTTGACGACGTGCGGGGCGACCCGCAGGGACACTTTGTCGTGCTCTGCGGCTACGACAGAAAGACGCACGAGGTGTTGATTGCGGATCCTCTCGAGCCGAATCCGCTGGGCAAAGACCACTTTTACTCCGTCAACATTGATCGCGTCATTTGCGCGATCCTTCTAGGTGTGCTGACGTACGACGCGAATTTGCTGATTATCGAGCCGCCCAGGAAGCCGGGACGATGACCGTATGTCCGTTTTAATCGTCGTGAACCGTCCCCAGAATTGGCCGTTGCGAATCCCAGGGGTAAACGTAGTCGCCGCGCGCGATTACCTGACGGATCCCCAATACTACCGGCTGCGGGGCGCCAAAGTCTTCAATCTGTGCCGGTCTTACCGTTATCAGAGCACGGGATATTACGTTTCCCTGCTCGCTACAGCACGGGGACACAAACCGCTGCCCAACATCGAGACCATACAGGACATGAAGTCGGCGGCGATCATTCGGCTCGCGTCCGACGAACTCGATGAACTGATACAAAGCAGCCTGAAGCCGATTCACTCGCGCGAGTTTACGCTGAGCGTGTATTTCGGCAGAAACATGGCGCGGCGCTACGACAGGCTGTGCGGGTACATCTTCAAACTCTTCCAGTCGCCGTTCATGCGGGCGAAGTTCGTATTGAACGACGAGGACGGCTGGCAATTGGCGAGTCTCCGGACCATTTCGGCAAATGAAATACCGGAGGACCACCACCCCTTCGTGGTCGAGGTAACGCAGGAGTATTTCCGGAATTACAGGGCCATTGCCCCTTTCCGACTTACCGCCCGGTACGACATCGCCATTCTTCACAATCCGGATGAACAGGATCCGCCGTCAAACGAGCGCGCGCTTGAGAAGTTCGTCAAGGCGGCGAAAAAGTTGGACATGGACGCCGAGTTGCTCGATAAGGACGACTACGGCAGTTTGACCCAATACGATGGGTTGTTCATCCGCGAGACGACGCGCGTGGACCACCACACGTACCGGTGGTCGCGCCGCGCGTTCGCGGAGGGGATGGTGGTGATCGACGATCCCGATTCCATTGTGAAGTGCGGCAATAAGGTGTATTTGGCGGAGTTGTTGGATCTGCACCATGTTCGCACGCCAAGGACGCTGATTGTCCACAAGGGCAATCAGGAGGACGTGGCGCACCGGATTGGGCTGCCCTGCATTCTCAAGCAGCCGGACAGTTCGTTCTCGCAGGGGGTATACAAAGCCAATAGCGAGGAGGAACTTCACCACCTTACCGAGAGTCTGCTCTCGGAATCGGACTTGATCATCGCGCAGGAGTTCCTTCCCACCGACTACGATTGGCGGATTGGCATTTTGGACGGCAGGCCTCTGTACGCATGCCGCTACTTCATGGCCGAAAAGCACTGGCAGATACAAAGGACGGACAAGGCCGGCAAGACCCATTACGGGAAGGTGGACACGCTGCCAATCGAAAAGGCGCCTCCGCACGTCGTGAGCACGGCGTTGCGCGCGAGCAAGCTGATAGGAAACGGTTTCTACGGAGTGGATTTGAAGGAAAGCGGACGCCGCACCTACGTCATCGAAGTGAACGACAACCCAAGCATCGAGGCGGGATTCGAGGATCGCGTCCTCAAGGACGAGCTGTACCTTCGAATCATGGAGGTGTTCCTGAAGCGCATCGAGGAGCGCAAAGAAGCCCGCCCGGACAAATGAGCGATCAGCCTTTCTTCCGCTTGTTCGAGCGCTTCGGCGTGGAACTCGAATACATGATCGTGGATTCGTCGACGCTCGATGTCCTGCCCGTCGCTGACGATATACTCAGGGCCGCCGCCGGGGAGATCACCAACGAGGTCCGACGCGGACGGCTGTCTTGGTCGAACGAACTGGCCAACCACGTCATCGAACTGAAGACGAACGGGCCAGCGCCGTCGCTCGACCACCTGCACATTGTCTTCCAGGATCACGTCCGGCAAATCAACGGGATCCTGCGATCCATGGGCGGCACGCTGATGCCCACCGCGATGCATCCCTGGATGGATCCCCACCGTGAAACCCGACTGTGGCCGCATGATAACAGCGAAATTTACGACACCTTCAACGCGATTTTCGACTGCCGCGGGCATGGCTGGTCGAACCTGCAGAGCGTGCATCTGAATTTGCCGTTTGCGGATGATGAGGAGTTCGGACTGCTGCACGCGGCGATCCGGTTTCTGATGCCTATCATGCCCGCGCTGGCTGCGAGTTCGCCAATCGTTGATCGACGAACGACCGGCAAGCTCGACAATCGAATGGATGTGTACCGCACCAACTGCGCCCGTATTCCATCGGTCTCGGGTTGGGTCATTCCGGAGCCGGTGT
>BTUX01000322.1:0-4576 GCA_045863315.1 Candidatus Hydrogenedentota bacterium | reverse complement strand
CAGGCGGACTGCCCGAAGGGCAAGGCCGGAGCGGAGCGGCCCCAAAACGGTCGCGATTTTTTGTCCTCCTCTCAGTTTGCGTTGTGCCGTTCGGCCGGTGTACACATCGCGAGCGCGCTGTGCGGCCGGTGGTGGTTGTAGAACCGGAAGTATCGTTTTAATCCGGCATATAAATCGTGTCCATCGGCGTAATCGCGCAGGTAGATGTCTTCGTACTTCACACTGCGCCACAGCCGCTCGATGAACACGTTGTCCAGAGCCCGGCCTCGGCCGTCCATGCTGATCCGCACCTCGGCCTTGTCGAGCGTTCCCGTGAAGGCTTCGCTTGTGAACTGGCTGCCCTGGTCGGTGTTGAAGATAGCGGGACGGCCTTTCTTCAAAGCCCGTTTGAGTGCGGTCACGCAGAATCCGCTCTCCATGCTGTTGGATACGTCCCACGCGATAACGTACCGGCTGTGCCAATCCATCACCGCCACGAGGTACATGAAACCGCGCTGCATGGGTACGTATGTGATATCCGCGCACCACACTTCGAACGGTGCCTTGACCGTCATTCCACGCAGTAAATACGGGTAGATCCGGTGTTCGGGCTGTGGCCGGCTCGTGTGGGGACCGGGCATGGTTGCTTGCAAGCCCATGAGCCGCATCAGGCGCGCGACGCGCTTGTGGTTTACCTGCAATCCTTGCTCGTTGAGCCACCAGGTCATACGCGGAACGCCATAGAACGGCGTCTTCAAATACTGCGCGTCGATGAGGCGCATGAGCGCAAGATTCTCCGGCGATTCGCTCGTACATGGCACGTAGTACACACTTGAGCGTGGTACGTCCAGCAATGCGCACTGCCGCGAAATCGGCATCTGAGGATGGTCGAGATCTACCCATGACCGACGTTCCTTCGCGGGTGCGCTCAAAGCTTTTTTTGCAGGTAGTCCACCTCCATCTTCAGCCGGCCGATTTCCTGATACAGCGGCGCCGTCAAGTCCTCCGCGTTCAACTCACCCCCCGAACGGCCCCGCTCGAATGCGCCCGGCGCATTCTCCATCAACTGCTTCTTCCACTGCGTTATCTGCGTCGGGTGCAACTTGTAACGGGCCGCCAGCTCGCTCAACGACTGAACCCCCTTCACAGCCTCCAACGCCACCTTCGCCTTGAATTCCTTCGAATGCCTCTTACGCGTCTGACCCATCTTCCAAGACTCCTTTCCGGACATTGTCCGGCGTGCAGACTCGGCGGGTCAACCCGCCGAATCTTTACTTAGCACCTGTCCAAAAAATGGGGGTAACTTCAGATCAAACGACCCGTCCGACCCCGCGCCGACCTTCGACAGCCGCCCCGCCGAGTCATAGAAATACTTGACCACCTTGTTGATCGGGTCCGTGATCGTGGACAGTCGCAAGGCCGTGTCGTACGCGTACGTCCACGTATGCCCGAGCCCGTCCGTCACCGTCGCCAACTGCCCATCGCTCGAATACGCCACCGTCACGTCCCCGACCCCGTCCGTCGTCCGCACCACCCGGTCCATGTGGTCATAGGCGTACGTCGTCGCCTTCCCCTCGAAATCCGTCTGCGACGAAAGCCGCCCCAGGATGTCATACTCGAACGTCATCACGTTCGCGCTCCCCGCCGGCGACACAATCGCCGTCAACCGATTCATCGCGTCGTACTCGTACGCCGTCTCCCGACCCAGCGCGTCCGTCACCTTGCAGACTTGCGAACTCTTAAATCCGCTGCCGCCTCCGAATTCAGCACGTCAAGTTGAGTTATTACCTCATCGATGTCTGCATCGTTTCCCCTGCGTAGTTGGTATCTTCCCAGCCAATACCACGCGGAATCCGATTTTGGATTTAACTGTACAACTCGCTTCAGGCAGCCAATCGCTCCATTGATGTCACCTCGGTGTTCCATTATTTCAGAGCTGCTCAGTAGCAAACCTTCATCGTCCGGAAATAGTTCGAGGGCTTTCTGAATCGTTTGGTTCGCTCGTTCAAGGTCGTTTCTTGAATAGTGAAGCATTGCTAACGATTCGTACAAGAATGGATCATTTGGTTCCAATTCGATTGCTTTTTCATAATGCCCCTCAGCTTCATCGAAGTGTTCCAGCCGCTCACACACATCTGCCAAACACCAATGATAGTGGGCATCGGTTGGTACCAATCGCACCGCTTTTTCGCACGCACTTTTTGCTCTAGTTAACAGACCCGCATCGACGAGTGCAAGGGCCAGTGAATTCCAGCAGCCATCGTCTTCTGGAGCCTGAGAAACCGCAATCTCAAGCATTGCAGCGGCTTCGGAGGGACAGGATTTTCGGAGGTATTGCCCAAGTCGTTCGTGGCAACGCGGGTATGAAGGATTCATTGCGCGGAGTTGCCTTAACAACGACACCGCCTCACTACGATCGCCACTCTCAGCCAATAACACGGCGAGTCGGTAAATTACGTCTTGGTCTTCCGGAAACAGATCCAGCGCATACTTCGCTATTCCAACAGCTTTTTGTAATTTGCCTTCACTCTGGAAAGCCTGAGCGATCGCGGCAAGTCTTTCAGCTGGATTCATGACCGTCCTCGATTTTGCGCTAACGGCGCAACTGACGCCACCAACTCCACGCAAGTACCCTCTTCCGAGACAATGTAGTTATACGGCGGTCATTGCCTTGGAGATTCAGGTATACCAAATGGCGGCACAGGGCACGAAACAACACCCATTCCCGGTGCACCGGGTCTTCTTAGACTTGGTCCGCAGAGGGCTGCAAATATGACCAACATTATTCCCGCGCTCATTGGATTTGTCTTTACATTTGCGGCAATACTCTTCGCCAGCTCTTCGCATAAGTCAGACGGTAGCGGAGGAAGGTTGTTCGGCCCTGGTCTTTGCCGCTCCTGTTGGGCTTGTCTTCGGGCCTCGATGTCTTCCCAACGTTTCCTCCGTCGGTCTTCCCGGTATCCTTGCCTAGGGGGAAGGGGGAGCATCGGAAGAATGGTGATGGGCCCAATCGTGTCCGCCACAACCTCCGCCATCGTGGCGTCCTGTGCGCAAGCGTCTAAGGACGAGAACGTTGAAAGTCCCAATTCGTCAGTCAGATTGATTGGATTATTCCTCGCATATGCGTAGACATTCGGCCCTTCAATCGGATCGCGGCTGATCCACCTCGCGAAATCCACAAAATAGTATCTGAAAGGCGCATAATAAAGCCCCGCAGGACTATCCCAAGGTAAGCTCGTGTAACTCCTCGTGCTTGTCGACCCGACTTCGCCGAACGGGGTTCCAAAGGGCCCGTGTTCGAGTCGGCCTAGTTCAACTGCACTCTGGTTGCGTAAGCGTCGGCTAGACCCCAAATGGTCATGTGAATAGTAGCGGTAGGTTCCAATGGCGGGTTCGCTTCCGGCTATGTCCGCCAATGTACCTCCCACGTACGACTTGAAAAGAGAACCATTGGATTCTTCTTCCGCGAGTATCGCGAATCCCGGATCCCACCTGTACTTGGTCGTAGAACTTCCAGCGGTCATGACGCGACGTTTGTAATCAGCACCATATTCGTATGAGACACTTCCTTCGCCAGGAAAATCAGACGTGGCAGAATCAAGCAGAAATCTGTAGTTGTACTCATACTCCGCCTCGTAGCTGCCCCTTTCCTTACTCGTCATCCGTCCCCAGGCATCAAATCTAAACGAAGTCGTACCGTTGGATTCGGTTATGGTGGTGAGTTCGTTGGCGTTGTTGACGGCGAAGGTGGTGGTGTTGGAAAGCGAGTCGCCGATGAGCCAGATGTTGTCGAGGTCGGCTGTGGTGTTGGCCCAGGTGGTGAGGGCGATTTTAGAAGAGGTTGTTACCGCAGAGGTCGCGGAGAGGACTTCGGATTCGAGTGCTGTGCCGGTTTTGTGGTAGGCCTTGATGGACGTGTCGTCGCACACGATGCGGACGTCGTACCAGGTGTTGGTGGTCGAGGCGGCTGTGCCGGTGTCGGTCACCGTTGCCGTGCCCGATGCTTTTTCGATGATGCGGCAGGTGCCATCGCCGAAGAACTCGACGCGGACGTAGTTGTCCCAATCGACGAAGCGGGCATACACGCTCACCCGATCACCCGAATTCGACGACGTCCGCCGGTACGAAAAGCGAATCTCATGATCATCATCCGTGAAATCGTCCTTCAAAATCGTGTCCACCGTCGCGTCGGTGTTTGAATCCACCATCATGGTGTTGGACGCCACAAACCCCGCCGTCTTCGACCAGCCCGTCGAGGTGTTGTCGTTGAAATCATCCATGAAGGGCTCGACCCGCCGCGGCGGGTAAGCATGTTGTCGCCGTCATCATATGTATACGCATAGTTCGCGCGAATGTTCCCGCTTGGGTGACTGCGCACGGCGCTGGTCAGGCGGTAGCGATCGTCGTACTCATACTCCCAATACGATCCATCCTCATGCTCGGTCCGCGTGATGTTGCCAGTGTCGTCCAACTCGTAGTAAAACCCATCAAGCACATTGGCGCCGCTCAAATACTCGATCGCGGTCAGGCGATTGAGCGTGTCGTAGGTGTATTCCGCGGTCATGCCGTTGGGGATGTCGTAGGATTCCGGCTGGCC
>BTUX01000321.1:0-4591 GCA_045863315.1 Candidatus Hydrogenedentota bacterium | reverse complement strand
AGCGACTGGTGAGAAATGCGGGCTAATCCTGGCGTCCCTCGATTGCGCTCAAGAGCACGGCCGCGGCGATTCCCATGCGGCGATCCAGCAGGTCCCGAAAGTCCGGCGTGAAGTCCAGATCCATGCGGAGCACGAAAATATTGAAGTGTCGGTGGAACACCAGGACCGGCTGTCCATCGACTGTACCCGAGAAGCTCTGGGGAACGATGCTGAGCAGGAACCGGCGAATCAAAGCGAGCGCCATACTGTCTTCCCGAATGATCCCGATTCCCCGCCCTTGATGATCGAGGATGATCCATTCGTCTCGGATGAAAGACTTCAGGGCCTTTCGGCGGAGTGCGCCGACATTTTCGCCCGTCTCGCCATCCACCACGTCGTAGGTTGCGCCGAAATCCAGGATTTGCCGGGCCTTGATCACGAGCAGTTCGGTCGTCATGCTCTCATCGGTATACAGGCGAACGTCCTCACGCAATTTGAACGCTTTCAGCTTCGAATAGAATATGACGTTCCCATCGCCGTCATAGATGTGAAACGCCTGTCCGAACAGTTTGAAGACCTTCCGGCGAATCATGTATTTCTGCAGCCCAAACCGTTCGTGCATGAACCTGCTCCCTCTTGCCGGTGACCCTGCCGTACAATACGGACGCTCGACCCGACTACAAGGACGGATTATACCGGGTATGATTCACGTGACAGGACGAATCGCCGCCCTCGGGGGCGCTGCCGCCATGCGCGGTATTCCGGGCCCATCGATCCGCGGGTTCGCCGGATGCGTCTGAGCAGATCAAACGACGTTCCGCTCGAATTCGGGGATGCTCCGCCCGCCTACCGGTACGGATTGTTCCCGATGTTCCTGATTGCGGCCCTGTTCATCGCGTTGGCGCCGACATTTTGGATCGAGACCGAGATTCGGGGGGGCAGCATCGGCGAGGCATACGAAAACAGCGATCTATACCAGTTCATCTATCCCGTCTACACGCACGTCTACGGCCGGCTCCGCTCGGGTGAATTGCCCCTATGGAACCCGCGGCAATTGTGCGGCATACCCCTGTTGGCCGACGCGCGCGTCGGCGTGTTCCAGCCGCTGAACGCGGTGTTTTGGCTGTTGCCGGCCGAACGCGCGCTCGCACTGCACGCCTTTGTCTGCCTCTCGATGATGGGGCTGTTCTTCGCACTGTACCTGCGCGCGCTGGGCGTCGGTTATATGCCCGCGGTAATCGGCGGCATGGCCTACGCATTTTCGGGCCTGTCCGCCGCAGCCATGTCACGGCCTGCGCTCGCATCCGCGCTCACGTGGACACCGTTCCTCCTGTGGGCGGTGCGCGAGTACGCGCACCGTTTTGATCGCGCCTCGGCCGTCCTCGCGGGCGTGGCGGGCGCCCTCCTCATCCTCTCCGGCGCGTATGCCTTGGTGGCGACCGCACTCGCCTTGGCGCTCGCGTTCGTGATCGCCGCCGTGGTATCTCCCGGCGATCCCGGCGCGCCTTCCTTGAAGCGGCGGGCCGCGGGCCTCGCGATCATCGCCGGAGTGGCGCTGGGCGGCTCGGCGATCCAATGGGCGCCGACCCTTGCCTGGGCGTGGCGCCTCGAGCGCCCGGCCGAACTCCTGCTGGCCTTAAATCTCGCTACCGACACCCGGGCCCAAGGCGCCGAACTACTGACGCAACTGCTTCTGACCGCCCCCGGTCCGCTTCCCCGGGCCGGATATATGGGCATCGCGACGCTGCTGATGTTGCCGGCTGCTCTGTTCCATCGCGCGCGCCGGCGCGACGTCGTTCTGCTGGCGGCGGCGCTAATCGCATTGACCGCCTTCATATACCTGTTGAGCAGCCGAGAGTCGACGACGTGGCCGGTGTTATCACTGTTCCTGCCCGCGCAACTGTGTGCGGCCGCGCTTGCCGGCATCGGCGCCGACCGGCTGTTCCTGCCGCGCCGTCGGTTTCGCTCGCCGAACAACTGGCTGGTGGGCTTGGCGACCCTGACCGTCGCCGCGGCGTTGTTCCTCGCCTTCGGGGCGGACGTGCGTCGGTATCTGATCCCGTTGGCCGTAATCATCGCGGTGTTTCTCCTGTTTCGGTTCCGGGGAGTCGCCCCGCTGTGTACGTTCGCGGTGGCGCTGCTGCTGTTCACCGATTTGGCCAACGCAAACAAGAATATCTACCGCCATCCCCGGCAGGACGCGCCGGACTGTTACCGGCGGTACGAATCTGCGTTTGGCGCGGCGCGCGAACAGGCCCTGGGCTCTCGGGTCGTAGTATCCGCGCGCGACCTCGATCCCGCCCTGCCTGGCAATGCAGGGATGATATATCCCTTGCATGTGATCGGCGCCGTGGACTTGCCGCTCACCGACATGCAGGCAAAATGGTGGCGAGGAATGGCGGGGGAACCCGCCACGAATCCGCCGGGCGCAGGCATCGGCATCACACCGCAGTCGCCGCACCCGCACCTGCTGCGTTACATGGCCGCGCGAACCCTGCTCGCCGGACCGCAGAGTCCGATGTTCAGCGGCACGTGGACCAACGACGGCCCCAGGCTGCGTGAGTTGCAGTCGAGCGGAGACTTGCGGACATTCGAGATCGAGGGCGCACTTCCCCGCGCCTATTGGGTACCGACGGCGCAGGTCGAAGTCGGCGTCGACGCCGCGGTATCCGCGTTGTCAGACCCGCATTTCGACGGATCGCGCCGCTGCGTGGTCGACGCCTTGTCGCCGGGCATCGGCCGTCTCGACGGAGCGATTTTGCGCGAGGCGAGCGCGGCCCTGCCGTCGTTGGGCGACGCTGTGTGCTCGTTGGAGGATGCCACGCCCGAACGCGTCGTCATCCGCGTCAACGCGCCCCGCGAAGGGATCGTGGTGCTTTCCGACACGTACCTGTCCGGATGGCGCGCCACGGTGGACGGCCGACCCGCGCCCATGTTGATCGCGAACGGCATGTTTCGCGGAGTGGCGGTGCCCGAGGGGTCGCACGTCATCGAACATCGATATCGACCATACAGTTACTACGCGGGCGCCGCCTTGTCTCTGCTCACATTGTCTGCCATGCTCCTTGCCGGATTGTCCTCGTTGGCGCGGGCCGCCGCTTCGTTCCTTTGACAGATGACCGGTCGCTTGCTACGATTCGCCCGCCGATTCCGGTATCACCGGCCGGCGGTTGTCGCGTCGGACGGGCAAGGCGAAGGATCGGCCCACCGTTGCTCGATGCGGCGATGTGGGAACACTGCGCCAGGACCTCACAAGGCCCCGCAGCGCAAAGAAGGTATCTCAGGAAGTGAATGCACTCGCGGCCATTCTCATCGCAATCGGCGCGTTCCCCGGGGAGGACCTGTACCTCGCGGCGCACGAATCCGAGACGAAGGGCCGGTTCGCCGACGCCGCCAAGGCATATGAATCCGTTTCCACGCTCGATTCCCCGTTGGCGCACCATGCCGCCGTCCGGGCGGGAGTTTGCCGCGCGCGCGCCGGCGACACGCAGGGCGGAATCGCGCGTCTTGAATCTTTCATGACGTCGGCCCCCGCCGGGCCGTGGAAGAAAGCCTGCCAGGCCGAACTAGCGTTGTTGTACCAGCGCGAGAATCGTCATGCGGAAGCCGCCTCGCTGCTGGGCGACGTGCTCGATACGCCCGTCTCGCCTAGATGGCTGACCCGCTATCAATGGCACTACGCGGAAAACCTAATCGCCCTGCCCGACAAGCGCGCGCAGGGCTACGTCTTGTTCGCCGAACTGCTGCGAACGGCGCGCACGCGCGATTCCCGATTGAACGCCGCCCGAAAACTGGCCGGCTCTCCCGAAGTGCAGCACCGAATGGACGCGGCGACCGCGATGGTCAACGCGGGCGAATTCGGCGAAGCCGCGCCGGTCCTGCTTTCGCTGGGCCCGATGTCGCCCGAACTCGCGAAGACCTACGCGGCCCAGATTGCATACCTCCAGGCGCGAATCCTCCTCGGCACAAGCAAAGAAAAGGAACAAGCCCGCTACACCCTGACGCAGGTGGCGGTGTTGCATCCCGGCACACAGTGGGCGGCGGTCGCGCTCTCCCAGGCCGCCCGCAGCTACATCGCCAGCGGAGTTGAACCCAAACCGCGCCCGAAGAACGAGCCTTCCTCGGAAGCCGAACGCAGGAAAGTCTATCGGGAAGCCGGGGACGCCCTGCTTGAAAGACTGTGCACCGAATTCGCCGACAACGAAGCCACGGGCGATCTGTTGTGGTGGCTGGCCCACCAGCACCTCGACCGAAGGGAGGAACCCGGTGAAGAACTAGCCGCCATCGGCTTGCTCGTTCGGCTCGCCGAGGTATGTCCCTCGCACGAACGCGCCGACGACGCCTTGTACAAAGCCGCAAGCCTGCATCACGAAAAGGGTGCGCAGCGGGACGCGTTCTCCGCCTTCGGCCGGCTGCTGGACCTTTTCCCTGACAGTTCGTTCGCATCCGCGGCCGCATACCGCCGCGCCTGCCTGCGCCTCGCCGGGAAAGACACGAGCGGTGCGGTGGCCGATTTCCGACGCGCCCTGAACGCCGGCGGCATCGGCGATTTCTACGCCCACCGCGCCCTCCAACGACTCGAGGAATTGGGTGAATCCCCCGCGGGGCTATC
>BTUX01000320.1:0-4667 GCA_045863315.1 Candidatus Hydrogenedentota bacterium | reverse complement strand
ACGACGACATGTCGAAGTGGCCATGACCGCTGAGATTGAACAGGATCGTCTTCTTCTCACCGCTCTCCCTGCACTTTAATGCCTCGTCAATCGCGATCCGAATGGCATGCCCCGACTCCGGCGCGGGAACGATCCCCTCGGCCTTGGCAAACTGAAGACATGCATCAAACACCGGATTCTGATGACATGCCGCCGCACGAATCACCCCAAGCCGGGCAAGGTGCGCGACCAGTTGCGCGACGCCGTGATAGCGAAGCCCGCCTGCATGGATACCCGGTGGGACGAAGTCGTGTCCCAACGTGTATTGCTTGAGCAGCGGCGTCATCTTTGCAGTGTCCCCGAAGTCATAGGCATAAACCCCGCGCGTCAGGGTGGGACACGCAGACGGTTCGGCCGCAATCACGTCAATGGCGACGCCTTTCTTTAGTTTGTCCTGCACGAACGGGAAGGCCAGCCCGGCAAAGTTCGAGCCGCCGCCACAACACCCGATTACGACATCAGGATACGCCCCCACGCTTTCCATCTGCTGCTTCGCTTCCAATCCGATGATGGTGTTGTGAAGTAGCACATGGTTGAGCACGCTGCCCAGGCTATACTTGATCGATCCTCCGCTTTTCGCGGCGACCTCGACCGCCTCGGATATGGCCATGCCGAGACTGCCCGTCGTCTGCGGATTCTGCGCCAAAAACGCACGACCGCTTTCAGTTAAAGTGCTAGGACTCGGTACAACGTGTCCTCCATAGGTCTGGATCAGGATGCGGCGATACGGTTTCTGCTCGTAGCTCACGCGCACCATATACACCGTACATTTGAGGCCAAACATGCCGCACGCAATGGCAAGCGCCGTTCCCCATTGTCCCGCGCCCGTCTCGGTGGTGATTTCACGAATACCCGCGATCTGGTTGTAGTAGACCTGCGGCACCGAGGTATTGATCTTGTGGCTGCCGGACGGACTGACGCTCTCGTTCTTGTAATAAATGCGCGCCGGCGTGTTCAGCGCCTGTTCCAACCGGTACGCCCGCCGCAGCGGAGTAGGCCGCCAGAGTCGGTAGATGTCCATGATTTCCCCGGGAATCGACAGGGACGGTTTCACGGACATTTCCTGTTCGATCAGCGGCTCGGGAAATATCGCGGCGAGATCGGCCGGGGCCAACGGCTTCCGCGTGCCGGGATGAAGCGGCGGATCGGGCGGCGCCGGAAGGTCGGGCACGATGTTGTACCAGTGATCGGGCATCCGGCCCGCCTCGAGTAGAATATTGTAACTATGCATAGGAACCCCCGGACGAATATAAAAACGCCATAGTATAGTGTACATTGCGAGGGCAGATGAAATTCCCAACGCGCGTGATTGACCCATGCAACCTGCCAACCGCCGACCGTTGTATCGGATGTGCGCTCGCCTCCTTGTGTTCGGGGCACTGGCGTATTTCGGTGCGGCAATCATGTTGAATCTGCTTCAGACCGCGTTGATTTTCCCCGCCGGAGGATACATCTGGCGTAATCCGGCCGACGCGCCGTTTCGCTGGGCCTTCGAGGACCTGCGCCTCGCCATTGGCGCCGAGACGACCCACGCATGGTGGATTCCAGTTGAAAACGCTAAAGGCGCCATTCTGTTCTCCCATGGCAACGGCGGCACCATCGCCGATCGACTCGAACAATGCGCCATGCTCCGCGACCTCGGCTACTCGATTCTGCTCTACGACTACGGCGGATTCGGCGAAAGCACAGGCAGGGCGAGCGAGCAGCGCTGTTACCAGGACGGCATGGCGGCGTGGGCGTATCTGACGCAGGAGCGGCGGATTCCGGCGGACCGAATTGTTTTATACGGCGAATCGCTTGGCGGCGGCGTCGCTTGTGAACTGGCCCGCACCGTCCGACCCCAGGCGGTCGTTCTGCAATGTTCTTTTCTGTCCGTCACCCGGCGTGCTAAGGAGATCTTTCCGTTCATGCCCATTGAGTTGCTGCTGCGGCACCGATTCGACAACGAGGCCAAGATTCGGGAACTCGGCGCGCCGATTCTGATCATTGCCAGTCCTCACGACACGATAATTCCGTTTCACCACGGCAAAAGGCTGTTCGAGTTGGCGCCGGAGCCCAAGTCGTTTCTCGAACTCCGGGGCGATCACAACGAATGCGTGTTTCTATCCGAGGTGGAATACAAGAAAGGACTGACAGATTTCTTTGACCAAATCCAGCGATGACATGGCGGAATCCCCGCCGTCCCCGAGTTCGATACGCCGGAACGCGCGAAAGGCCCTGGTGTTGGCGACCGTGCCGACGGTCGTCTTGATGGCGCTGCAACCGCTTCTGTTCGTGGGACAGTCACTGCTTATTTTTCGGCCGGGAGATGAACTCGCCGACAGACCGACAGACCGAGGGTGGGACTACAAGGGCCTTTCCCTCCGCTCGGGCGGCGGCAGTACTTGCGCATGGTACATGGCCACGGAGAACGCTCTAGGGACCGTCCTATACTCACACGGCAACGCGGGAACCATGTCCGATTGCCTCGACGACATCGAAGTATACCGCCGCTTGGGTTTTAACGTGTTGCTTTACGACTACGGCGGCTATGGCGATAGCTCGGGGTTTCCCTCGGAATGGCGCTGCTACCGCGACATCCGGGCCTGCTGGCGCTACCTGACCGAAGACCTCAAACACGACCCGGCCGGGATTGTCCTCGTGGGTCGTTCGCTGGGCTCGGGGCCTACCTGTCAGCTCGCGACCGAAGTAATTCCCGCCGCGGTGATCCTGGAAAGCGGTTTTCACTCGGTCGCCCGGTCCGCCCGCGAGGAATATCCCTACAATCCGCTTCGTCTCATCCTTTGGCATCGCTTCGACAACGCGGCCAAGGTCCCCCGCATCCAGTGTCCCATACTGTTCATCCACAGCCCCGACGACGAGGCAATTCCCATCGAGCACGCCCGAACGCTCTACGAACTCGCCAACGAGCCCAAACAATTCCTCGAAATTCGAGGCGGTCACAACTCCGCCTATGTTGCCTCCCGACCGCACTACGAGGAGGGACTGCGCGCGTTTCTCGGATCACTTTCGCTGTAGCGGATGTCGACACCTGCGCTTCGGCTTATGCCGCGGGTCGCGCCAGCGGATCCTTCATCCACGGCTCATCCAACACGCGGTTCACTCGCTCATTCTGCTTGGGCCGCCAACGCAGGCCCTCGGGAAACACGGTCTCCCACGCGTACCGGCCCGTCTCGCAATTGACCGTAATCAATTTGCCGCCTTTGCGCACCTTGTCAAACCCGTAGCCGCACCACCCTGACGCTCGACCATAAACCATCTCGATGCCGTCGACCGCAATCGAGTAGTCGTTTACATGGTCGTGCCCGCAAAAACAGGCGCGAACCGACTTCAGCTTTTTCAACCGGTCGAATGCGGAACCGTCTTCCTTCTCATGGCTCACGGGTTCCAGCGTAATTCCCGCGAAGGTCTCTCGGCCTTCCCGGTCGGCATAGGCCTTAATGGGGATGTGAAACATAGCAAAAGCGTTCGTGCCGGGCTCCGCGTCGCGCCGCGAATCGGCTAACGCGATAAGCCAGTCCAGCGATGGACCGACGAGGCCGTGCCGGTGCGTGTTCAAGCAAATCAACTCCCATACGATGCTCCCGTCACCGCGGACTATCTCGACGGTGTAGTTGCCGCCCTGCGGTCCTCCCCGGTACAGGGAACCTTTGGCATCGTGTATGGCGTCGTGTCCGACCCGGTAATCGTCCATTTGGTCATGATTGCCCCACGCGAACAGCCAGGGGACCCCCAATTCCTCGATCCAGGACAGGCTCGCGCGCATGAAACCCTCGCCCCGTCCCTCGAAGTTGTCATGCCACAAGTCGCCCGTAATGGCCAACAAATCCGGTCCGCATGCATCTATCATCTGCTTCCATTCGCCGATGCTGCGCTGGTCCCCTTCCGGCATTTGCTGGCGTCGCTGGTGGAAATGCGCGTCGGTGAGTTGAAGGATCGTGAAGCGCGAGGCGTCCTTGATCGAGAGACGGGACGACGTTTCCGGATACGTTTCAGACGGCTCGACTCCCGGCAGGGGCGGCGCGCCCTGTTCCTGCGCGGACGCCCACCGACTCCAATTGAGCGACATGACGCCCACGCCCACCGTTGTCAGAAAATCTCGCCGGGTCATGTCAGCCGAACGCATGGGACGGCCCTCCTACGGGTTTGTTCAATCTTGAGTGAAATCAATCTATCCGAATAACGGGTCGCGCGCAATACCGAAACACAACGGCAACCGTTCGTTTGATCGGGCAACGAAGCGTGGCTAGAATCCGCCTTTTGACCGATAGGTCAAACATGCGCACGGGAGTGAAAAATGCCCCAGAAAATACGAGTGGCGAGAGTAGGCGAAATACCGGACGGCGAAGGCAAGGCCTTCACCTGCGGAAACCACCGAATCGCCGTTTTCCACATTGCGGGAAACTACTACGCCGTCAGCGACACCTGTCCTCATGCGGGTGGTCCTTTGTCCGACGGATGGATCGACGGCACCGAGGTGACCTGCCCTTGGCATGGATGGTCCTTCGACGTACAGTACACCGACCATGATCCCGGCGACGGCGTATGCCGATACCGAACCTGCGTCGAGGGCGACGACATCAGCGTCGAGGTGCCGGACTAGCCCGCATTTCTCACCAGTCGCCCCC
>BTUX01000319.1:0-4675 GCA_045863315.1 Candidatus Hydrogenedentota bacterium | reverse complement strand
GACCGAAAGATAGGGGAGCTGCTTGAACTCGTTGAGCCGGAAGACCTTGTCAAGTTCGGAATGATCCCTGAGTTTACCGGCCGCCTGCCGATTATTGCGACGCTCCACGAATTGACGCGCGATGACTTGGTGCGAGTGTTGATAGAGCCCAAAAACGCCATACTTCGGCAATACCAGAAGCTTTTTGAACTGGAGAACGTCAAGCTTCACTTCAAGGAGGAGACGATCGAGGCAATCGCAGATCTGGCTATTGAGAAGGAAACGGGCGCTCGGGGCCTGCGAAGCATCCTCGAGGACGCAATGCTCAGCATCATGTTCGACATTCCGTCGAGGAAGGACGTGCGGGAATGCATTATAACGCCGGGCGTTGTCCGAAACGCGGAAGAACCGCTGCTGGTGTATGAGCACGATGACTTCAAGGGCGTAGGCGAGAAGGGCCGTTCGGCGATGGCCTAATCCTGGCGTTGTAGGTATCGACCGCGAGTGATCACGCACGTGTCACCGTCTTTTGGCGCGAGAGGGTCCTCCAAGGTACCGGAAGGTTCAGTTGTCCTTCCGGTACTTTTTTGGATCCACGCGTCTTAGTCGAGATGTCCACGCCTCGGGAAATCGCTCCAACGCCCTGAGGTTCGCGCCCGGACTCTCTTCTGCGTGTAGCATTGACGTCGGCTGCCGTTGGGAGAGAAATGGTCTCACGGGGTGTGAAGGCGGCGCTGGAAGGGGGGCGTCACGCCCCTTCATCCGCCCTGGCAATCGGCATTGTGGCATGGGCTCGGAGTGGTCCCGGTTCTCGGGTCGGATCGTGGAGTTGCGCATGAGCCAGGGAAAAGAGGAGAAATCGACATCCGCGCGGGGCGGGTGGATACGGTTCGACCGGAACGAGTGGGCCGGCAGTTTCGGCGACCTCGGCACGGACCTACCACTGATCGCGGCCATGATACCCGCGGCGAGTCTTGACGCTGCCAGCGTGTTTGTATTGTTCGGCGCTGCACAGTTGCTGACAGGCTTTCTGTATGGTCTGCCGATGCCCATGCAACCGCTCAAGGCTATGGCCGTGCTCGTGATCACGCAAAAATTGTCCGCCGGCGTGTTGCACGGGGCGGGTCTCGCCATCGGTTGCGTAATGCTCGTTCTGACCTTGTCGGGATTGTTGAACTGGTTGGCGCGGGTAATCCCGCTGTGCGTCATTCGCGGCGTCCAGATGGGGCTTGGACTCCAACTCGCGAATCTGGCAATGAAAAGCTACCTTCCGGGTGACGGGGCGCCCGGCTACGTGTTGGCGCTTGTGAGTTTTGCGATTGGAGTGGCGCTGATGGGCAGCCGCCGGTTTCCCGCCGCGCTGGCCATAATCGCGTTGGGCATGGTGTACGCCATGGTGATGGACATCGACGTGGGCGTTGTCGCAGGCGGAATCGGTCTGGCCGCGCCGGTCCTTCACGTACCGACTTGGGCTGATCTCGCAACGGGGTTTATCGCGCTCACCTTGCCCCAGCTTCCGCTGTCCCTCTCAAACTCCGTGTTCGCGACGGACAGGACCCTGCGTGATCTGTTTCCGGACCGGCACGTCGGTCTTCGCAAAATCGGCCTCACCTACTCCGTCGTGAATATGGTCGTGCCGTTTTTCGGCGGCATTCCGATGTGCCATGGCTGCGGAGGCCTCGCGGGCCATTACGCGTTCGGCGCCCGCACAGGCGGCTCGGTTGTGATATACGGCTCGATGTTTGTCGTCATCGGTCTCTTGTTCGGAAAAGTGGCCGACCATGTTGTGCGAATCTTCCCGCAGCCCGTCCTTGGCGTTATACTGCTGTTTGAGGCGCTGACCCTCCTCCTCTTTGTGCGCGACACCGCCCATGATCGGCGTGGCTTCATGATTGCGCTGTTGGTGGCGGTCGCCGCGCTCTCCCTGCCCCAGGGCTTTATCATCGGGCTGCTGGGAGGAACGTTGCTGTACTATCTGCCGGAGCGGTTTTCGCTGGGCCGGTAAACATTCGACTGCGGTCCCGGGCTGGGTCGGAAGGTTTCAGGCAGAACCGCTCGCACAACCGATTGCGTCATTCCCGTGTGTCGAAAGAGGCCTGCACATCCGTGAATGTGGGCCGTTTTCTCCGAGTCCCGACTGGGGACAGGCGGGTTTGGAGTGGGAATATCGTGATTCTACGTCCCCGGAAATGGTACCCTTGTGGGAACGAGAATTCGTGCCGGTCACCTGGCCTTCCGCCCGCCTCCGGCAGCGGCATGGCGCTGTACGCTTCCCTAATGAACAAGAATAACATTTTCGTATCGGAGACACGTTGATGACAAGCAGGCCGAAATCGGAACCGGGTCTACAGCGGCTGCCCTTGCTTCCGCTGAAAGACGTGGTCGTGTTCCCCCGGATGGTCGTGCCATTGCTGGTGGGTCGGCCGGCCTCGCTCGCGGCGGTCGAGGAATGCCTGGCCGCCAGCATCCCTGTCTTTCTATGCACCCAGCGCGACGCCACTGTCGATTCTCCAGGGTTTGAAGAACTGCACCCGATAGGCGTGGCGGCCAATATTCTGCAGACGCTTCGTATGCCGGACGGCACCATGAAAGTTGTCGTCGAGGGGTTGGGCCGGGGCCGACTCGTGCGCGTGCGCAAGCAGGGCGCGGTTACGGAAGCAGGAGTGGAGCCTATTGAGGAGAGGGTCTATCAGGGGGCGGAGGCGGAAGCCCTCATGAGGATGACCCTCGGTCAGTTCGAGCAGTACGTCAAGCAGAGCGGACGCGTGGCGCCTGAAGTGGTGGCGTCGCTGCGTGGCGTCAACGAGGCGAACACGCTGACGGACCTAATCTGCTCCTACCTTCCGTTGCGGGTCGAGGAGCGGCAGAATCTGCTCAGCATACTCGATCCACACGAGCGCCTCGAGATCTTGTCCACCGTGCTGATGCGGGAAATCGAGATGCTGGACATGGAGCGCAAGGTCCGCGATCGCATTCGTGAACAAATGGATCGAGGCCAGCGCGAGTACTATCTGCAGGAGCAGCTCAAGGCCATCCATCAGGAGCTCGGGAACCGCGAGGGCGGCGGCGACGAAATCAGCGAACTGCGCGCGATGATCGACAAGGCCCAGATGCCCGATGAAATTCGCGAAAAGGCCGTCCGCGAATTGGGCCGCTTCGAGCGGATGCCCGCCATGAGCCCCGAAAGCGCGATCATCCGCACGTATATCGAGTGGCTGTGCGACATGCCGTGGCGCAAGCGCACCAAGGACGCGCTCGACATCAATAACGCCAAATCAATCCTTGATGAAGACCATTACGGGCTCGACAAGGTCAAGGAGCGCATCCTCGAGTATCTTTCCGTACGGAAGCTGAGCAAGAGCACGAAAGGGCCGATCCTGTGCTTCGTGGGCCCGCCGGGAGTCGGCAAGACGTCGTTGGGCCGATCCATCGCCCGAGCCATGGGACGAAAGTTCATTCGGGTTTCCCTGGGCGGCGTGCGCGACGAGGCGGAGATACGCGGACATCGCCGGACCTATGTCGGCGCGATGCCGGGCCGGATCGTGCAGAGTTTGAAAAAGGCCGGCGTCAAGAACCCGGTATTCATGCTCGACGAAATCGACAAGATGAGCATGGACTTCCGGGGCGATCCATCGTCGGCGCTGCTCGAGGTCCTTGATCCCGAGCAGAACACCGCATTCAGCGACCATTATCTCGAAGTCGATTTTGATCTGCACGAGGTGTTCTTTATTACGACGGCCAACAGCGAGTACGAAATCCCAGGCCCCCTGCACGACCGGATGGAAGTCGTACGACTTTCCGGTTATACCTCATTCGAGAAAGAGCGCATTGCGCGCCTTTTCCTGATCCCGAAGCAGATGAAAGAGGCGGGGCTGACCGACCGCCACATTGAATTCAAGGACAGCGGCATTCATACGCTGATACAGCGATATACCCGCGAGGCGGGTGTACGCGAACTCGAACGACAGATCGCCAACGTCTGCCGCAAGGTCGTGCGCCGCGTGGTCCAGGAATCGAAACGCAAGAAGAAGGTGGACATCACGGACGTGACCGTTCCCGAACTGTTGGGCCCGCATGAATATCCCGACTTGCGCGCCGATGCGGAGCCCGGGCAGGGCGTCGCGATCGGTCTGGCGTGGACATGGTCCGGCGGCGACGTGCTGCACATCGAGACGAGCATCATGCCGGGCAAGGGCGGCTTGATGCTGACGGGGCAATTGGGCGACGTGATGAAGGAATCCGCGCAGGCCGCTTATACCTACCTGCGCTCGCACGCGAAAGAGCTGCGCATACCCGCCGGATTCCACCGCAACCTTGACCTTCACGTGCACGTCCCAGAAGGATCCATTCCCAAGGACGGGCCGTCCGCGGGTATCGCCATGGCCATTTCGATGGTTTCCGCGCTTCGAAAAGAGCCGCCCAACCGGGGCCTCGCCATGACCGGCGAAATCACCTTGCGCGGCCGCGTGCTCCCCGTAGGCGGAATCAAGGAAAAGGTGTTGGCCGCCCACCGCGCCGGCATTCGCACCGTCCTGTTGCCCAAGGAGAACGAGAAGGACTTCGTCGATATACCGGCGGAAATCAAAAACGAAATGAGGCTCGTATTGGTCGGTGAGGTCCAGGAAGCGTTTCACCACGCCTTTGACAGGACCAGTAACGGAAGGACGCGGAGCGCGCCGCGCAAGGCCAAACGCAC
>BTUX01000318.1:0-4688 GCA_045863315.1 Candidatus Hydrogenedentota bacterium | reverse complement strand
ATCATCAATCTAAACGAGAGACATTGGCGTATTTACACTCCTAGTGAGGCTCGAGCTCGATCTCAGCTAAATTGGATTACGGAAACTCAAATCATTCTTCCCCAAGGCAAGACTAATAAAATAGTCTTGCCTTCGATTGAGCACAAAAGTCTTGGAATGATTCTCGTCACGGCTCGTACTGATTACGAATATACCCCGGATTTATCGCAACGCATCGCACTATTTCTAATCGGCTCAGGGCAAACCTTTGGCAGAAATTTCGATCAGGAAGCTACATACCCTACACTTGTTATTCACGAAAGTGATCTTACAATGCTTAGCGGATCTGAGGTTTCCACCGATGTCATAGAGGAAGTTATTAAAAAATTGCGTCGCAATGCCACGACAATCCAACAAGGCCAAATGTAAAGCCTGTCGGCAATTGCACCCCTATTGACCCCAGCAACCCGGATTACAAAAAGAACGAGAATGAATGCAACGCATATTTGTGCGTCAAGAACCTTGGTTCGGGCGGTGGAACCCAATACGGCGACACAGTGATTCACGAGTGGCTTCATTCCTGTGGATATGATGAGCAAGATAAGCCAGGACATCAGTCGCCACCCTGGCCGAAATAGAGCAACTATGTTAAAATGTAAATATTTAACTGTTGTAATTCTTATATCCAGTTGTATTCATGTAGGAATATATGATTACGCATTGCCTTTGCACATCCACGGCACAGTGTATCGTTCAGATACAAATACCCCTTTGCCTGTGCGAATTCAATTGTATGATGATAAAGACGTAATTGGCCACGAAATCGGGGCGACTCCAGACGGCCAAATCAATCTCGACTACGTATACAAGTGGGCACGCAAGTATACGCCTTTGGGGCTAGCCAAGGTTTACGCAGGAAACACTCCATCCCGCAAATTCTCCATTGAATTGTCAAGCGAAGGTTTTCGCGCCAAGACCTTTGTCTTTCAAACTTTTACGCTACATTCTCCACCTGACGTCGACTTGCGCGTGCTGGGACTTGAATTCGATGAGCGATACTTGGACGTTCGTGTGGAACCCGTGCTCAACGCGAGGAAAGACCACGAAGTCATGGTTAGCGTGGCGAGAGATATTCCATATGGTTCATTTGTTGAGCCGATACTTATACGAACAACGGATCCGTTTGAGCCAGACAAGCGTGTGTCGGTAAAAGGGAATGTATTGCTGCCTCTCCTTATCGAGCCACGGCATATCACCCTAGGTATGTTGCGAGCGGGCCAGGTTAAGGTTGCTTCTATCCGTCTGTCTTCTCCCTACGGAATCCCCCTCGAAATTGTAAAACTTGAGGTAAAAGAGGGATATCCGCTGTCTGCAACGGTCAATCCAATTTCTTCGACCGAAGTGGAACTTTTGTTGACTGTTTCAGTCGATGGGGAGCAAAGTGCGAAAGTCTTTAAGGCAGTGATTTCGGTAGTTGCACAAATCGGAACGGCGCAAGAGCGAGAACTCATCGAGGTATACGGAATATTCCAGGAGTAATCCGCGCCGGTGAGAGGGATTTATTCTTGCGGCATGCCATTAAGGGGATTGGCTTCGTATGGCGCACTTCGGGCTGAATCAGAAAGTAATTACCGCAATTACCATTCTGCTCGGTGTGGCGCTGTTGGGCGCTTTCTTGTTGTTACGAAGCGCCCCGCCGACCTCAGAACACACGCCTCCCGCCGGTATGCAGCCGGACAACATGCCTCCTTCAACTTCTAGCGAACCCAATCTCGGCGATGAGGCGTCGTCTGAGCCACTGCCGAAAAGACTTCCCTCATCCGCCCCGGGTGTCATTCGAGGCGTTGCGTATTTCCCGGATGGAGAGCCTGCTTTCGGCGCATCCATATTGGCCCGCGATATCAGCGGCGACTCCAGGAACAAGGGGGCGCAGTCCGGCCCGCCCGGCGTAACGGCCGGGGAGGACGGATTGTTCGAACTCGCGGGATTGTCCCTGAGCGAGTACGTCGTTGTGGCCTCGGGAAACAATGCCATAGCGACGAAGCGGGTGCGCCTCACGTCGGCCGCGGCCGAGGCGGACATTGTGTTCGTACTGGAGAGTGCGTTGGCCACAAGCGGTGTGGTGCGCGACACGCAAGGCAACGCGGTCGAAGGCGCGAAGGTCAGCCCGTACTCGCGTGACGGTGAGCAATTGCGGGAGTATGAGTCCGTCGGTCTGGAAGCGGCCACCGATTCCAGTGGAACCTTTACGTTTCCGGCGTTGGCGCGCGGGGAGTGGGAGTTGTACGTGACCGCGGTGGGTTTCGCGCCGTTGCTCAGCCGGCCGATAACGGCGGGCACCGACAACAACGTGTTAACACTCGAGAAGGGGCTGAGTCTTGGCGGAATGGTCATCGCCGACGAAACCGGTCAGGGAATTGGAGGCATTACGGTGTCCGCGCGGGAGTACACGCTGGGGGTCAATCCGCACACGGTGATGTCGAGCGAATCCGGCGGGTTCGAGTTTCCGTCGATGGCGCCCGGCCGCTATGTCGTCAATGCGATCACGGCCCCGTATGTGCTCGTTGACGGTCCGGTCGATGTTTTCCTCGACCGCCAACCCGTTCGCAGCCTCCGGCTGCGGGTCGCCGAAGGAGGAACCGTGCGGGGACGGATATTTGACGTTGGTACCGGCAAAGGAATTCAGGACGCCCCCGTGTTTGCTCGTTCGACGAGCGACAGGTACCCCGACGCATGGACGTCGACCTCCGGCGACGATGGTACGTTCGAGTTGACCGGACTTCCCGGCGGTGACTTCAGCGTCCGAGTGGGACCGCGTGTGCCGGGATACGCCAGCGATTCCGTGCGCCGCGCATCGGTTCCGGTCGTTGTTGTCGCGGGACAAACTGTCGACGGGATCGAATTGGCGCTCGAGCGTGGTATCACCGTTTCGGGGATGGTCGTAACGGAAGATGGCCGGCCCGTCCCCGGCGCGGAGGTAAGAGGCAACGGACGGGGCTGGCAGGATCAGACGGTATCCGGCGCGAATGGCGAATTTGTATTGGCGGGGTTGCCGGCCGGCGCGGAACTCCGGTTGAACGCCGTCACTTCGTCCATGATTAGCGAAACGTACGGTCCCACCGCTGTCCCGGATCAAGGCATCTCGGACGTGAAACTCGAACTAAAGTTGGATCGAAGCGGGGTCGTTTCCGGGACGCTCGTGGACCGCCGCGGCATTGGACTGTCGGCGCGGCTTATGGCGGTCTGTGAGGAAATGGCGTTTCCCGCCATGCCCGCGATGGGTCAATCGGATCAAGACGGCCGTTTTGTGCTGACGGGGATTGTGCCGGGCGGCCACCGGGTACTGGCAACGCCCGGCGGAGGCGCGCAGAAAGAAGTCGGTTCCCTTCGCCTAGAGGCGGGCGAAGTCTTGCGGGATGTGCGATTGGTCTATGATTCTTCCGGGCTGCTCGAGATATCGGGTGCGGTGGCCGACAGCGCAGGCAATCCGTTGCGGGCAACAGTCCGTGTAACAGGAGGGGCCGCCGGCGGTTCGGCGCAAGCTTCGTTCGCGCACACGCGCGCCGACGGTTCCTACACCGTGAAAGGCCTTGAGCCGGGCGAGTATCACATGAGCGTGAGTGCCAGAGGATTTGCGCCGCAGGAGCGCGGCGGTGTGGCGAGTGGTTCACCTAATGTCGATTTTGCGCTGGAACCACTCATTCGAATCTCCGGCGTGGTCGTAGACGATCAGGGCGACGCAATCGAATCGTATGAGATACGACCGGAACTTAAGACTGCCGGACCCCTCCCGGGAACATCCACAGTATCCAACGAAGCCCGCACTGTGTCGAGCGGCGACGGGCGATTCGTCTTGGAGCTGTTGCCCGGTCTCTACAACCTGCGTGTCGTTGCGGATGGTTATCAGCCCGCAAACCTGTCCACTGGTTTTGTTGAGGGAGGCGCCGAACTTGAGGGGCTGGTCGTCGTTATGTCGCGGAAGTAGGACTCCTTTCGTACTGCCCGCATCCACCTCACATTAGTGCGTGAAGTCGAGTTTTGACCACCTAGGAAAAACTATGTTGCATTCGCCGTAAGATTCTGTACAATGGTGCGACCGGGTTTCCTGTCAGCAGCTTGGGGAAGGTGCGAGGTAGGCCAAGGTTGAAGTCATACCTTGACAGGAGAAGTCTGGCCGATGGGCTTATTCAAGCGTTTCACGGAACTGCTGACGCCGCCGCCGTCCAAGCCCGACAGCGGCGTTCACAGCTCGGTCACGCCGAATGAAGAAGACCGGGACGCCGCGCTGCGGCTCAATCCGGAAATACGACGGCTGATCGGCGCTGATTCCATTGACAGTGAAATGGCCAAGGAAGCCATCGCCTCGCTCAAACACATCGCTTCGGTAATCGGATTGTATGTGGCGGCCTCGAAGATCCGGTTTTTCCTCGACTCGTATGTTCACGCCGACGCCCAGAAGCTCTGGAAGGATCGTGGCTACGTGCTTGCGGCGGACTTTATCTTTCAGCACGTGACGCGGGAAATCCAAGAAATCGAGACGTTGGGGAAGCCGATAGGCCCGAACATCTTTCGCAGCTACTGCAACGAACTCGTGGGTTGTCTGGTGAGCGGCAAGAACGTTCGGCGCTCGATCGAGGTGCCCGTGCTTCTTGTGGAAAACCTTGTCGAGCGGGCCATCAT
Organism: Candidatus Hydrogenedentota bacterium; assembly: GCA_045863315.1. Classification (GTDB taxonomy): domain Bacteria; phylum Hydrogenedentota; class Hydrogenedentia; order Hydrogenedentales; family SLHB01; genus JABWCD01. Next base: position 29 of record BTUX01000318.1, on the reverse strand, counting down.
GACGGTCGAACACCGCGAAACCTATTTGC
>BTUX01000317.1:0-4702 GCA_045863315.1 Candidatus Hydrogenedentota bacterium | reverse complement strand
CTGTCAGCGTCAAAAAAGTAGCATCTGCGGGGGCGGTTCTTCGGTTGCATGCTTCTTTTTTCCGTAGAAAACTTCCATCTTCCCGAATTGACGATCCGTTACCGACAGTAGCCTAACCTGGCCCTGCGGCGGCAATCCTTTTCTCACCCTTTTTCGATGGACCTCACTGGCTTCCTCGCTTGCGCAGTAGCGTGCGTACACCGAAAACTGCATCATCTGGAATCCGTCTTTCAAAAGCAAATTTCGGAATTGGACGTAGTGCCGTTTGGCTTCGTTGGTATCCACGGGGAGATCGAACATTGCAAAGAGCCACATGCCGCGATACTCCGATAGATTGGAAAGCCGATCGGTCATTGGGGTAGTGACAATCCTTTGTCCGTAATGAACGCGAACTTCCGCAAATAGATCGAAATGCCGAATGGGTACGTATGAGCGGATGCGAGCATGGGCGCGGTCACGAAAGTTGTGGGATCTCAATCGTCCTGCGTTTGCCCTCGAACACTTCTGCGAGCGATACGGCGGTCCGCGCCATCGCGTCGAACAGCGTGCGTTCCTCACCCTGTATGACTACGCGTCCGGTCAGGGCGGAAATAAGGGCGGCCTTCGATTCTTTATCCAGAGGGAAGGGGAGTCCCTTCTCCTTGACACGCCGTACGACGACGCCGTCGACGAGCGGGCGCAGCGGTTCCATGAGATCGTCGGCCAGACAAAACGTGTTGTACCGATTGTGGTGGTGAATGCCGAGGGAAGGATGGAGACCGGCGGCGCACACAGCCCGGGCGACGATAGCGCGCAAGACGGCGTAGCCGTAGTTGAGGTGGGCGTTCGCGTCGCCGCCGTCCGGATCGCGGCGAAACTGTTTGTCGGCAAAGAGGGCGGGCCAGTAGCGTCTTGACGCCTGCGCCTCGACATTCGAAGGGTCGCCGGACTTCACTTTCGGGACCAAGGCGGCAAGCCCCCGATCGTCCCCGTATAAATCCTCGAGCAGTTTGGATTGGGCGCGGATTTTAGCCTTTATGATGTCGCGCCACACCTGTTTTCGGACGGGGAGTGAAGCCTCCGCTTGTTTGCCGAAGCGCTCGGTTTGCAAGTGGTGGTTCGCAATCGGCATGAGCATTGCCGCCGGCATGTGTTTCGTGTCGCACACCACGAACATCCCGCCGGCCGCGGCTATCCCGGCGAGCACAGCCTGCGTGTACTTCACTTGCGGGTGCGACACCACCAACGCAGCCAGATCCGACATCGGCATCGTTACGGCTTCTCCTCCGCCCCGCTCAATCACCAGCCGATCAAGACTCACCTTGAGCCATGCGGGCTCCTCAGAAAGATCTATCAACCTGTTGTTAGTCGTTTGCACGGCGGATTTCACCCAGCGGAGTCACTATGCATTTACGACAATTCAGTCGTCGGACACCGTTAAGACGGAGGAGTTTCCATTGCCTTGCTTCAATGATTTCCTTTTTGAGGCGAGCATCGTTGATGCTAACAAATGCAATCAAGTCCTTAGAAATGCTTCGAACGATGCAGAGGCGCCGTCCCCCTCTTTCGTCGTCGAGCTCGATCACGTCACCGGTGGCGAGGCTCATCACGAAACGCTTATTTGGTCCGTGATCTTTCTGAACAATCGATTCCGTCTTACTCAATCGCTGGAGAGCCTTGTACCGGTCCACAATCACGTCTTCCCACTTCATCTCTCCCCGTTTGTTGATTACCTCCAGTATTTCCATGTGGTGGTTCTCCGCCGGTACAACATGCCGTAACCTGTGCCCTTCGGACAGCGCGAATGTCTGGAGCCTCTTCTTGATCCGGGCTTTACGGATTGGAATTGTGCTGCCACCGTCGGTTTCGAGCGCCGGCAGTTTCCTGGGGTCGCTGAATACTTTCTTCGGTTCGCCCTCATGGAGCGCCGCCTTCACTATCTCGCGAACTTTCTTGTCGACGATATCCTCGACTTCTGCTTTGGACATCTTTGCCAGCGGCTTTCGGACGTGGCAAAAACCTTCCTCGACGCCGCGTCCGTAAATCGTTTCTTCGTGCAGCGGGCCGTTCACCTTTCTGCTGACGCGATGAGAGACCACGACATTTTCGATGGCGTCCTTAATATCGTCGTAGAATCCCTCCCATGGTTCTTGTACCTGCGCAAACTGCCGCCTCTTTTCGAGCGGGGCGCGTCTTGCCGCATCGCTGAGCATTTTGATCGTTCCCGGGCTCGTGAGCGCGATGCACACGGCATCCACGGCGTGGTGTCGGTGGTCGTCCCGGCTCTTGGCGCCGCCGTCGCCGAGGATGCGGTTCAGGCCCCAAACATTCCGCAAATGGGCCGTGACTTGTCCCCGCGTGGGTTGAATGCGGAGCGTGCCGCTGCCGTCGGTCCTGCCGCCGTATAACAGGCCCAAGAATTCGCTCGCCAAGCGCGAAGCGTAGCGCGTGTCATTTAATTGACGGGTGCTGAAGTCATCGAGACTTTCCGTCGACTCGAGCCGAAAGCGCTCGAGCTTCGCCCGCCCGCCGCGTCCCCGAAACTTTTTGACGCGATTGAGAATCTCGTCCCAACGTTCCGGATTGGAGCCATAGGCCTCGAAAGGCGTCCTGTTCTGCTTAATCGACCGGTTTTCCTCATGATAGCAGAGAGTCTTGTTCATGAATGAATTGTCAAGGCAGCGGCTGAACGGGATGATGTGTTCGACGTCGAATTGCGGATGCTCCCCCAGCAGCGCGCCTATTGAAATGTGTTTGCCGGTGTATGGGCACTCCCAATTGCACTCTTCCGCGAGCAGAACGCGCTCGACCGCATCGCGTTTCGCGTCTCGAATGCCCAGTTCTTCGAAAATGCGCTGGGCGGCTTTCGAGCGGCCCTTTTCGTTCTCGCGGTTCTGCCTCCATATCCCTTCGCGGTCCTTGCGGGATTTCTTCAGGTCCCGCGCGAGTTCTATGCGGACCCTGTCGGGCTTGCCGTGTTTTTTGACCAAGGCGTTGATTACTTTCCGCAGTTCATTCAGAGACCGTTCCACCATGGGGTTTCGCAATTCCCCAAGGGGCGCGTGGGCCACCGGGGGGAGCGCATTCATCGCATTCCACGGCAACCGGCGTTCGGGATAGGCCTCATCCAATGCAGTCATGTACGACTCGCCCCTTTCCATCGCGGGCAGCAGCTTCCGCAGGGCACGTTTCGAGTGGCTGCAGTACCCCTCCTGCAACGATACGGCGCCAAGCGCCTTGGCCTGCTCCTCATCCAATCCCCACACACGCATACCGCGGCGGGCGAGGACCTCCTCGTTGCGAATGCTGCGTACGTCTTCGACGAGGCGGTTCCGATCGCTTTCGGACATCGCAAACCATCTCTCACCAAAGATGGCGTAGAGCTTCGATGCGGTGCGATTGCCGGGAAGTTTCTCTTCTCCGCCGGCTTCATGGCTGAACTTGCACCCTTTGAACTGAGGCAGCTTGCGGATTTGCGCAAAGGTGCGGTCTCCGTCGCGTTCAAGGACTTCAACCAGCGCCTTACGCTCTTCGTCGGACAGTTTTCTCCGCGTGCCGTCCGGCGCAAGAATTTGAAGGTCGTTGACTTTTTGGAGCAAGCGGAACCGTTGCGCCTCGAGCGACGACCATGGCGCGCGCTGTTGGCCGGGTTCCAGTTCGCATTTCCCTATCAGGTTCTTCTGTGGCTTCAGCGGTCGCTGGCGAAAGATCGCGCGGTGAAGTTGGTTCCTGAATGGATCCGTTAGGATTTTGGGGTGGTGGACCGACTGCGCCGCCCAAATCCGCTCGAATTCCTCCAAGTACATCTTGCGTGATGTCCACCGCTCTCGAATTCTTTCCTCCGTTGGGTCGATTCGAGAAAAATACTCGCCCAGCGTGCGCGCGCCGGTATCGCCGATCTTTTGTTCAAGTTCCGCAATACTTTTTTTGACTTGGCTGCGTTCCTCCTCGGTCTCTTTCTTCGACACGGCTTTCCGGTTACTCAGGAAGCCGCGTCGTTGCGCGAGGTGATAGAGGGCGCGGCCCAGTTCATACGGGGCGAGCGGGGTGTCGAGTGCCCGTGCCCGCAACCAATACGGAAGCACGTGCGGGAGCGTGAGCCTCAATCGGGTGTCGCCATCAACCGAGCCTTTATGGGTTTGATAAATTTCTTGGTCGAGCTTGGCGATTGTTTCATGCAGAGTCTGTTTGTCCTGGAAATTACCAGGCGGGAGCAACCCCGCATTTTGTAAGAGTCTTGCGACGTGGGCGAGTCGGCGCGCACGGCGGTCAAATTGGCGACGTTGCATGCGTTTGTCCCGGCGCGCTTTGTTGCGTGATTCGTCCTTGCCGGACTGGATGTCGCCCTCAACGCCCGCCTCGAACACACGCACTCCGGCCGCCACAATTCCCTTGGGCTGCGTGTCCTCAAATTCGAGAAGCGCCCAGCCTATCGAGTTCGTTCCAAGATCAATCCCCAGTATCCGTTCACGTCCGTTGTCGGCAGCCATGGCAAAGGGCCCCCTTGACATTTGCGCACCAGAGTGTATACTACCACAAGTATACCTGAGCGGGGATTGTCTCCTAATCATAGTAAGGATTGGAAGACTTTCCGTCCGTAGGTCTTCGCTCTGCGGAGCGAGCCGGGGGCGGCCAGACCCGCCCCGTTATTTTTTTTTTACCCCCATTATCACCAGGGGCGCCCCGCCTCGGGGGCGACGGGTGTGGCGAGCGGGGGAGCCGA
>BTUX01000316.1:0-4712 GCA_045863315.1 Candidatus Hydrogenedentota bacterium | reverse complement strand
GGTCGAGCAGCCCTTCCTGTTGTCTCTCGAAGGCTGAACCGTCCGGCGGTTTCCATTTTCCTTTCGGCGTTGAGGTAGTCAATGAGCGAGAAGAATGACAAGACAAAAGTGGCCATTATTGGGGGCGGACCGGGCGGATACGCCGCCGCTTTCATGGCATCAGACCTTGGGCTGGACGTTACGTTGATCGATGTCGAGATGAATCCGGGAGGCGTGTGCCTGTATCGCGGCTGCATCCCATCGAAGGCGCTGCTCCACGTCGCCAAAGTGTTGAACGACGCGCTGGAAGCCGAGCATTGGGGCATCAAGTTCCCGAGACCTCGAATCGATCTGGACAAGATGCGCGCAAGCAAAGAGGCGGTCGTCCAGAAAATGACCGCGGGCCTAGGCCAGTTGTGCAAGGCGAGAAAAATCAATTACGTACAGGGACGGGCGAGTTTCGAGAGTTCCACCGCCATCAAAGTGACGGGCGACGACGGGCACGAACAACTTCTAACGACGGACTATACCATTCTCGCGGCAGGCTCGCGTCCGGCCACCTTGCCGGACTTGTATCTGGAGTCCGACCGCCTGCTCAACTCGACCACGGCGCTGCAAATCGAGGGCATTCCGAAGACCTTGCTCGTTATCGGCGGGGGGTATATCGGTTTGGAGCTGGGTTCCGTGTACGCGGCCCTGGGATCGAAGGTGACCGTGGTCGAAATGACGGAAGGTCTGCTGCCGGGAGCGGATGCAGATCTGGTGGGAATTCTCTCGCAGCGGATGCAGAAGGTTATGCATGCAATTTACTTGAACACAAGAGTGACGAGTATGCAGGAGAAATCCGGGGGGATTCAGGTGACGTTCGAGTCGGGCGACGGCCGTCAACGCAAGGAAGCGTTCGAGAAAGTATTGGTCAGTGTGGGGCGCAAACCCAATTCGAGCGGGCTCGGCCTGAACAACACGAAAGTGATTGTGGGCCCGAAGGGATTTGTCCAAGTGGATGAGCAGCGCCGCACCACCGATCCCACGATATTTGCCATAGGGGACATCGCCGGTGAGCCGATGCTGGCGCACAAGGCGTCGCACGAAGGCCGTGTGGCCGCGCAGGTGATCGCCGGTCGGAAGGCAGCGTTCGAACCGGCCGCCATCCCGGCGGTGGTATTTACGGACCCTGAGGTGGCTTGGGCGGGGCTGACCGAGTCGCAGGCGAAACGGGACAATATCAAAATCAAAGTCTCGAGGTTTCCGTGGGGCGCCTCCGGACGTGCCTCAACCCTCAACCGATCGGACGGAGTCACCAAACTGATTACGGAGCCCGAGTCGGGCCGCGTGCTCGGGGTGGGAATCGTAGGCCCGGGCGCAGGGGAATTGATCGCGGAAGGAGTGCTCGCCATCGAAATGGGGACGACCGCCGAGGACATGGGACTTTCCATCCATCCGCATCCGACCTTGAGCGAGACGATCATGGAGTCGGCGGAACTGATCTTCGGCCACGGCACGCACGTGTATCGGCCCCGGAAGTCGAAATAGAATGGTCTGGACTCGAACGGCGGTTGCGACCGGCGTTGTTTTTCTGATAGGCTTATGTGTTGTCCGAACCGTACATCATCGATGAGTGGAAAGGTTTGTCATGCCGAACACGAAAACGGCGAAGGCGCGCGACATTACGAATGAACGAAACCGGAAGCGGAACCTGGCGGTCAACTCGCGGATGAAGACCTACCTGAAAGAGGCAATTTCGGCGCTCGACGCCAAGGACGTTTCGAAGGTCAATTCGGTGTTGCAGCGGGCGCTGTCGGAAATTGACCGGGCGGCGGCCAAGGGCGTAATTCACGCGAACTCGGCGTCAAGGAAGAAGTCGTCGCTGCAGCGGCGCGCGGCGGCTTTGTCCAAGAACTTCTAACAAAAAGACCAAATACACCAATTTGACCTTGTGGTGCAGGCATTCTTGCTCGGATTCTCGGCTTCCGGGAGGCAGCCAAGATGGCCGCACCACAATGATCACTAGTTTTTTTGTTTGGAGGCTGGAAGTCATAACGAACGCGCGTGCCAGCGGGCGCGGCGCGTGGCCAAACGCTCCGCACCGGCTATTCGGGAAGGCGGAATTGCACGGGCGGACCGGTGCGACCGACCCTTCTGTTTCACTCCTCGGCCAATTCTTCAGCTACGGAATGCGCGGGCTTGGGAGTAAGGTATGAGACGACGATGAGGGTGAGGAACCCCAGTGGGATTGTCACGAGCCCGGGCTGACTGAAAGGGACGATGGAAGCGTTGGGGTCCCACCCGTAGATCTTCGAGTACGTGTCTCCGGACAGCAGTATCCATGCGAGCGAGCTGATCATGCCTACGAACACGGCGGCGGCGATGCCCTGCTTGGTCGTGCGCCGCCAGAACAACATCATGACGAGGGCCGGCAGATTGGCGGACGCCGCGATATTGAAGGCCCAGCCCACCAGGAAACTCACGTTAAAGTCCTTGAAGATGATGCCAAGCACGATCGCGCCCGCGCCGAGCGCTATCGCGGCCGCTTTCCCGTAAAACACCTTCTGGTGGTCCGTCATGGGAATGCGCAGAAAGTTTTCGAGCAGATCATGCGCAACCGCGCCGGAGCCCGCCATCACAAGCCCGGACACGGTCCCTAGGACAGTCGTGAACGCAATCGCGGATATGACGGCAAACATGAGTTCACTGAAGGACCGCGCCAGAAGGGGCGCGGCCATGTTGTTGTCGGTCACGTCCATAGCGCCGCTGACCATGGCGCCGAGACCGAGGTAGAGCGTAAGCGTGTAGAAGAACCCGATGGCCGCAATGCCGACGACGGTGCTTTTCCGGGCGGATGCCTGGTCTTTGACGGTGTAATAGCGTATGAGGATATGGGGAAGGGACGCAGTGCCGCAGAACAACGCGAGCATCAGCGAGATGAAATCGAGCTTGTCGGTGAAGTTTGGCGACGTCATTCCCTTGAAGTACCCGCCCGGTGTGAGCAGACTCGACCCTTCGTGGACGACCGGATAGTAGACCGAGGTCGACGTACCCGATTCGTCTGTCAGCACTTCCTTCGACCACGTCACGATGGTCGATTCGCGCAGTACGCCGAAAAATCCCAAGGGACCGATGGGGCCGGTGCGATCGGCGCCGTCCGGTAGCTGGACAAGCGTTCCGACGGGCCGCAAGTCGTTTTCCGCGCTCTGCGGTTTTCCGTTCACGATCTTTCCTTGGGGCGTCGTCACAATGGTCTGGGTTTCCACGAGCCCGTCCGCGGTGACACGCCATACCGCCTCGGTTCCATCCTCGGCGATGACTTTGAGATAGGGTTTGCCGGGCCATGCATCTTCGACGAGACGCGCGCCGGGCTCCGCGCGCAGCGCGTGAAGGTCGGTCGAGCGGGGCGGGGGCTGTGCAGTAAGACCACGAAGGAGGATCATGATCGTGAGCGCTGCACAGAACATGACAAGGAGGAACCCCTTGATGAATTGTACCCACGTCGTTGACACCATTCCGGCCGTCACGATGATGATGGTTACGGTAACTCCGACGAGCATGACGCCCGCGTAGTGCGGCAGGCCCAGGAGCGGGGTGATGAGCGCCCCGGCCCCTACCATCTGCGGGATCAGGTAGAAAGCGCTGATGACCAGGGTGGAGATTGCGACCGCGAGTTTTATCGATCGCGAGTTGTACCGGCTGTCAAGGGCATCGGCAAACGTGAATTTCCCCAATCGCTTGATGGGCTCGGCAATGACGAACAAGGCGACAATCCAACCGGCCAGGTACCCGATTGAATACAGGAAGCCGTCAAACCCATAAAACGCAATGAGGCCGCAGATGCCCAGAAACGAAGCCGCGGAGAGGTAGTCGCCGGCAAATGCAATGCCGTTGACGGCCCAGTGGATTTGACCATGCGCGGCGTAATAGCCCTTCGCCGTTTGACCCTTGCGCCCCAGATAGAACGAAAGCGCCAGGACGGCGATCACGAAAAACGCAAAGACCCCCACCGCCGTCGCCGAAGTGGTATACCGCATCAGCGGGCGTCCTTGCCTTTATCCGAGGGGATTGGCACGCGGCACAGGGCCATATAGACGAAAGCCAACGCGAGCGCCGCCGCAATCAGGGCGAAGCCATAGGCGATGGCGACGTTCATGCCGCCTGGGACGGGCATCGCCATCACCGGTGTCCAGAACACGGCCAGCGCGATAAAGCCGGCGTAAAGCACCACGTATACGGCGAACAGGATCAGGCCGTACCGCGCGTTCCGGCTGACAACATGCGGATGATCTTCGTGATGGTGCAACATGCGGCCGTTCCCAAGCCCAGATGCCCGACTATCGGCGGCGGTAGTAAAGCGTATCGCGACCGTTGTGTCAAGGAGAGGATCGACACTCTGCTACCGCATCATCCCCGGGTAGGGCCGAATGTGGACCGCAGTGAAACCCGCGGCGTAACGCTGTTCCTCGAATCCGCTTGACACGCTTTTTTGTCCGGGCCTATAGTCGGATTGGAGACGCCTTTCGGGCGGGATACGCACTCAAATGGAAAAACCGGCGCCATATCGACCCAAAAACCACGTTCGCGTGGTGACGGCGACGTCGTTGTTCGATGGCCATGACGCGGCGATCAATATCGTGCGGCGGATTTTGCAGGCATCCGGCGCGGAAGTGATTCATCTCGGGCACAACCGTTCGGTAGTCGAAATCGTGGATGCGGCCATCCAGGAAGACGCGCACGCGATCGCG
>BTUX01000315.1:0-4732 GCA_045863315.1 Candidatus Hydrogenedentota bacterium | reverse complement strand
ATCAGCAGCGTGTAGTCTCGATTGAATGCCGCGTCGACGAACTGCTTTCCCAATCCGGGAATCTGAAAGATTTTTTCGACCACGAACGAACCCGTCAGCAGCCCTGCCGCGGCGGGTCCGAGAAACGACACGACCGGCTGCACGCCGCCGCGCAGCGCATGCTTGAGGAGCACCCGGGCTTCCGACAGCCCCTTGGCCCGCGCGGTCCGAATGAAGTCCTGCGCAAGCACCTCGAACATGCCGCCGCGGGTGAGCCGGGCCACATAGGCTGCGTAGACGCTGCCCAGTGTGAGCGACGGCAGGACCTTGTCCATAGGCGAATCCCAGCCCGACACGGGAAACCAGCCCAGCTTCAACGAGAAAACCAGCATGAGCAGAGGACCCATCACAAACGTCGGCAGGCAAATGCCGGCCATGGCGAGGGACATGGGGACGTAGTCGGTCAAGGTGTTGGGACGCAGCGAGGCGACCAGGCCGGCGGTCAGCCCGATGGTCATCGCGACGAGCAAGGAGTAGAGACCAAGCTCCATCGACACGGGCGCGCGCAGCATGACCCACTGCGATACCGTTCGGCTGGGCTGTTGCATGGATGGGCCGAGGTCACCCCTCATGAGGTCGCGCAGATAATCAACGTATTGGACGTACAACGGCGCGTTCAGGTTGTAACTTTCGCGAATTTGCTCGAGCACTTCCGGGGGCACGTGTCGCTCGCCCTGCTCGAACGGGCCGCCGGGCGCGAGCCGAATCAGGAAGAACACAACGGTGACGATCAGCAGGAATACGGGAACGAAACCGAGGAGTCGGCGGAGGATGTATCGGGTCATGGCTTGGCGCGTTCGATCGAGAAGTATCGGTAATTCAGATAACCCAGCGGATTGGCCTCCGCCCCCTTGACGTCCGGCGAAAGCAGATACCGCTGCCGGAATGAGTAGATCGGGATGATCGGCGCGTCGTCGAGGAGGATACGTTCGGCCTCCTGCAAATAAGAGAACCGCTCGACGGGGTCGACGGTGTGCCGGGCTTTCCTCTCCAACTCGTCGTACCGAGCATTGGACCACCCCGTCCGGTTGTTGCCGTTGCCCGTGGTGAAGCACTCGATGTAATTGATGGGATCCATAAAGTCGGCGATCCACCCCGCGCGCACAACGTCGTAGTTCAGCGTCGTCATCGAATTCAGATAAACCCTCCATTCCTGCTTGTTCGTGGTGACCGAAATGCCGAGGTTCTGTTTCCACATGCTCTGAACGGCCTCGGCGATCGTCTGGTGGTCTTCGCTTTCGTTATACAGGATTTCGATGGGGCGCATGCCGCGGCCCTCGGGAAAGCCGGCCTCCGCCAGCAGGCGCCTGGCCTCCTCCACGTTGTACTCGATGCTCGCTTCCGCCGTGTACCCCGCGAGGTTTGGGGGTGTGAGCGCGACCGCCGGCACGAAAGCGCCGAACGTAACGTCTCGGCAGATGGAGTCGCGGTCCACCGACATGGCGAGGGCTTTCCGCACCCGCGGATCATCCAGCGGTTTGCGGGTCGTGTTGATGCGGTAGAAGTACGTGCCGATGAAGGGTTCCAGCCGCAGGACCGACGGGTTTTCCTTCTGGTACGTCGGGATTTTGCTCAACACAAGCGTCTCGATCAGGTCCACTTTTCCCGCCCGAAACATGCGCTCCTCGAGCAAGAGGTTGCCGCTTACGGGGTGGAACTCAATACCGTCGAGTTTGATGCGGTCCGCGTCCCAATAGTGTTCGTTGCGGACGACTCGAATGATCTTGTTCGGCGACCACTCGACCAGTTTGAACGGCCCATTCGATACCATGTTGCCCGCAAGCGTCCATGGGTTGCTCCGATCGTCCATGGCGCCGTGTTTCTCGATGCAGGATTGCAGCACCGGAAACCAGGAGTAATGAATCTGCATGGACAGCAGATAGGGGGTGGGGTAATTCAGGTGCACTACCAGCGTCTGGTCGTCCACGGCTTGCGCGCCGACCTCATTGAAATCCGCAATCTCGCCTTTGTTGTACTGCTCGGCGTTCTTGATGCACCACAGCATGTAGGAATACTCGCTGCCCAGCTTCGGCGTCAGCATTCGCTTCCACCCGTACACGAAGTCCTTGGCGGTGCACGGGGTGCCGTCCGACCATTTCGCGGCGGGATTCAGATGAAACGTATACGTCAGCCCGTCTTCCGAAATCTCCCAGGACTTCGCCGCGCCCGGTTCCACCTCGAGCGTCACTTGATTCAGCGTCGTGAGTCCTTCGAACAGGGAGGTGAGAATGCGGTGCTCCGTATGGCCCGTGACCAGATAGGGGTCGAGATACTGCGGCTCGGCGTCCGAAGCGACGCGGAAGATGCCTTCGGGCGCGCGCGCGCGTTCACTCGTGCAGCCGTGTACGAACGCAGCCGCTAGTATCGGGCACACTATCCGTGCCAGAATTCGGTCCGTCATGTGTACGCTCCGATTCATCAAGGTGCGGCCTCGTCCAAGGTCCGCGGCCACCGCTGGAGACGGCATTATACCCGTCGGGTGATGGCCGGCCAAGGCGTTGCGTCGCAATTATGCGGCCGTTTCGCGAATGGTTGCGCGTCCCGCCGCGCGCGGTTTAGGATGCGGGCACAGCTTCCAAGTCCGCCTAGTCGACTTCCGAACACGATTCACGGAGTATTCATGGTAGACGAACGCGCCGTACTGGATTCGATGCGCCATATCATCGATCCCGATCTGGGACGCGACATCGTATCCCTCGGTTTTATCAAAGGCCTTCAAATCAAGAAGGGACACGTGAGCTTTACCGTCGAATTGACCACGCATGCGTGCCCGGTCAAGGAGACGTTTCGCACGCGCTGCGAAGAGGCCGTCAAGGCGCTGCCGGGTGTCGAGTCGGTCTCGGTTACCCTGAGCGCGATGGAGCGCAAGCCGCGCATGTCCACCGGTGTGAACATGCTCGAGAAGGTGGATACGGTGCTCGCCGTTTCGTCGTGCAAAGGCGGCGTCGGCAAATCGACCGTCGCGGCGCATCTCGCCCGTGCGATGCAGCGCGAAGGCCTGAGCGTCGGCTTGCTGGACGCGGACGTGTACGGCCCGTCGGTGCCCACGTTGTTCAACGTGCACCATCCCGGCGTTCGGATGGTGGACAACCTCATCGAGCCGGTCACGGTTCACGGTCTGAAGGTGATGTCATTGGGATTCTTGCTGGGGGAGTCTCCGGCCGTGCTCCGGGGACCGATCGTGTCTGCCTACATCACGCAAATTCTTCGGCAAACCGACTGGGGCAAGCTCGATTATTTGATTATCGACCTGCCTCCGGGAACGGGTGACATCCAACTTACGGTTACCCAGCAGGCCGCGCTTGACGGCGCCATTATCGTTACCACGCCGCAGGCCCTCTCGCTGGTCGACGTGGCCCGCGGGATTCTCATGTTCGAAAAGGTCGCGGTGCCGGTCTTGGGCATTGTCGAGAACATGTGTTCGTTCGTTTGCGACGGGTGCGGCAAGACGCATTACCCCTTCGGCAGCAGCCGCGGCACCCTGCAACACCGGTTCGGGTTGTCGACCATCGCCGAACTGCCTATCCTGCCCGGCGTGTCCGATCTTTCGCGACGAGATTCAGGCGCTTCGCTCGAACCGGTTCGTCTCATGGCTGAAAATGTCCATCGCGCCGTCGGCAAGAGCCGAATCGAGGCAAAGACCCGGCCCGAGGTGACGATAGGTCCGGGGGCGATTCACGTGAACTGGGGCGACGGCGCCGCCAGCACTCTCAATCCGTACGAGGTGCGCTGCGCGTGCCCCTGCGCGATGTGCGTGGACGAATACACGGGCGAAAAGCTGCTCGATCGAGACAAGGTGCCGAGGGACATTCGCGTGGAAGAATTCCAGCAACTCGGCAACTACGCCGTGGCATTCTCGTGGAGCGACGGCCACACCGCGGGCATTTACTCGTGGGAGTTCCTTAAAGACCTCGCGAAGACGGGGTAAAGTCGCGCTCGGGGGGACCCAACTACGGCGTCGAATCGCTTTCCCCTTCCGCCGCCATCTCGTACCACCGGCCGCCTGACTTGAACACGACGCGCTCCTTGAGTTCGAGGACCTTCTTCAGGCCCTTGTCCGATTTCATAAGTGCTTTTAACGCATCGGAGCCGCGCTGGATGGAAACCACTGCTTCCTTCGCATAGCCGATTTCATACCACGTATTCTCCACCAACACGAAGGTGCGGGGGCCGATGGTCTTGGATTTGATCGTTTCCTGCTCAAAAAGCACCGCTGCCGGCCCCGAAGCCTTGATCTCTTGATGAATGCCGCGGGCCTCCAAATCCGACGGAGTCACCGTCACGAACTCCGGCCCCGCCTTTCTGGCCGCGCCATTCGATGTCGATGTGGGGCTTGGATCGGCCGGCGCGACCGCTTCCAACGCTGTCGCGGGGGGTGGCGTCGCAGGTGGCGGAGGGGCCAGCGGAGCCATTGCCCGGTCCGCCGGTTCGGCGGCGCCAGCCGTTGCGGGCCCAGAACGCGATCCGTCCACCGACTGCACCTCTCTCCGTATATCCTGTTCGGACTCGCCCATTTCCGTCACACCGGCTTCCTCCTGCGGCGTCTCCACCATCTTATCCAGTTCAACGCGCGGTTCCTCGACCGATTTCGACGCTTGTGCATCGTCCACGTGAAGGGCCTCGACGGGCTGATCGTCAGCCGACGGCGCCTCGTGGCGGGTTGATGCTACATAGCCCAGACTCCGGAGCTGGG
>BTUX01000314.1:0-4735 GCA_045863315.1 Candidatus Hydrogenedentota bacterium | reverse complement strand
ATGGATAGTCCGTTCGGCCAGCAGTAACCCCGGGGGCCGCTCGAAAACTCCGCTGGCGTACCCCGCCGCGGGATCGACCCCGCCGTGAATCCGCATCGATCCCGCGTGCGCGATCTCGAAGGTAACGTGGTCGGTATCGAGTTCAAACAGGCGCAACCGGATTTCACCGCCGATGTCTACGGCCCGCAAGGCGCCAAGGACGATGTCCAAAAAGGTCCGGGCCAACGCCGTGCCGTTGAGCAGCACGCATTCGCAATCCGCGATGTAATCCCGGCGGACGGTGACGTTTCGGTTCTGGAACGCCACGGACAGCATGTCCAACGCCTGATCAACGTATTCATCAAGTCGGACCGTCTCGACCGCATTTTCCCGCATCATGGAAAGCTTACGAAACTCCTGGGTCTGCCGGCGCAGTTTGTCCACGTTCTCGCCGATGATACTGAGTCCCGCCCGCCCTTCCGGCGACGAGAGTGTCTCGTTCACGAAATCGGCCGCGATTTGAATCGCCGTCAACGGCTGGATGAAATTCCGGGCCAATTCGACGCCGATGTTTCCAAGGCTCGCTTGGTGCGCGATGTGAAAGAGCAACTGGCCCCGCTCCCACTCGAACGCCAGAAAATAGGCGCAGGTGTCCAGAAACTCCTGTTCAACGGGGTCAACTTCATTTTTCACGTCGAGGAAGAATGCAACCGTCAAGGTTGAGCGCTTCCACAAGGCTTGCGGGCAAATCACCGCCCTCAACTCGGAGGTCGTCACTCCGGAGTTGCGGTCAATCCACTCCTGAATCACCAGCCCCGGCTCCGCCTCCGCCAGGAAGACGTCAAACCCGGTCACCGGCGCGGAGCCGAGCGATCCGAGCACGACTATCGGATCATTCGGTGAACGTTGAACCGCGCACTGCATCTTCTGCCGCACACAGTCGCACAAGGCGAGCGCTCGGATGGGCGCATGCGCGGCCAATTCCCGAAACACTTCACGAAACAACTCCTCTTCCGTATAGTAGTGGTTCGACAACTGCGCCAGTTTCAGCAGCCCGCGCAAACGTTGGTTGCTCGATTCGCACGCGCTCGCATACTGACGGATGTCCTTCGTGGCCGCCTCGACTTTCGCCCTTAATTGCTCGCGTTCCTGCAGCAGCAACTGGAATAGCTCCGCGCGATCGTTCGACAGCGCATGGTGGGAGAAGGCCCGGCCGAGGGCCGCCCGCAGTGTCACGAGGTCCACCGGCTTGCGAAGATAGTCAAACGCCCCGCCCCGCATCGTCGTGATTACCGTGTCCGCCGAAGCGTCCCCCGTCAGCACGATCGGCACAAGGCAGGGATCCTCGCCTGCGAACTCGGAGAGCAAACCGAGCCCGCTGCCATCGGGAAGTCCGAGGTCAATGAACGCGCACGCATAGCGCGCCTTTTGAAACACGGCCCGCGCTTCCGCGCAGGTCGCCGCCGTGTCGCACTCGTGCCCTTCCCGTTCCAAAACCTGCGCGAGAAAATTCCGTATCGCCGGATCATCGTCCACGACAAGAAGACGGTACGGAACACCTTCGGAGGGTGTCATGTCCACTTACGAAGCATCCAATACAATACAAACAGGCCGGCTTGGGCTTGCTGAATCAAGCCTTGCATACTTCAGCGACCCTCAGGGACGAGGATCGGCCCCAAGGAGCGTACACCCCCTAAAAGGTCCGAACCGCGGAAGTGCCGAGGCAGTATTCGCACATCGCCGCTTCCTCGTGCCTCGCTCATAGGATCCCTCGAACCATACATCCTTCTTAGCCCAAGCACGCCAAACCGTGCGCGCGTGGACTACTTGAAATGATAACTTTACAGGACGGACAGGCGAATGCTACATCATGGATAATCTATTGTCAAGAAACGCACTTAGTATACATTGAAAAGTCAACATGAGCGAAAATAGTTGTCAACTTTGACAACTCTCCCTTGAGGGTAAACGACCGACTTGATTGGGTGAGAAACTCTTGACTTGCATAAATCGTTAGTTTTGAGTATCTTCCTGTCCGACCAAGAGGAACTCAGACCTTGGCATACGACTTGCGCCTGCAATTGTGCGGGAGTGGAGGTGGAATGCAGGACATTGAAAATTTAAAGTCTGTGATCAATGAGTTACAAAACCGCCTCCGGGAAGAGGTGCAAATGCGCTCTGAACTTGAGCGGCGGTGCCATGTACTCGAGAAGCTGGCTTACCGCGACCCTTCAACCGGGCTGAAGACTGAAACCTATTTGCATGCCCGAGTCCGCGAGGAAATCGACCGTTCTATCCGCTACCCGTCGTCCGCGTCGCTGGTGACCCTTTGTGCACCCGAGGAATCCGCCGATGTCCTACCGAAACTGGGCAACCGACTAAATAACGAACTCCGTTCCACTGACCAGGTTTTCGGTTTGAGCGAGTCGGGACTCGCCATCTTCCTCGTCGAAACCCCTGAAGAAGGCGCCCGGCGCGCCCTCGAACGCATCCAAGCGGATCTCGAGCAGTTTATCAAGGGCTACGGTTTCACGGTTACCAGTTTTCCGGTTGACGCCAACCAGGCGGAAGAATTCATCCAGCTAGCCATGGAGCGGCACGCCCAGATTTCGCAGAAAATGCGCCGGGAGCACTCGACGACGCCCCGCTCGTCTGCACTTCATTAGCCCCGCGCCCCCTTTCGCTACGGTATTGCCCGGTGGCATGCCGCGTGTCCCACCTGTTCTGCCGATACGATTGCGCGGCATGCGTCCGACTCCATGCTTCATGACGTTCCATGCTGTCGGCTTCCATACTGTCGGGTTGCCTATTTACATCCCGGCGTGGTACCTTCCCGACTTGGCGTGCGCGTGTGCGAAACGACCGGACGGAAGTTCCAGCACCACGGTCGTGCGCGATCGCCGTCGTGCGGCCGGGTTTCCCAAGATTGCGCACTGTCGCCCCGCAGACTATTAGGAGTTCCCACGTGAAGGCCGTGAAGTGGTTCGCACCGCGCGATTTGCGATTGGTCGAGGTGGCTCGGCCCGCTCCCGCGCCCCACGAGGCATTGGTTCGAATCGAATCCACCGGCATTTGCGGTTCCGACCTTCACTATTACGCCGAAGGGCGCATCGGGAAAACGGTCGTCACCCAGCCGCTCATCCTTGGGCATGAGTATGCAGGCATCGTCGAGGCTGTCGGAGAGCTAGCCGACTCGACCCTCATCGGCAAACGCGTGGCGGTGGAGCCGGGAATTCCATGCTTGCGCTGTGAGTGGTGCCTGAAGGGCCACTACAACGTGTGCCCCGCATTGAAATTCCCGGGCGGCCCGCCGCATGACGGAGCGTTTTGCGAATACATTGCGGTACATGCCGCGTTTTGTTTTCCGGTACCCGATTGCATCTCCGCCGCCGAGGCGGCCATGATCGAGCCGCTGGCCGTGGCGTTGCACACCATCGACCTCGCCAACCTCAAACCCGGCGAATCGGTTGCCGTTCTCGGCCTGGGTCCAATCGGACTGCTGACCGCCGCCGTCGCCCGACTGGCGGGGGCGGGCCGCATCTACGGCTGCGACTTGCACGATTATCGCGTAGCCGTTTCCGGTCGATATGGGGTCGACTACGCATTCAATGCTTCCAAGGAGGACTCCACTGAAGCAATCCTTCGCGAAACGAAGGGACGCGGGGTCGACGCAGCGCTCGATTGCGCCCGGTCAGCGCAAACACCCGCAACCGTTTGTCGAATTGCCCGGCCCGCCGGGCGGGGCGTGCTCACAGGTATTTCAGGCGAGGAATATGGCGAGTTCCCGGTCGATATCGCCCGGCGCAAAGAACTGACCCTGACGTGGTGCAGGAGATTTCGGTTCAACTTTCCGGCGGCCATCGATTTGGTCGCCTCCAAACGAATTGACGTGGGCTCGCTGATTACCCACTCGTTCCCGCTGGAGCGCACAGCCGACGCATTCGATCTCGTCGAACGCGCCGCCGACAACGTGCTCAAGGCGTCAATCGACCAATAACTGCCTCGCGCTGGGAGGAAGCCGTCATGCTGAAAAAAACGTTAAAATGGATCGGTGGAATTGTTCTCATCGTTGCCATCCTGTTCGTCGTGGTCGTAGGACCATGGCCGACCTACGCCGCCGGCAACCTCGAGGGCAAGTCCTACTATCGGAACGCGATCGCCAAGATCGACGAAAACCTCGCCCATTCCACCATCGGCAAGGATGTGCAACCGCTCGAGGCCGGCTGGGCAAAGGCGGAGATTACGCCTCCAATTGGCACTCCCTTGTCCGGCTTTGGTCAACGACAGGGCAAACCATCGACGGGGGTCCACGACCCGATTTTCGTGCGCGCGCTGGCGCTGAACGACGGCAAGGACACCGCCGTATTGGTGGGGTCGGACATGCTGATCGTGCCGGACAATATCGCCAATATCGCACGCGCGGATGCGGCCGCCGAGACGCCTTTGACCCCGAACGACATCTTGTTCAATGCATCGCATACCCATTCCGGACCCGGCGCTTGGGGACCCGGCTACGCGGCGTACCAGTTCAGCGGCCAATACAATGAACAGGTGGTGACCGACCTCGGACATGCAGTCGGCCGTGCGATCATCGATGCCTACCGCTCCATGGAACCTGCGGAGTTCGCCTACGGCCGGCTTGACGTGCCGGAGTTTATCAAGAACCGCGTCCGCGATGCCGAAGTGGACGACGACCTGCAGTACCTGATCGTCCGACAGAAGGACGGCGACGCGTGTTATCTCGTATGCTACAACG
>BTUX01000313.1:0-4753 GCA_045863315.1 Candidatus Hydrogenedentota bacterium | reverse complement strand
ACCCGCTTAAGTTGCAAGTTCATTCGGTGATGTCGAGCGAGGAAGAGGAGGAATTAAAGACCTCAGCGGAAGGGATCGCGCCAAAGCCCCTTCCGACCATTTTGCAGGCCACCGTCGAACCAGGCATCGCGAAGCCGGGTGACCGTGTCGTCGTTAAGGCCGCGATCGGCGATCCGGAACGCGTGGTCGATACCGTCGCTGGGACCGTCGCATCGACTCGGGTCGATTTGTTCGACAATGGAACCGGCGGAGATGCGACGGCGGGGGACGGGGTCTGGTCCGGCACGCTGACGCTGCCGGGGAACGTGGAAACCGGCGCGAACACGATAACCATCACCGCGTACAATGCCAACGGGGAGCAGATTACTTTGCCGGATGCGGACGGCAACCTCACGCCTTTGACAGCGGAAGCCGCTTTGACCGTGCAGGACGGAGAGCCGTGACCCGATTCGCGCGACGCCGCGAATACAGGGTCGGAGCGGTACGTCTTCCAGGACTCCGGAGGTCATGTGTGAAGGCGATTAGGCAGTGAACGGCCCGGGAATGCAATGCTGCCGCCTTGCGTTTGCGGCGGCAATCGTGTTGGGGCTGGGGTCGTTCGGCACCTGGGCGACCGATGGAAACGAACTTATTGGCATCGGCGCGGTACAAAAGGGCACCGCGGGGGCCGGTGTCGCCTTTCCACAGGACTCGACATGGGCCTTGTTGAATCCTGCCTCGATCGTGGATCTCGGCAAACGCCTCGATATTTCCCTCGAATATCTCGACCTGTACCGTTCCATGGAGCCCGACGGTTTTGGGCTGGTCGTAAATCCCAGACCCGTCAAGGGCGTTGATCACGGGGCCATTTTCGTGCCGTCCGTGGGCATGATCATTCCGCTCGAGACCGGTACGCTCGGCTTCGGCATGTTCGGCGTGCAGGGGAACAAGGCGGATTACGACCATCCCCGCACTACCCTTGGGCTCTCCCGCGGAAACGATCGACGGTCGGAATTGCAGGTTGCCAAGATCCCCATCTCCTACGGTTATCGCTTTGACAACGGGTGGGCCGTGGGGGGGTCCTTGTTGTTTGACGTGACCCTGTTCCGCACCGACACGTTGACGCTTCAGCTTCGTCCGACCGAAGGCAATCATAAGATGGACATTGGGCTGGGCATTGGCCTGCAATTGGGCCTGTACAAGGAATGGGAGCGGTTCCGATTCGGCGCGACGTGGACCTCCCGGCAAGCGGTGCAACAATATAAAGAATACGAAGATCTGATCCGGTGGAACCTCGATCTGCCGGAGAAATGGCAAGTCGGAGTGGCGTGGGACGTCACCCCGCGGTTGACGCTACTCGCCGATTACAAGCGGCAGAACTGGAGCGACATCCGAATGTTCCGCAGGCAGACTATTCAAGGCGGACTAGGCTGGAACAATCAGGACATTTACAAGATCGGGGCGGTGTACAGGCCAAACGACACGTGGACCGTGCGCGCGGGGTTCTCGGGCGGCAACGCCCCCGTGGACGAGGAGCACGTCTTCGGCAACGCCCTGTCCCCGGCTATTCCCCGTTATCATGCCACGTTGGGGTTTACGCGAAAACTAAGCGAACGGGCCGAGTTCCACTTCGCGTGGACGCACACCTTTTCCGAGGAACTTGTGGACAACGGCGAGGGCGATCTCTTTTCCAAACTCGGAAAGGGCACGACGGTGAAGTACAAAGAGGACGCCTTTACGTTTCAATACACGTGGAAGTTTTGACGTGAGACCTTGAATGTCAACCAGGCCCCCTCGTCTGGAGGCCCGTGTTGGCGCAGTTCATTTCCTGATTGCCCGCGTTTCACGGCGGTTTACGCCGCCAAGGTCCACGGACTGCGCATCGACTTGGCCAGCATGCGATTTGCCTCCTCGTCACCGAGGAAGCACTCGTTCGCGGGGTCCCATTTCAGCGGGCGATTCAATTGATACGCGATGTTGCCGAGATGGCATACCGTGATCGTGCGGGCGCCGATTTCAACGTCGCAGATGGGTTTCCGGCGCGAGCGAATGCAGTCCAGCCAGTCGTCGTGGTGGCCCCGGCTCTCGTACAGGTGGATTTCGTTGGGGCCCAACGGTTCGTCGACTAGGTGGGCAGGATCGGTCTCGAGATAGCCGCGGTTGACCATGACGCGGCCGAGTTCGCCAATGAATTCGACCCCGGCTTTGCCGCCCGATCCGCCGCCGTGCTGCATTGCGATTCCGTTCGCGTAGACATAAGTGAGGCGCTCATACTCGGCGCCGGGCGGATGAATCTCGACGGGGCCGGTGTCGTCCATGCCGAGTCCCCACTGCGCGATGTCGAAATGATGCGCGCCCCAGTCCGTCATCATCCCGCCCGCGTAATCGCGGTACGACCGCCAGTTCGGCCAGCCCTGGAACTCCATCGGCGGCGCAATATCCGAATGGTAGGGGCGCCATGGCGCGGGGCCCAGCCAGAAATTCCAGTCCAATCCTTCCGGGACCGGTTCGCCCGCGAGGTAACAGTCAACGGGAGGCCCACCCACGTTGACGTGCACGGTGTGCACCTTTCCGATGCGTCCGTTGCGGACCAACTCGCACGCGACGCGAAACTCGCGATCGGACCGCTGTTGGCTTCCGGTCTGGAACACGCGGCCGTATCGCCGGACCGCCCGCACCATCGCGCGCGCCTCATGAATCGTATGGGACAGCGGTTTCTCGCAATAGATGTCCTTGCCGGCGCGCGCGGCATCAACCACGTTGAGCGCGTGCCAATGTTCCGGCGTGGCGATCACAACGGCGTCGATATCCGGCCGGGCGAGCAATTCGCGATAATCCCGGTACGCGGCGCAACCCGT
Organism: Candidatus Hydrogenedentota bacterium; assembly: GCA_045863315.1. GTDB lineage: Bacteria > Hydrogenedentota > Hydrogenedentia > Hydrogenedentales > SLHB01 > JABWCD01. The sequence goes on along the minus strand of BTUX01000313.1, from coordinate 1,916 downwards.
GTAAGAACCTTTTCCGCTCCGTTGGGCGTAGAATTCGTCCACTCGCGTCTTGAATTTTTCGAGTCGCCTCGATTCGACATCGCACACCGCAAGCACCTGACACATGGGCCGGCCCAACATCGCTCCCACATGGCCGCCCATTTGCTTGCCCATACCGATGAAGCCAATCCCCAGACGGTCACTGGCGGGGACGGCGCCATCCGCGCCGAGGGCCTTCGATGTGATGACGTTTGGCAGGACGGTGACGGTCGCTGCCGCCCCAGCGACACGTTTGATAAACGACCGGCGAGTCACGCGCTGTCGCGATTCATTCACGTTCGACATATCCTCTCCGTGATGCGATGCCCAAAGGCGAATCCGCAAAATGCCTTTTATCCCGCATGCGGAACGCGATTATAGCCCATTTCACACTTCCAAGATACACGGCCATTTTGCCTTGTTTCTTGCTCCAACAAGCGCAACGCATTCGGCGTTGTGATGAGAGGCCCAAGATTGCGAACACGGGCATTCTGGACGGCTCGTTTTCGGCACAGGCATGCCCGCGCGCGAGGGCGAATGATCGGCCTCACAGCTTGTCCGCACCGGTATGAACGCGACGGTACGTTCGGCCGTGTCGAGCGGCACGGCGCGAAGCTTGTTGAAATTGCGCGGCACTGCCGCGGCGCCGGAGAGACAGCCGAATTCGGAATGGCCCGACAACGTCGCGGATATGCACGCCCATATCGGGTCTTGGGAACGAACAACGACGCCCGTAAAAGCATTGGAGGAATTGGTCGAATCCATAGGTCAATGTGGAATCTTGAAGATGGTTTTCAGCAGTTTCTCCGCCATTCATGGTGAGACCCGCGTGGGCAATCAGGAAACGGCGGACGCCGTGCGGCGCTTGCCGGATCGTCTCTACGGCTACTGTGTGATAAACCCGAACTACCCGGGGGAGTCCTCGGCCGAGTTGGCCCGGTGTTTCGAACATGCGCAGAACTTCGTCGGATTGAAGTTTCACCGCCAGCTTCACTGTGCGCAATCGCGGGATCGCGGGTACGAGTCCGCGCTGGCGTATGCGAGCGAACATTCGCTCTCGGTCTTGGTACACGAGGGCCGCCCTTTCCCATCGGACCTCGCCCGTCGCGTCCAAAGAGTGCCGCAGAACCGTTGGCGCGCGTCAAGGTCCCCTCGAGCTCCCCAAGGGGTTCCACCTTGACACGCGCCAAGAACCTGCGGCACAAAGCAGCCGCGACGGACGGCTCCGACGGAAAAGGGCTCAGGCCCACTCTCTCGCACTTAGAATATGAATCCAGGGACTTCCTTGCCCCAATTTGTAACGTTCGGCGGCAGCAGGGTATAAGCTATGGGTACGTTCGCTGACGAGAACCGGAGAAGTAGGGTGCCGAAGTCAGTTGTCCTGGTTTGCCTCGCATTTGTAATCTGTTTAGGTGTAGTCACTTATGCGCAGCCACTGGACGGCGCTTGTCCCACCTGTGGGCGCGAGCCCCGTTTCCCTGACGAAACTCGATTCCTGAGCTCTTTCGGCTATTCCGCCAGCCAATATGAGGTCCTGATGTCCTGGAGCGAGGTGGCCCGGGACGGTAGCGGACGCTTTGTGACCGGTTACCGGCTTCGACCGCTGGCTGGAGGAAATCCGTTTGACTTGTACAGTGACGGCGAGTCGTCCTTGCTGTCGAAGGAGCAATTGGTCACACTCGGAATCCCCACGAAACGCTGGGACCTGCCGCCGGTAGAAAAGTTCGGGGAGACGCCGTCGCTTCCTTTAAGGTCGCTGATACCCACGCCGGTTCCCGAAGGAGTCCGAAAATCAATCGAACCGGCCGGCGGGGTCATTGTCCCCGAGGTGGACCTGATGGCCGTCCTTGCCGAAGACGCGCAACGCGAGGCGGAACAGGGAAAGGGTGCGACGCGAA
>BTUX01000312.1:0-4767 GCA_045863315.1 Candidatus Hydrogenedentota bacterium | reverse complement strand
CGCTGTTCGGATTAGACCGAAGCGCCGCCTCAAAGCTGGCTACGGCTTCTTGATACTTGCCTTGCCGCATCAACAGCGATCCGACGTTGATCAGGGACCCGGCATGCGAGGGTTGTATGCGAAGGGCCTCCTGGAAGTGGGAGACCGCTTCCGGAATGCGGTTTCGGTCTTTCTGAAGTGCGGTGCCCAGATTGTTGTGGGCGACATGGTTGTTTGTGGTGACATCGACCGCGTGTTGCCATAGGGTGACATCATTCGCCCAGTGTCGTTGTTCAAAGGCCGTTCTCACCGAGAAAAAGACAAGACAAACACCCGCCGCTCCGGAAAGAATCCACTGCGAGGCGGGTTTCGCCCGGACCATTTCGTTTAAGCCCCAGGCGGCCATGATGAACAAGCCGATCAAGGGCACGTAGGCGTAACGGTCCGCATAGGCCTGGCCGCCAACCTGGACAATGCCGATAACGGGGACGAGCGTGCCCAAGTACCAGAACCAGCCTGTCGCGAGGTAGGGTCGTGTGCCAAGGGCGCGAATCACTGCGAACGTCCCCGCAGTGAGTACCAGCAGAGACGCGACGACCTTCCATAACGCGAGCGATTCCATGGGGTGCGGATAGAATGCGGCCAGGCCAAATGGCCACACCGTCTTCGCAATGTAGACGAGGTATGCGACGACCGCGTTCTGGAGGCGGAGGTGAACCGGAATGGATTCCGCCGAACCGACCGCCCCGGACTCTCGCTGCACGACGAAAGTTACAATGCTCGAAACAATAATCATGGCGAATAATGGCGCTTTTTCGGTAAGCAGCGATGAAAGACGCAGTTGCTGACGGCTACCTGGCTGACCCGCGGCGAGCAGACTGGTGCGGCGCAACGGCCAGAAATCCAGGAGAAGCATCACGAAAGGCCAGGTGACCAGCATGGGCTTCGACATGAGCCCCAACGCAAGCCAAAGCGCGACTGGTATATACCGGCCGAGTGAGGGCCGATTCGCATACGATGAGTAGGCCAGCAGGCTGAGCAGCCCGAAGAAGGTGCTCAGGACGTTCTTTCGTTCGGCTATCCACGCGACGGATTGGACGTTCAGCGGATGCGCTGCAAACAGGGCGGCAACGAGAGCGCAGGGCCAGACGACGCCGGTAAGATTTCGCAGGAGCCAGAACAGTAGTCCGGCGTTGACGGCGTGCAGAACCGCGTTGTTCAGATGATGAATGGCGGCGGTGCTACCCAGGCCAAGCGCGTTCGAAAGCGTCACGTCAAAGGCGTGCGACAGCCACGTGATCGGATGCCAGTTGGCGGCATGCCCGGTCGTGAAGGCCCAGCGGATGGTCTCGCCGGTAAGTCCCCGGAGAACCATGGGGTTCTCGGAGACGTAATCGTTGTCGTCGTAATTCGTAAACGAGAATCGCCGGACCGGCGAGTACAGTGCTAGGGTGAGGCATACGAGCGCCACGACGACCACCCAGGCGTGGCGGGACGACTCTGCGCGTGCGGCGGTCTTGTTCATTCAGTAAGTCCTTTGGCTGAGACGTCAGACGACGGGACAGTGTATCAGAACTCCACGGCCCGGTATTCCTGCTTCGCAGCCAAGGGGGCGTACCGAACTGAGTTCGTCGAGGAGAAGAAACCGTACGCGGGTCGTGGTTGCGCTGCTCCGACGGTCAAAGTATTATCGCAAGGGGCGGGAATGAGGGAACTGCTTGTGAGCGCGTTTCGGAAGGCCATCAAAGACATCGTGGGAAACATCGAGCAGGTTGTGCTCGATAAGTCTTCGGTGGTGAAAACGGCGCTCGCGGCCTTCCTCGCGGGTGGACACGTGCTGCTCGAAGACGTGCCGGGGGTGGCCAAGACGATGCTGGCGCGCGCACTGGCGATTTCGAGCGGGTGCTCGTTTACGCGCATTCAATGCACGCCGGATTTGTTGCCATCGGACATCACGGGGGTCTCGATCTACAACCAAAAATCGCAGGAGTTCGTGTTTCGCCGGGGGCCGATCTTTTCGCAAATCGTCGTGGCGGACGAAATAAACCGGGCGACGCCACGGACCCAGTCCGCACTGCTCGAAGCGATGGCGGAAGGGAACGTGTCCGTGGACGGCGCGACGTACCGGCTGTCGCAGCCGTTCTGCGTATTCGCCACGCAGAATCCGGTGGAGCACGAAGGGACGTTTCCGTTGCCGGAGGCGCAGCTTGATCGGTTTATGCTGAGGCTCAGCATCGGGTATCCGAACATCGCGGCGGAGGCGAGCCTGTTGGAGCGGACCCGCGTGACGCACCCGCTGGAATCCATCGGCCCGGTCACCGACGTGGCGACAATCCTGCGCATGCAGGCCGGAATCCGCGAGATCTTTATTCATGAAAAGGTCCGCGAGTATATGCTTCGGATTGTTCACCGCACCCGTGATTCGACACACTTGAGCCTCGGGGCAAGCCCACGGGCATCGATGATGCTTTTCCGGGCGTGCCAGTCGTTCGCGGCGGTGCAAGGCCGCAGTTACGTACTTCCGGACGACGTGAAAACACTGGCGCATCCGGTGCTCGAGCACCGGCTTATCTTGAATCCGGAGAGCAGACTGCGGCGGGTGACCACAAACAGCGTTTTGCGGGACATCCTCTCGGAGGTACCGGTACCGGCGGGAACGATCAATTGGAAAACCGCATAAAGCCTTGTGTCATAATAGCGAGGTACAGACCGGCTCGGTGTAGTGTGAGCGGGGCCCCTGTTTGCCTCGGGGCCGACGGTATCCCGCTGGGTGTGGAGCAATACTCGTAACCATGATGAAGGTGGCAGCCCTGAGACGACTGTTCTCACGCCGTTCCAACGGAATCGAAAACGAAGAAGGGGACGGTGAAAGCACTTCAGGGGGCGAAGGGTCATCCAGCAGTCTGGAGTTGACTCACGTCGGCCCCTACGAAATCGTCGCGCCTGTGGGTGTCGGGGGTATGGGCACCGTGTACAAGGCCATTGACCGCAAGCGCGACATGACCGTTGCGATCAAGGTGCTCAAAGCGGAGTTCGACCGGGACCGCAAGAAGCGCCGCAGGGACTACTTGGGTCGCGAAATCCTGGTAGCCGCGTCACTCAAGCACGAATGTATTTTGCGCTATCACAAGGAGATCATCGAACAGGCGGATGCGCAGGGCCGAATCCGGCGGTGCCTGTTGATGGAATTCGTGGACGGTCCGGACCTCCGCAAACACATTGCCGATCGCGATCTGACCATGCAGCAGATGCTCGAGGTATGCATCCGCTTGTGCCAGGGTTTGGACTTCCTCCACCAGAACAATATCGTCCACCGAGACATCAAGCCGGCAAACTTTCTGTTCTCGCGCGACCTTAAACAGATGAAAATTTGCGACTTCGGGCTCTCGAAGGCGGCCTCGAACTGGCGGACCCGATGGATTCGCGAGGGCGGCGGCACTCGGCCGTACATGTCTCCCGAGCAGATAGAAAACAAAGGCCGGGGCCTTGATGCGCGGTCGGACATTTTTTCGTTTGGAATTACGATGTACGAACTATTTGCGGGACGGCATCCTTGCGATGGGCGCGACTCGAAGGAGGTCATGAAGCAGATTCGCAGTCCGAAGTACAAATTTGATCCCCCTTCGAAGTACAACAAGGAAATTCCACCCGCCCTGGACCGCATCATACTGAAGGCGTTGAGAAAACGTCCCGAGCAGCGTTATCAGTCCATGACCGAGATGCTGCTTGATCTGACGCGTCTGGCGGGTTCGCGCATATAGATCGAGGCGCCCGTTGTTCGACGCGGCTACTGGACCAGTGGCGGAAGCGTAAGGGGGCCGCGAACCGCAAGGACGGCGGGTTTACGTCATAGAAAAAAGTGCGTCAACACTTCTCAATGTGTTACCATACCTTATGAGTAGTTCAGAGAACACTTCCGAAACAAGGCGCGAACAAGACCGTTCTATTCTGAGAGAGCAGGCCCTTTGCAACGAGGCGCTGGAATCCGGCGAATACGATTCAATTAGCGACGACGATTGGATCCTGCTTTGTGAGCGGATCGCGGCTGAAACGCGCGCCAAGCGAGCCGATCGCGCATAAGGGATCGGGCTGCCCCGCATCTTGCCCATTCCGGCAAACACACGGGCGATGCGTCTCGCAAAGCATGGCCACGCGCCGAACGCCGCGGCCACCGGCAGAAGAGAGCTGGATTACGATCCCGACGGCGCGGGCCTGAAATCGAACGTCAGGGTGCGTGAGCTGCCTTGCGCCGGAAACTCCGCTACCCTGAACGAGCGCCCGCTCCACTCGAGAAAAACGAAAGACTTGTCTTCGAGCGGAGCGTCAAACGTAACGCGGATCTTCGTCGCCTTCCCGCCGCGCGTCTCCAACACGGTAACGGTGCACCGATCGAGGTGGACCTGTTGTGAGACGTCAAGCGGATAAGCGGGACTTCGACAGATTTCGGCGAAGGGTCCGTCCATGAGGGTCGCGCCAACTGCCTCCAGTTCAAATTCGTGGGGGGCGGTACGCGTCAGCACGTGGTCGGCTGTCGAGAGCGAGAAGGTGTGCGAACCGTTGGGAAGGGAATGACCCAGTACGGCACGCACAATCGGCGTATAGCTGAACGTCAGCGGCTCGTTGGCGGCAAGGATGTACACGTGTTGGTCCGGAGCCCTTGAATCGTCGATGGGCGCGCCGGCATAGGCCTCGCGGGCAATTCTTCCGAGTGTGGCCACTGCCACCGACTGAGCGGGCCAAAGCAACGGCGCCAAAATCAAACCAAGACCGAATAACAGTGCGGCGACG
>BTUX01000311.1:0-4769 GCA_045863315.1 Candidatus Hydrogenedentota bacterium | reverse complement strand
CCAGAAAGCTGGGAAGACGAGGTTCACCAGACGCGTATGGATTTCCCGGTAACACGGCTCATCACGCGACCATGAACAGGAGGTTCGCCGGGCGCGTATGGATTTCCCAAACCGAATGCACCTCCTTGCTCAAGGACGACTCACTCGCGGCGACGCACCTCTCCATCCTCCGGCTAAGCGACGAGCCGACACGAAACGACCGGCCTGATCGCCACCTCATCAACCAGGTGGCCTATCTTGGCGTCGAAGCACTCCGCCGTGGGGAAATTTCGCGCGGACCGTTGCTGGACATCTGAAGTTACCCCCATTTTTTGGACAGGTGGTTAAGTAAAGATTTGGCTGGTTTGCGTTGGCCGGTCACCACCCCGGACACGGTCGGGAAAGGAGCCTACCAAATGGGTCGTACGCGAAAAAATCACTCCAAGGAGTTCAAGGCCAAGGTGGCGTTGGAGGCGATCAAGGGAGTGCAGTCGCTAGGCGACCTGGCAGCACGCTACAAGGTGTACCCGACGCAGATCGCGCAGTGGAAGAAGCAGCTCCAGCACAACGCGCCGCAGGTGTTCGAGCAGGGCCGCGGCAACGGCGTGGTGGACGCCGAGGGATTGACGACGCCGCTGTACCAAGAAATCGGGCGGCTGAAGATGGAGTTGGACTTTCTTCAAAAAAAGCACTGAGCGCACCCGCGAAGGAACGCAGGACATGGGTCGAACTCGAACATCCTTGCCTATCGGTCTCGCGGTTCGCTGCGGCGAACGCCATGCTTCACGTTCCGCGCTCGAGCGTATATTACACGAGCGAATCCGAAGAGAACCTGGCGCTGATGCGGCTCATCGACCAGCAGTACTTGAAGAGGCCGTATTACGGGGTGCCGCGCATGACGTGGTGGCTCAACGAACAAGGACACGCGGTCAATCGCAAGCGTGTGGCGCGCCTGATGCGGGTGATGGGATTGCAGGCAACCCTGCCCGGCCCGCACACGAGCAAACCGCGTCTCGAACATCGAATCTACCCGTATTTATTGCGTGGAATGGAGATTCGCGCGCCCAACCAGGTGTGGTGCGCGGACCTGACCTACGTGGCGATGAGGCGCGGGGTTCGCTGAAGAACGGCGTGGTCTTTTTCGACATGCAGCACGGCCAAGGCGAAGAGGCGCTGGACGGACTCGAAGTCGACCGGAAAGGCAACCTGTTTGTGTCCGGGCCGGGCGGCACGTGGGTGATCTCGCCGCGGGGCAAACACCTTGGCATGATTGTCGGCCCTGAACTGCCGGCGAACTACGCATGGGGCGACAGTGACGGGCAGACGCTCTACATCGCCGCGCGCACGAGCATCTACCCGCACGTCGCGAAGCGACACCGTTCGTATTGCATACATGGCCGCGCGCACGGGCATCTACCGCATGCGCATGGCAAACGCGGGCATTCGCGTGGCCGGCAGGTAACGTCGCGGAAATCTCGAAGCGGGTCCAATTCGGCAATCCCCGCTACGACCGCGCCGCGACCCAAACGTTTCGATAAATGATGTGGAGTGCGGCAGCTTGCTGCCGTCTCTGCCGAGCGAGCGTGGTCGCGGTGCATTCCGCGTCAGTTCGGCGTTGGAAATTAGTCGAAATTAAGGGACATCTGCGCATTCCAGCGAAATTGATCAGTCGTTCCGACGGAAAGCGATCGGGTGTTCCGGTGCAATCCGATCGCGTGTTGTGTGTCGGAGCGTAGCGACGCGGGGGTTTCAACTGTAACGGGACTTTATCGGTTGTCTTCTGTCTTGTTCAAGTCGCTTTTCTTTTTCCGCATGGATTCTCCTTTCGTTCAGTTGTGTCCGTGATAGTATTCGGGTCCGCGCACGTTGGGATGCTCGAGCGCGAGTTGTTGCTGTGTCTGTTCGGGCAAGGGGCGTTGGTCGAGTCCGTTTTAGAGGATGGGCGCCAACGCTGAAACGAGGAGGATGGGGTGATGCGTAAGGTGAAGAAGGAGTTTATGGGATTCTCGTGCGTTGCCGTGCTGGTTTCGTTTGCCGCGGTGATGGCGGGGCCGAGTCAGGGAAATCCGTCCGGGGCAGAAGGGGCCGGGCCCGCTCCGCCGGCGTCGCGCATGGACAACCTTATCGCAGCCTACTACCTGAACCGAGACCCTGACAGCGGGAAGGTGACGACCTTTCTGTTCCCCATCGCGTACCTGCGGCAGGGGCAATTCCACGAGGCTAGCGTTCGCCACGATGCGGTTGACAAACCGCAGATGCTCGAACCGGGCATGACATTCCATGTCATGGATGGTGGCGAACCGATTGGCACGTTCTCGGTCCAGCAAGTAGGACCAGTTAGCCTAATGTGTTCAGAAATGATTGGCGGCCTCGGGGAATTTCGCGGCGCGAAGTCGGACGAGGAATTGTTCCTGGAACTGGCTCGGAAGGCGCTGGGGGTTCGGTATGTGGAAGGAGAGGAACACATCTACATCCGGGTCGAGACCTACTGTGCCTTGCGCCTGCACACGCCTTCTGCCGCGAAAAAGCGCGCCTTGGACGCGAAACAGATGGAGACCCTCAAGCAAGATCTGGTGGAACTCGTCGGGCGTTTGAAAATCTGGCGTCGTGCGGAGTACCCAGCCGAAACTGAAGCGTTGATCCAGCAGAACTTGACTCTGGAGCGGTTGGACCTGACGGACCTGGACAACGACGGCGTTCTCGAGGCGTTTGGCAAGTTCGTGGCGCAGTTGGAACCGGACCGGCCCGAACAGGGCCAATCAGGCAGCATCTACTATGGGCTGTTCGGCGTGACGTTTGCCCGGCCCGAGCCCAGAGTCTTCTTTCAAGCCCACAGTACCCAGTCAACCGAGAGTTGGGGATCCGGCCATGACTTTGTTGCCGCCGAGGACATGGACGGCGACGGCGTCAAAGAGGTGATGTTGACGTTTGGCGGATGGGAGTATATTCGTTTCCAAATTTACAAGCTTGCGGAAGGCGAGTTGCGCATGGTGTTCGAAGGCGCTGAGTACGGCTGTTAGCCCGGATTTTTCACACCCGCGGGCAATGAAGGATACAACTTCGTGCGGCACATACCTTTATGCAGCGACAGGGAAATCGGGCTGGTGGTGTGAAAAATCCTCACCCGATTGACTTCTATGCTATCTCCTGAGCATATCTCACCAGTCGCTCCCGTCATCGGGAGCGACTGGTGAGATATGCGGGTTAGTCGGGTTGCGGTAGGGACCGTCCTTGCGAACGGCCCCTACCGCGACCCGAACACGGAAGCGGCCTCGGTTTTCTGCGCTGCTACGTCGAGCGCACGATCGCCTGGCTGCGCAAGTACCGACGCCTGACCGTACGCTACGAAAAGCGCGCCGATATCCACCAAGCGTTTCTTCCACTCGGGTGTGTCATGGTGGGTTTCCATTTCATTGAAATTTTTGTTAGCCCGCATATTACACAGTTTTGAGCTAGCAGTTTGTCGGACTTGGCATCGGACAAATGTGTAAGTCGTTATGTATCAATGCACGTCGCTAGGCGGTCCAAAATAGAGCGCCACTGCTATGATTGGACTTACGAGCAAAGTCCGACAAACTGCTAGCAAAGAGGCCACGTCGTGTAACACATTCCCTAATACAGGGTCCGAGGCGCCGAACGACTCGGTGACACACGCCGCCTTGTACTGTTGCCATCCTCTGCGTCGCTATTCCAACTTGTCCTTCACTTTTCCACACACGCGTGTCGGGATCCCCAGATGCAGGCAGGTACTCACGAGTTCCTGCAAGATGTCTCCGTATCCGACGACGATGTGGTTCGACATGTGCGTCGCCATGCACTGATCGCGGTCGTAGCCGGGTATGTGACAATTCATAATCGGCCACACCGGCGTGGTCTTGTTGAGGCGGTCCTGTACTTCCGCTTCGGGCATCTGGATGACCTCGCCCGTGCCGCAGTCCATACCCAATTGGCCGAAGTGTTCGTAGAACCGCGCCCACGTGATGACGCCGGGTTTCGATACACCCGAGCACGTACCTCCGCCGAGGGGAAAATACATCTTGGGCTGGCGATATACCTTCGTGTTGCGCCACCCGTTCCAATGGGCTGGCGGCGCGCCCCCCGAAATCAGGAACACCCACACGAATTTGCCCTTCCATTCGCGCCCCCAGCGGACGTCGTGCAGCGTGGTTTCCGGCGCCATGCCTTTGCGCAGATAAATTTCATTCATCAACAATTGCGGCACCCCCGCGCCGAGGTCGGTTTCGTTGAAGTGAACAATCGGTTTTCCCCGATTGATCACTTTGCCCGTCTCGAGACTGACGACGTCGGGCCGGTCCGCATTGTTCAACATGCCTTCGACAAGGTCCGACGCCGGCACGCAGCGCACGAGTCCAAGTTGGTAGGGGATGCCGATGGCGGACAGACCGTACCGCTCGTAGATCCGCGCAGCGGCCGAGTACATTTTCATCTGCGTCAACACCTGGCCGTGCACAAGGTGCTCGAAGGTGTCCGTGCCCCAGTCGAACCACGTACCCTTTTCCACCAGCCAGTTGAGGTGCCCTTGCGCTTCGGCGTCGCTGACGAGGTTCATCTCCGCCAGCAGATCGGATTGATTGAGGTATTCGATCGGCATGCCCACCGCGCCGACTTTTCCAGGGTCCATGACCGCGTTCAGCATGCCCATGCACCCGGGATCCAGTTGGCCGATGATCCGCCGTCTCTTGAGGATGTCCTTCGCGAGCGATTCCCCGAATCGTTGCGCCATGCTCGACAGTTTCAGGCTGGCAGCGTCCGCCACATGCGATTCGTCG
>BTUX01000310.1:0-4789 GCA_045863315.1 Candidatus Hydrogenedentota bacterium | reverse complement strand
CTCGGCGGCCCGCGGGGCCGACGCGGAGGAGTTTTCGACCCTTTGCGAGGGGGCGCCGGCCTGCGTTGTCGGGGCCGGGGCCTTCGGCTCAGGCGCGGGCTGAGGCGGCGGGGCGGGCGCCGATTCCTCGGAACGCGCCTGCCCGCCCAATTGGTCGGTTTCTCCCACTTTCTCGACCCGCGGTGTGTTGCCTTCGCCGTCCGAATCCGACAAGTCCTGCGCCTTGGACGCGCGCTCGGAAATCAGATCGGTCGAGGAGGGGTCGATGGGCGTGTCCGCCGGGGCGCCGGGTTCGATCAGCCGCCACGGTTTCGCGGGCGGTTGCAGCGTGACGGTAATGGGCTTATTGAGCGGGGCGTTTCCGAGCGTCAACCGATCGCTGCGCGGCAGCGCCGCCAGGACGACGATCCCGACGATATGAACGATCAGCGAGATGACGAATGCCCGCCGTATCCGGCTTTTGTGATTCATGATGGCCGCGTGGGCTACCTATAAGAGAATTGTAGCAGATTGGATCGCGCCTGCACGCGCAGCGCGACTTAACCCGCCGCAACCGCCGTCTCGAGCGCGGCGACGGCCAGCACTGTTGCGCGGCGAATTGCCCGGCGCGTATTGTCTCGCTGCATATTGGTTCGGGCTGAAGAGTCGTGATCGCCCCAAAAGGCACATACTGGATCCTAGCCGGCTCCGCGGCCGTTGCGCTGGCGACGTTCGCGGTATACGCGCAGACCGCGCGCTTCGACTTCGTGCGCTACGACGACGGCGTCTACGTGACCGAAAACGAACACGTTTTGAAGGGCGTGACGTGGGACGGCCTGGTATACGCATTCACCACCGGCGAGACCGGCACCTGGCAGCCGCTGGCCCTCGTGTCGCACATGATCGATTGCGAACTATTCGGCACGGACCCCGCCGGGCATCACCTGGTCAGCGCCGCGATACACGCGTTGAACACGTTTCTGCTTGGATGGGCGCTTTATCGGATGACCGGCGCGCCCGGCCCGAGCCTCTTCGTCGCGGGGGTCTTCGGGTTGCATCCCATGCACGTCGAATCGGTGGCGTGGGTTTCGGAACGAAAGGACGTGCTGAGCACGCTGTTCTTCATGCTGACCCTGCTCGCCTACGACCGATACGTCGAGCGGCCGGTCCGCAGACGATACGTCGGAGTTGTCGTGCTCTTGGCGTTGGGGTTGATGGCCAAACCCATGCTGGTGACACTTCCGCTTGTCCTGCTGCTGCTTGACTACTGGCCGCAGCGCCGAGTCCCGGCCGAGGCAGATCGCCCGACTCGCCGGGCTTATTGGGTCGCGCTTGCCTTGGAGAAGTTCCCTTTGTTTGGGTTGGCGTTTCTCTCGTGCGTGATAACGCTGATCGTGCAGCATCGCGCGCAGGCAATCAGTTCGCTGGAGGCGCTGCCCATTGGCGAGCGCGTCACGAACGCGCTCATGTCGTACTACTTGTATGTGGAGAAGACCTTCGTGCCCGCCGGCCTCGCCACGTACTATCCGCATCCCCGCGGTGGGGTGGCGATGTGGCGATTGGTGTTGGCCTCGGCCTTTCTGGTCGCCGTGTCGGGCGCGTGTTGGATTTGGCGGCGCGAACGCCCCTACGCGATGACCGGATGGTTGTGGTATCTCGTCACGCTGGTTCCGGTAATTGGGATCGTTCAGGTCGGCACGCAGGCGATGGCAGACCGTTATTCCTACATTCCGATGATTGGCATTTCGGTTCTTGCCGCCTGGTGGTTCGCCCACCTCATTTCAGCGCTCGACGGAGCATGGGCGCGACGCGGGATTCGCGCCCTTGCCGTCGCGATCTTGGCCGTGCTTGCTTGGCGGACCAGGATCCAGGCGCAGTATTGGAAAGACTCGGAGACGCTGTTTCGCCGGGCCATTGCGGTAACGACGAACAACGAGGTCGCCAATATGGGGCTGGCAATAACGCTTCTGCACGAGGGTCGGCTGAACGAGGCGATCGAACCGCTCGAACGGGTAATCGCATTCAATCCGAACCAGAAGGACGCGTATTTCCACCTCGGTCTGGTGAAGTTCAGGCTGGGCCGGTTTGACGAAGCCTTGACGCATTACCAGCAAGCCATTGCGGTCGATTCAACATTCAGCAAGGCGTGGAACAATCTCGGAAATACCCTGTTCGAACTGAAGGAGCCCGGGGCTGCGCTTGACGCGGTCGCCCGCGCCGTCGCCAGCGACCCTTCGAACATTGAAGCGATCGAGAACCACGCCAAGCTGCTGGTGTACTTGGGTCGCTTCGATGAAGCGGAACAACGCCTGCGGAGCGAATTGGAACGGTTTCCCGGCAATTCCGAACTGCATTACCTCCTCGGGGTGGTGTTGAACGCGACCAACAGGCCCGCAGAGGCGGCCCGGGCCTTTCGCGAAGCGCTGCGGCTTGATCCCGACCACGCGGAAGCGGGTCGCCGACTTCGGTCAATCGGGCAAGCGCATCCGGAGAACTAGCCGTGCGCCCTTCCTTTTATAACATGCGCAGGAATTGGCCGACCTTCGCACTCATCGCGTTCACGCTACTCGTCTACTCGCGCACCCTGACCAACGGATTCGTCTACTATGATGACGGACTCTACGTATTCGACAACGAACAGGTCCGCCATGGCCTTTCATGGGCGGGCGTGCGCTACGTATTTCTGACGGGCGAAACGGGGACCTGGCAACCCCTCGCGTTGCTGTCGCACATGCTCGATTGCGAGTGGTTCGGGCTTGCGCCGTGGGGGCATCACCTCACCAACGTTCTGCTGCACGCCGCAAATGTCTGGCTTCTGCTCGCCGTGCTGTCGCGAATCACCAACAACTATGCCGCGAGTTGGTTTGTGGCCGCCGTGTTCGCGCTGCACCCCGCCCACGTCGAGTCCGTCGCGTGGATTGCCGAACGGAAAGACGTGCTCAGCACGCTTTTTGGACTGCTGACCATCGCTGCCTACGCCCGTTACGCCCGTCGACCATCCTTGTGGCGAAACGCGCTGGTCTGCCTCCTGCTTGCGCTGGGATTGATGGCCAAGCCGATGCTCGTAACCCTTCCCTTTGTGCTGATGCTGCTGGACTACTGGCCGCTCCGCCGGGTCACGGTCATGCAGTCGGAGGGTATGACCCGAATGGAGATCATCCGGCGGCTTCTGATCGAAAAATGGGCCATGTTTGTTCTTGTCGCGGCGAGCAGCGCCATCACCCTCATCGTTCAGCGTCAGGCGCAGGCCGTCGTTTCCCTCGAGAACCTGCCTGTTATTGATCGCTGCTCGAACGCCGCCGTTTCGTATCTTCGATACATCGGGTTGATGCTGTGGCCGTCGGGGCTTGCCGTTCACTACCCATTCCCGGCCCATGGAATCCCCCAATCCCAGGTGGTTACGGCATTGGCGGCGTTGATATCGGCAAGTGCGGCCGCGGTGCTGCTGCGTCGCCGTGCACCCTATCTGCTTACCGGATGGTTCTGGTATGTAGGCACCCTTGTGCCGGTCATTGGATTCGTTCAAGTGGGCACCCAGTCCATGGCGGATCGGTACACGTACATCCCCACGATTGGCCTGACGATGCTGCCGGCCTGGGGACTACCCCACCTCTGGCAATGGGTGAGCGATAGGCGCCCTGGCCGGCCCTGGCGGTTACCGAGTCAGATGCGGGCAGTCGCGGCCGCGTTGCTGGCAGGGGGGATGGGCACGGCGACATGGGTTCAGATTGGCCACTGGAAAAGCACGGAGACCATGTGGTTACGTGCAGTCACGGCCGTGCCGAAAAACGAGACGGCCCTGCGGAACTTGGGGTTTGTCTACATTGATCGAGGACGATTCGAAGAGTCGATCCCCTATCTGGAGGCGGCGACGAAACTCGACCCCGCCAACGAATCCACGATGTACCATCTTGGCCGGGCGCACCAAGAGTTGGGCCAAATGGACTTGGCAAAATTGTACTACCGCAAGGCAATTGACCTCGATTCAAGGCGGGTCGAGACTTGGATCAGCCTGGGTCAATGCTTACTGGCGCAAGGTCTGGACAGCCAAGCAACCGAGACTCTGCAGAAGGCCCTTGAAATCAGCCCGGACCACCCGGAAGCGATGTCGAACCTTGGCGTGGCGCTGTGCAAGACGGGCCGGTTTGAGGAGGCTGTGGGGGTCCTGTCCCGAGCGATAGTTAAACACCCGAACCATGCGGGTTTACGCAATAGCTTGGGGATCGCGCTCAACGCCGTGGGTCGACGCCTCGACGCGATTCGTGAGTTCCGCGAAGCGTTGAGGATTCAACCGGATTCCGTCGAGGCCGCGCATAATCTACAGGCACTCGAAGTCGGTCCGGGACGTTAGAGCGTTTCAAGATCTAGTGTGCCGATATCCGCATGAGGAGAACCATCCTTGTGCATCCGAGGCAGTGACGGCTTGTAAGGCGTTGGCAATTGCGTCGAGAAGTTCTTGTTGCGTCCGTGCGGCCAGCGCACGCAGCTTCTCCTTCAATTTGGACCACATTTTTTCAATGGGATTGAAGTCGGGGCTATAGACCGGATTTTTCACACCCGCGGGCAATGAAGGATACAACTTCGTGCGGCAGATACCTTGATTCCGCGACAGGGAAAACGGGCTGTTGGTGTGAAGAATCCTCACCCGATTGCCTTCTATGCTATCTCCTGAGCATTTCTCACCAGTCGCTCCCGTCCTCGGGAGCGACTGGGGAGAAATGCTCAGGAGATGGCCTGGTAGTCCATCGGGCGAGGATTCTTCACACCAACAGCCCGTTTTCCCTGTCGCTGCAGATAAGTATCTGCCGCA
>BTUX01000309.1:0-4798 GCA_045863315.1 Candidatus Hydrogenedentota bacterium | reverse complement strand
AGATCGCCGAACAGGAGAAGTCGGCCCACCGTTTGCCGAAAGGAACACCCGGCCGCCTTCCGCATGTGGCACAGGGGCGTAACGGAGTGCGCTTCGTTGGCGAGGACGCGACTGGGGTTACTCGCGCCCGCCGCCGGCTGACGGACGCCTGCTCTCCAACTGACCCAGGGCGAGGACCCCTCCAACCAGCGCGCACAGAACGACCCACCATGTCCACGTCGACACGTGCAGAAGTGAAGCCACTTCGCGTTGCGCGGAAGCGGCAAGTCGCTCCAGCTCGGCCGCCACGGGTTGGCCGGACTCGGCACAACCTGCAAGCGGTGGACCTTGCGCCAACCAGCTCCACCACACGGCCGGGTCGAATGCCACGGGATAAAGGATGCCTGCCGTAAGGCTGGCGGCGCACAAGACCGCCAGCGCGGCAGACGCCACGACACGGCGCCGGCGCGATATGCCGACTTCCTGCTGAACTTTCGCGCTCACTTCGGCCAAGAACCGCGCAGACGGGACTTCAAGCGTCAGATTGTGAAAAGCACTTTTCAGACGCAGCAGTTCCCGCAAATACGACGAACACGCGGGGCATGCTACGAGGTGCGTGTCCCCGACGCCGTCCAATGCTTCGTCGTTATCAAATCGTGCGCGCAATGCCGCGCGGACATCATCACAACACATCACGCCACTCCTCATCCACAAGCCGTTCACGCAACTTCTTTCGTGCTCGATGCAAGGCGACCTTCGCCGCTTCCTCCGAGATACCCAGCGCGTCGGCCGCCTCCCGCAACGTCATGCCCTCGTAATAGTGCATATGCATTAGCGCAGCTGACCGCGGCGCGAGTTCGAGCAAGGCCCGGGCAAGTCGGTCCTGGAGGTCGGCGCGCGCGGCATTCTGTCGGGGACCCTCGCAGGTCGATGGGGGCTCGCGCCATTCCTGCTCATCCGCCCCGCCCTGCATGGGCACGGCCTCTGCCCGGCGCCGCTTCGCCCGCAGGGCGTTGAGAGCAACCCGCGTCGCTATCGCATAGATCCAGCTTTTGAACGAGCGCGATACGTCATACGACGCGAAAGACCTGTACGCGCGCAGAAATGTCTCCTGCGTAAGGTCCTCTGATTCCTCTCGGTTGCCGATCAGGCGATAAATGTGGGTGTACACTCGTGCCCCGTACGTCCGCACCAAGGCGTCAAACGCTCGATTGTCTCCCGCCGCCGAACGCTCGATCCATTCCTCTTCCTGCAGACCCGTCATCTCGGGTGGATTGGCGTCGGCAGATTGAAGGGCTTCCGCCCCGTCCCGTGACGCCGCTCTTGCGCCGTCGGCCCAGTTTGTGCAGGCGAGAAGGTTCTCAGTCATTAAACCGTTCAGCGGGACAACCCATGTTGCCGTATTTGCGGCTCGCGCTACCATTTGCATCAAGCATACAGTTGAAGCGGGTTGAACTCGAAAAGAGGGAACACCCGTGCCGCTGCCTCGGCGCCGCCGTGTCGATCCAGGATTGGGGCAAGTACATTCCGGTAGTTGTACGTAACCGGCAGGTCGCCGGGCTCCTCGAGGTGTGCCGCGTCAAGGCCCTTCCAGTCGCTGTACATTTTCCCGCCCCGTACACCGCCTCCCAGGACGAACATCACGCTTCCTCGACCGTGGTCCGTGCCGAGCGACGCGTTCTCGTACACGCGCCGGCCGAACTCCGTCATGACGACCACCGACGTTCGGTTCATGTATTCGGCCAGATCGCGATAAAACGCCCGCAGACCTTCCGCCAGTTCGGTCATTCGAGGCTCGATCAGCGTCGCCTGTGCGAAGTGCGAGTCCCAGCCCCCGAGGTCGATCGTCGCGGCTTCGAGACCCACGCGCGCCTTCACCAAACAAGCGATTCGCGCCAAACCGTCCCCGAAAGATGTCGGGGGATATACCGCCGTATTGGCGGGCGTGTAAGTCGAATCACCGAGTTCGTTCAGTTTCCTAACCGCGCCCAAGGTGCTCCGCGCCGCGGCACCCAATGGCCCGTCTTCTTCCGCATACAAGTTTTGGAGCGCCGACATGAATCGGTTCCCGTCTTCTCCCAGCCGGAAATCGTCGAAGGACTCGAATACCACGCAAGACGGAGAACCCCGAAGGGATTCCGGTAGCGCGCGGCCTACAGACACCGCCGACAGCGAGCCGCGCGACGAGGTCGGACGGTGGGTCAGGTACCGGGCCAGCCAGCCGCCCGCGGAACCTCCGTGCTCCATCGTATCCTGGGCTTCAAAATGCGAACGCGTTGTGTCCTCGGAACCGACGCCGTGGACAATCGCCAGCGCGCCTTCGCGGTACAGCTCCGCCAGTGCCCCGAGGCGCGGGTGCAATCCGAACATGTCACCCAATCTAATCGTGTTTTTTCCTGCCACGCCGATTAGCGGGCGTGCCGCGAAATAGGAGTCATCGTCGGTCGGGATGACCATGTTCAGTCCGTCGGCCCCGCCGCGCAAAAAGACAACCACCAACGTCGAGTTCCAGTCCGTATTGCCGTTGATAAATCCGGTGTTCTGCATACGACTTAGTACCGCTGGAAGGCCGGCGACGCAAGCATCACCGCCGGCCCCAGTTTTGTGTCTGTCCATGCGCGTCGTTCCCGGTCGGTTGGCTTGCGCCCGAGAAAATGCGCCGCCAGCAACTCGTCCCCGCCCGCGGCTTCGTTCAGACTGTCCCAATGAATTCGGGTTCCCGATATCCGGTTCTCTCGCAACGCCGCCACAAAATGCCACCGCCATAAGAAAGTGCCGGCCCAGGGCCCGGCCTCTTCCGGATAACCGTCCGGGGTTGGATACTGGAATGGCGCGTGACCCATTCGAGTCAGATATTCCTGTAAGGGCGGTCCTGCGTCGGTCAGCGCGCCGGTGGCCCGCAATGCGGACACCAGGAAGCGGTAAGGTCGTTTGAATTTCATGTCGATTGCCGAGCGAAACGCCGGCGCGCCGAACACCGCGCGCAAGGTCTCGCGAATGTCGCCTCGATTCCGCTCGAAGGCAGCGGCTACTAGGGCGACCGCGTCGTCGGGAGGCGAATCCGAGATGAACCTTCGGCAAAGTTTCCACGCGATGTGGCGCGCCGTCGAAGGATGGCGCGTCACCAATTCCACCACCCGGTCCACATCTCCGCGACCAAGTCCGGCCGGAATCCTCTCGCCCAACACCGACTTTTCGCCGTCGTCATGGCTGTCTGCATGGAACTCCACGCGGCCTTTGAAAAACAACTGCTCCGAACGGACGGTCCACCCCGTCAAACAGCGCGCAACCTCCATTACGTCTCGTTGCGTGTATCCACCGTGGACGCCGAGCGTGTGCAGTTCCAATAGTTCGCGCGCGTAGTTTTCGTTCGGCCGTTCATCCGGGTTTCGGCGCCGGTTAGCACGGCCGTCAAGGTACCACAGCATCGCCGGGCTCAACGCAGACGCCCGCACCATTTCGCGAAAGGATCCGAGCGCATGTGTACGGATTACCTCGCGGTCGTCCGCGGCCTTCAACCAGGCGCAATCCCCTTTTGAAGTCGCGATATTGAAGTGGTCGGTCCAAAACTCGACCATCACCTCATGGAGTTGACGCCTGCTGTAGACCGCCCGTGTTATGGTCGCGCCGGTCAGGTCGCGTCGGAGTAGCTCGGGTTTGTATTCAAACAGCTCTCCCAGCGGCGCATGTACGCTTTCGAATCGCCGCACGAGCCCTTCACACACGCTGTCGTCGATCCCCGCCGGGTCGAGTTGCTGTTCGAGGTAAGCGTCGATGCCGATTCGCCGAATCAGTGTTTCATCGTCCGGCCGAGGACCGTACGTCACGCGTCGCAGGACATGCGTCGCCTCATCGATCCCGTGCCCGGCACCTACCGAGAACGGCCGGACCGCGGGAGGACGGGGTGCTTCGAGCCAATTTAGCGGCCCGCCGCCGCAGGAGGTGAGCGACAAGGCCGAGGCCCCGCCCGCCGCCACCATGAATTGTCGTCGAGAAATCGACATGGGAGATTGACCTAGGTCTGATTGCCGGTTGTACCCTATGTCGGAAGAACGGATCGTGCCGCCGAGGTTTCCGAACGCGCGCGACGGCGCGCTTCCCACCATGCCAGAACTAGCGATCCCAGACCGCTCGCCAACGTAAGTGGAAGAACAAAGAACCAGCCGATGACTGGCAGCACAAACGTAATGGAAAGTACGGTCCCGCCCCGCAACACGCGTCGCCACTGGAACTCTGGGTCTGCCGCGGACGCAAGTCGGGTCCCGATCAGGCGGGCAAGTCCGGTCGATCCCAGTAGCCCCAGGAATATCAGGGAGCAGACCAGCGCAATCCCGATCAGTTTTACCAGCGCGGCCCCGTTTGCCAGCGCGAGGCCCGCTATGAACAGCGGCATGCCGATCAGCGCCCCGACCAGCGCCACGCGCACCGGACGCTTCTCGTATTGCCATTTTGCCCGCTCGACCGTACCCGGCAAAAGCGCCTCGAAAAGGAGCCAGTAGCTCACCGTCACGATCAAAGACCCCAGGATCAGAAACAGAATTTTGAAGACGTCTGCCATAATCATGAGCACTTCTCCGAAATTGGTCGCGAAAATCTATGCCAAGTCGGTTCTATCTGCGCACTCGATTCGACTACGTGAACTCCGCCAATCCTACACTGGTTGCTTTTCATGTACGCTTCTCATGTATTCATACATCAGCCCGCTGCGCGGTAGAAAAGCCCTTAAAGCGCGCGACGGACTCTTCGAGATAACGGAAAACGCACTGTTCCGACGGAATCTCACGCGACGCCGGTACACACTCCTATACACCGCCGAAGC
>BTUX01000308.1:0-4813 GCA_045863315.1 Candidatus Hydrogenedentota bacterium | reverse complement strand
GTCCCGCGGGAACCGGCCGCTATTCGTAGCGCAGCGCCTCGACCGGATCGACCCCGGAAGCCTTTATGGCAGGGTACGCACCGAAGAATACCCCAACCGACATACTGAAGAAAAACGCAAGCACGATTGCCCAGCCCGAAGTATAGACCGGCAAGGGGGGGTAGATCACCCGAACCAGGAAGGTCCCGGCGAAACCCAACAGGATGCCGAGCCCGCCGCCAATCGAACTGATGGCAATCGACTCGATCACGAATTGCATGCCGATGTCATGCCGCGTCGCCCCCACCGCCTTTCGAATCCCCACCTCCCGGGTCCGCTCCCGAACAGACACCAGCATGATATTCATGATTCCAATGCCCCCGACCAACAAGGAAATCCCCGCGATTCCGGCCAGCATCACCTTCATCGCCGTGAAAATCTGGTTAAACGTCGAGAGAATCGACGTCTGGTCGGTGATCGTGAAATCCTCGACGTAATCGTGCGCCGCCGTCAGAATCTCGCGAATGGACTCCGTCGCCACGCGTACGTCCTCCGGGCTCATCGCGCGCACCACGATTTGAAAGAGCTTGTCCTCGCCCCCGTAAAACATTTGCTGGCCGCTCCGCAGGGGGACCAATACGAGGTCGTCGATGTTGATGCCGAGCGTTGTGCCGCGATGCTCGAGGATTCCCACGACCGTGTGCTTGGTCCGGTTGATCGACACCTTCTCGTTCAACGCGTTCCCGGTGCCGAACAACTCGTCCCGGACTTTGGTGCCGAGAATGCACACCTTGTTGTTTTTCTCGATGTCCTGGTCCGACACGAAGCGCCCGCTCTGCACGTGGAGATTGCGGACGACCTCGAAGGCCGGGGTCACGGCCAGGATCATGGTGTTGCGCCGGCGATCGCCGAGTTGGACTGCGCCGGCGCCCAATACGACGGGGGACACGGCCCGGACGCCGCGCGCCTTTCGCTCGATTTCCTTGGCGTTCTCGTAGGTCAGCTTGCGGAAACTGCCGGCAATGAGCGGCATCATGCCCGAGGTTTCCTGCTTGCCCGGCGTGATGATTAACACGTTGCTGCCCATGCCGGCGAACTCCTTGGCCACGTAGGCCTGCGCGCCCTCGCCGAGCGAAATCAACAGAATGACGGACATGACCCCGATGATCACGCCCAACATGGTGAGCAGCGACCGCACCTTGTTCTGCGCGATCGAGTCCAGGGCGATGCCCAGGTATTCGAAGGGGCCCATCAGGACTCCAGTTTGTCGACTACCCTGACCCGGGCGCCGTCCGCGAGATCGGACAGCGACACGGAGGTGATCAGCAGTTCGCCTTCCCGCAACCCCTCGAGCACCTCGGTCGTGTTCCAGTTCCCGATTCCGGTCTTGACCTCGCGGCGACGCGCCCGGCCGTTTTCGACGACGTAGGCAAACTCCTGCCGGATGAGCGACTCCGTGGGCGCGTAGAGGGTGTCGTCCTTCTCTTCCACGATGATGATCACGTCCGCCGACATGCCCGCAATGAATTTCTCCGTGCCCTCGTCCACGTGGACGCGCACGTTAAGAGTCCGGCTCAGATCGGGGTTGATCGATACGACGGGCGAAATGTAGTCCACCGTGCCGTAAAAGTCCGTGCCGCGATAGGCGTCGAGATTGATGCGGACTTTTTGCCCCGTCCTGATTTGCGCGGCGTTGGCTTCGTCGAACGGCGCTTCCACGTAGCATTCCGTCTGATCGACCAATTGCAGCAGCGGCATGCCGACGGTCACCGCCTCTCCCAAATCCCGGTGAATTTTCGCGATGACCCCGGAGAACGGCGCCGTCACGATCGCGTTGTCGCGGGTCGCGGTCGCCACCGCCAGCGCGGCTTCGAGTTGCTTGATGTTCGATTCCGCCATTTTCACTTCTTCGGCGCGCACCTCGTTCTCGCGCTGGCTCGCAATCGCGGCCGCGAGCGTTTCCTGCGCCACCCGCATCGCGAGCGCCGCCTTGTCGAACGCGTCTTGCGAAATCGATTTCTGGTCCGCCAAGGCCCGGATTCGCTCAAAGTCTTTCTTGGACTGGTCGAACTGGGCCTGCGCGCGCGCCACGTTGGTCTCCGCGACCTCCCTGCTGATCGTCGCGGCGATCTTCGCCTGCTCGAGACGAGAGCGCCCCGCCTGTAGATTCGCCTCCGCGAGGCGCACCTGTGCGTCCAGTTCCGTGTGACGCAGTTCCACGAGCGGTTCGCCCTTCTGGACGAGGTCGCCGTCTTTCTTGTGCACCACCATCACAGTGCCCATGGACGCCGCCGCCACCAGCGAGTCGTACGCCGGCATGACCGTGCCCGACGCGATCGCCGTGATGGTTTGTTCGACCCGGCCGCGCTCAAGTCGCTCCGCCGTGACTTCGAGGGTGCTCTCCCGCAACAGCAGGTATGCCGGCGCCGCGGCCAGCAAACCCAGCACAATCAACCAACCGAGGATTCGCGGTCCCAGACTCCGTTGTTTCGCCATTCGTCCTTCACCAGTTTGCCGTCGCGAAAACTCATGATCCGCTCGGCGTGTTGTGCCACGTCGCGCTCGTGAGTCACCATGACGATCGTGTTGCCTTGGGCATGCAATTCATCAAACAACTTCAGAATGCTCTCCCCGCTTGCCGTATCGAGGTTGCCGGTCGGTTCGTCGGCAAACAGAATCGAGGGGCGGTTCACCAGGGCCCGCGCTATCGCCACCCGCTGCCGCTGCCCTCCTGACAGTTCGTTCGGGCGGTGATACATGCGGTCGGACAGCCCCACCGCGGACAGGGCCTCCTTGGCCCGCTCCGTGCGCTCCTTCTTGGGCATCCCATCGTACAGCAGCGGCAATTCGACGTTGGCGAGCGCGGACGTGCGCGCAAGGAGATTGAAGTTCTGGAACACAAATCCGATTTCGTGGTTGCGCAGTTCCGCCAATCGGTATTCCGGCAGTTCGGCCACCGAGGTGCCCCCAAGCAGGTAGGTGCCCGAGGTGGGTCGTGACAGGCAGCCCAGGATGTCCATCAGCGTCGTCTTGCCCGATCCGGACGGCCCCATCACCGCCACATAGGTCCCCCGCGAGATTTCGAAAGACACCCCCCGCAACGCTTCCACCACGGTTTCACCCATGTAGTAGTGCTTGGTGAGGTCTCGGACGACGATGAGAGTATCTGCTGTTTCGGAAGCCATACGAACGCTGATTTTAGCACAATTCGAGGGATGGATTTCGAGCGCGCCTGCCCGTTGAAAGGCTGCATTTCACCTAGGCTCCACCGCCCCCTTAGACCGTTTGGATTACGGGAAGGTTTTGCGTATCCGCCCGGATGTCGCCCCTGTCCTCGGCGGCCGGCATCGCTTGAAACACACAGAGAAAGGGCGGGCATGTCATCCGACATTCCCGCCCTTGATACGTACCGTTTGGCTGTCGTGCGCGCCAAACCGCAACCCTTGCGAAACTACGGTACCAGCGCGAACGAATACGACGAGTTGACCGTACCGACGTTAATCAGCACGCGACCGCTCGGCGCCACCGCGTCGTCGTACAGAATCGTCGCCGAACCGGCGCCCGCCGTACCCGTCGCGTTCGGAATCGCCTGACCGACACCCTCGTTCGGGTCGTCAGCGACCGGACGCCAACCGCGCGCGGCGTTACCCGCGATCGTGAACGTGTTCGCGGCCGGCGTGCGGCTCACGCCCGTGTTGAAGAAGTACAACACAGTGTAGGTGTTGGTCGTCGCATCGTTGTTCTTCAGAGCGATGAACGTAGCCTGAAGGCCGTTCGACGGGAACAACTGCGCGTTCGTGTTGTCACCGCCGTCGTTGAACGCCGGCACGGAGATCGTCCCCGCCAGCGCCGTCATGGCCCCCAGCATTACCACCGACGTAATCAGAGCAAGCTTTTTCATGTAACCATTCACCTCCTTCCCAGTTGGAAAACTGCATACCAGGCGAATTGAGCAGGCAGAAAGCCCGTGCGTCAGTCTTGGGAAAAACTACACCCCTGTTCCCCGAAGAGTATGAGACCCGTGCAGCCCATCTCCGCAACCGCGCACCACGCTTCTGCCCTCCCCAATCACCCCATCGCCCCGCACAGGGACGAATTGCAGGCACATCAGCAACATCAATCTACCACATGCCTCCCAGTAAGTCAACAGGTTCTATCGTAATGTCGCGCCCTTACTAAAATACAGCATTTTAGCGGGATGAGTCAATTCCGCCGCATACTAAAAATGCGATAAACCCTCCCATCCTCCGCGTATTCAAGTGCCCAGACATCGGACCGCTCGCACTCCGCGTCAATCGATGCAACCCAAGTCCGCGACTCGCCGGCTCCCAAGGCGACCCGCCCGGGCCACCGTCGCGTCGCGACATCGTTTACGGAAGCGGCGGTCGAGCCTCCTCGGTTTTTTATAAATGCGAAATATGCGATATCCTGGAAAGCCGGAAGCGCGCTCCCAGTTGCTTCGGAGTTCACTCGAATCCTCTGAACTCCACCCTCTCGAATCATCACCTCGCCAATCTCAATCCAGCGCCACTCGAACTTGTCCTCGGAGACGAATGCACCCTGATTGACTATTGACAACCCATTTACAGCGACATCAAGGTCAGACCGGCTCTGCCCCAGGTTCCCGGGTACACCTAACACAAGAGAATACACTCGGTAGATGCCCTCGGGCATGGAAAAAGTTCCCTCGAGCGTTCCAGTCCCCGCGACC
Organism: Candidatus Hydrogenedentota bacterium; assembly: GCA_045863315.1. Lineage (GTDB taxonomy): Bacteria > Hydrogenedentota > Hydrogenedentia > Hydrogenedentales > SLHB01 > JABWCD01. Next base: position 123 of record BTUX01000308.1, on the reverse strand, counting down.
AGGTGGTGGGCGACTGCGACCGGATATTCGAAATGGGGGGGTGGGGGAAGCGGGTTGTGCTGTGCATACACATGCCACACTTCGTCGGCTGCGTCTTTCTCATACAGGGAAGCGCCCTCGATC
>BTUX01000307.1:0-4924 GCA_045863315.1 Candidatus Hydrogenedentota bacterium | reverse complement strand
GACTTCTCTGCTATCGCCTGAGCATTTCTCACCAGTCGCTCCCGTCATCGGGAGCGACTGGTGAGAAATGCGGGCTAACGGGCCGCGCGCGACACACGCCCGCGGGATGCGCGCCTTCTCCTTCGGTATTGCAAAGTCTTCCGAATATGCGCGGCAGCGTCCTACAACCGGTCTCGCCGTGATCGGCATCCATACCGATCCGTTCCGCGATGTCCAGCGCCTTCTTCGTGAGTTCCGGGCTGCGGATACCAATTGCAATTCGCGCATTGTTCATGACGTGTCGCGTGTAATGCTTGGCCGAGTGAATCGATTGTTCGATAGCGCTCAAGTAAGCCCGGAAAAACGAGTCCGGCAGATCGGCGCTGTTCATCGCCGAATGCGACAACGTCATTCATCCGGCTCGGCAAATCCACTCATTCTTCGACCTCGTCCATTTCGCGCCCCTTGCCTTTCCGTTCGGAGTCCGGGCGGCGAGGCCTGCCGCCGCGTCGGACATAACAAAGTCGCCGGGGTCGTCGGACCACTGAGCAAGGGTCTGTATTGACAGTAGAGCCGTGTCCGCAATCCTCGTCGCCGGCACCTGCGCGTCGTGGTTCCCGGTCTTCCACAACTCAACCGCGGTTTTGTGATCAACTTTAACCCGCGCTTGTATCATGTCGAGGTTGTCGATACTCACCCCGAACATCGCGTTTTTAGCGCCATGTCGAGAATACACCTCCCGGTTTTGCGCGGTCCCGCACCGTTCGAGGTGATCAAGCACCTCGCGGGCAGTCACTTCCCCATTCTCCGTTTTGGCCCTCGGCGCTTGTCAATAACGCACCACACACTTCGGCAGACGCACTGGTCAGGACACGCCACTACGGCACAATCACCACCCGCATGCCGCTGCGCCCTTCGGCAGCCGCAAACGCCTCTCGCGCCTCATCCAGTGTGAACCGGTGCGAGATGTATTGCTTCACATCGATCACGCCGTCCGCAATCAGGTCAACCGCCTTCTGATGGTGCCGCGGCATGCAGCCATGCGAGCCGCAAACAAACAGTTCTTTGTAATGAATGAGGTTCGTATCCAGCGGGACCGTCGAACGGCCCTTGGGCAACCCGCCGAACAGGTTGATCCATCCCCGATTCTTTGCCATCTGCAGTGCGGTCTGCTGCGCCTCGGGCGACGAATTCGCCGTGATGATAACATCCGCGCCGAGCCCGCGGGTTTCGTCCTTTACACGCGCCACCGCGTCTTCTTCCGATGAACAGACATAGACATCCGCCCCGAATTGCCTGGCCAATTCCAAGCGGGGCCGAGATCGCTGCACCACAATGACTTTCCCCGCACCCATCTTCCTGGCCACCTCGATAATCATGCACCCGATTGGGCCTGCGCCAATGATCACGACGGCGTCCCCGAATTTAATCGGTGACAACTCGAGCGCGTTCAGCACACAGCCCAACGGTTCAGCAAGCGCGGCCTCTTCGAGCGACACGTGATCGGGGACTTTGTGGACCGGGCCGTAATTCACGACCATGCGGTTCAACTTCACGTATTCGGCAAAACTGCCCGGAAACTGGTAGCCCATCGCGTAGTTGATCTGGCAGTTGTTGCCAATGCCCGCCTCGCAAAACACACACTCCCCACATGGAACGTCGCCGCCCAGCGCCACACGATCGCCGGGTTTGAACTTCGTGACATGCCGGCCGACGCGCTCGACTACTCCGGCCGCCTCGTGCCCCATGATCGCCGGCGGCGTCAACCGCGGGTTCCCGTGATGAAACATGCGGATATCGGACCCGCACACGGCGCAGGCCGCCACCTTGACCAGCACTTCGTCATCGCCCACCTCCGGCGCGGGCACATCCTTCACCACTAGATTTTCGAGTGATTCCAGAACTGCGGCTTTCATTCGCATTCCTCACCTTGACAAACGCGAAATCATCTCATGTGAAATCGGGCGAACGCAATCCCCTACCACGCTCCGCGTCTGGCCCGCTGGTCCGATCACGATGGCGTTGCGCGCGTGTCCGGCCGTCTACTGCGGCTCGGCGGGGCCCACGTACATGACTTTGTTGGCAAACACGGCCCGATCCCGCATCTGGGCTAAGATCTCCGAGAGCCCGTGCAAACCTACCCTATGCGTGATCAGCGGCTTCAGATTCAGTTGGCCGGACGCCATATGCTCAAGCACCATGCTCCATTCGCTCGGGGGCGTCGGCTGATACGCGGAGTTCCACGTTCCAATCAGTGTAAGCTGCTTGCGCAGGATAGCCCAATAGGCGTGCTGCGCCACCGCCATGTCGCCCGCGGGATTGCCGAGAAGCACGACGCGTCCCATGGGTCGTGTTGTGCGAAGGCACTGGTCCAGCGCGGCTGCATGGCCGGCGGCCTCGACCGAGAGATCGACACCCGACCCCGTCAGACGGTTGCCCCACTCGGTGATGTTTTCGCCTCCGGCATCCGCGACATGCTCAAAACCTAGACTTCGCGCGAAATCCAGTTTGCGTTGATCAATGTCCACGAGCAAGACCTTTGAGGCGCCCAGAATCCGTGCCCACAGCGCAACGACGACCCCTATCGTTCCCGCGCCGACGATAAGCACGCACTCGCCCGAGGACATCCCGCCGCGTTTCAGCGCGTGCAAAGCGACTGCCGCCGGCTCGGTCATGGCCGCCTCTTCAATCGATACGCCGTCCGGCACGGGCAACAGGTTCCAGGCGGGCGCCCGAACGAGTTCGGCAAACCCGCCGTCGCACCGCGATCCGAGGTAGCTGTAATCCGCGCAAAGCGCGTACTCACCCGCCTCGCACATCGCGCACCGCCGGCACGGAATCAAGGGAAACACCGTGACCCGTCTCCCGACGAGCGCTTCGTCCACCCCTCCGCCCACGCGTGCAACGGTACCGGCCAGTTCGTGACCGGGGATCGTGGGAAACGAATACGTGCCCTTCGAAAAGATGCGCGGGATGTCCGACCCGCAGACGCCGCACGCGCCGACACGGACGACCGCCTCTCCAGGGGCCGGTTCAGGGTCCGGCACCGTTTCATATCGCAGATCTCCAACCCCGTGCAATACACTTGCCTTCATTTCACTCGCCGATCCCTTTCTCCCGCGCCGGTTCTTCTGCTTCCTTCTTCGCGACAATGGCGCAATCGAAACCCTGCCGAACCAGCGAACCGATTTCCTCGTCCGTTCGCCTCGCGACGTTCCAAATCTTGCCCGACCACATGCTTGCGAGATGCGTCACCTCATACCCTCGTCGGCGATATTCTTCGGCGGACAGGTTCAGCGTGGTCAACTTCAAATCGTCGGATATGTAAGTGACGATGCAGTCCGGTTCACGGCCCAGCACATATTCGGTGTCGGTCTTGCTGTGTCCAAGCCGGAACGCTCCAGTCACGGGTTGGTGTGCGATGTGAACGTCGTTCAGGCCGAATATGTCGATTGTCCGGAGGTTCGAGTAGTATGGAATCTTGCCTGCCGCATCCACGGCAATGACCGAACCGGGGTGGCGTTGCCGGAGGTGCTTGCCGATCAACATCCAGCCGTCTGTTCCTGATCCCGTCAAGTGCCATTGAATGTACTCGACGCCCGCCAACGGCGCGACAATGGCGCAGAGCAATATCGCCGCCGCCGCCACCGAGGCCCGCCTCGTGATCCGCGGCAAATCCGCGCTCGCAATCCGAAGCAGGGCAACAATGCCGAGCGGAAGCAGAATCACCAGAAAACGGTCCAAATAGATGTCGCCGCCGATGTAAAACCAGTACGCCAGCCAGCCCATCGAGAAAAACAACTCGCTGGGAATGCCATGTCGCGCCTTGAGCGGATCGCCCAACCACCGCTGCGCATAAGCCAGGGCCGTCCCCAGGAGCAGTAACGCAAGCGGGATAATCGGGACAAACAGGCCGCGCGCAAAAAACATCCGCTGCATCAGGCTCCACGCGCTCGACAGACGCGACAACAGCGGTCCATCCACCTTTGCATAGTAGGTGTTTGGCAGCGGGTAACCGTAATACGCATAACGCCACGAAAAATACCCAACCGCTGTCGCGACGAAGACCGTTCCGGCCCATGCCGCCCCACGACGTTTGCCCCGGTGTATCAGGTACGCGATCGCGATCGCCGGCATGACAAATCCGTCCGCTCTCGCCAGCACGCTGAACCCGATGGCGACGCACAGCGCGACCAAGTCGCGGCCGGCGCGCCCTTCCGCAACCCGCGTGGCGGCCCCCCAGATTACGATTTGAATGAGTAGCACGAGAGGCGTTTCCATGCCGGACGCGGCCCATGCCGTCAGGGCGGGGCTTATCGCCAGTGCCGCGGCGGCCGGCAGTGCACCGCGCGGCAGGAGCAGGTTGCAATAATGCCAGAATGCGGCGATAGCCAGTATGCCAAATCCGATGTTCAGGGCGAGCGCGTACCCGTAGATCGAATCGGGCTCGACGATCAGGAAGCCGGGCGCAATCAGCAGGACATAAAGGAAGTTCGAATATCCCTCCACCCGTTCACCCGGATTGAAAACAAGACCGTGGCCGTCTACAAGATTTCGACTGTACCGGTAGGAGATGAATGCATCATCGTTGCCGCGGCTTGGGTTCACATTGGCGATAAAGTGCGTTATGCCGGCAAATGCCAAACAGGATATCGTCAGCGCAACCCAGCGGCGCGGCGGCACGATGGCTATGATTGTCGAAGCGACGCCTCGCATAGTACCCTTCTTGGAAACCAGACATCCTAACAAATGGTGCGTAATGATTCTCCAATGTATGATCCCCTCAATCGCCGGATAACGTGGTGTTTTGGGCGGTGGAGGGCTGGAATCGGCGTAGGAGGCACGGTTCATTGCGCGCAACAACCGCTCTTGGGAGGCGAAGCGGGACGGTGGGGCTAGGTTGCGGGGCAAATGGCTCGTGCGGAAGGGGCGTAGAGGCTGTTTG
>BTUX01000306.1:0-4973 GCA_045863315.1 Candidatus Hydrogenedentota bacterium | reverse complement strand
CCGGTGAGAAATGCGGGCTATGACCGGTTTGGGGGAGCCATGAGCTGAAGCAGAGCGACCCGCAGCCGCTCTTGCATTTCCGCCTCGGTCATCCGGTTGCCGTTGCCGGACATGTTCGCACTGCCGGAGTCGGCGGACGCGGCTACATGCGGGCGGCGCACGTGCCGCATCGCGTGTACGGCGGCGGCCTTGGCCTCCGCGATACTGTTCGCCATGTCTTTTGGTCCGCATGCGCAGCCGGCAACATAAATGCCAGGTTTGGACGTCGAAACGAGACCGCCGTCGCGGTCCCCCAGTTGCGCGAAACCAGCGGGACTTAGTTCGATCCCGAGGACGTCGGCCATGCGCTCCATGTCGTCGGGGGGATTCACGGCAGTGGTGAACACGACCATATCGAAACGCTGTGTCGTGCTCATCACAGCGCCCTGCGGCCGGTACTTCACACGAAACGAGTCATCGTCCACAGGACTGATTCGTTCCAGTTCACCTTCGACCAGATCCACGTGACACTTACAATGGCGAATCCAATATTCCGCAAAGGGATCGCCTTGGGCGGTCTTTGCGGGATGGAGGACCAGGACGCTGCCGATTTCCCTCGCCACCAGTCGCTCGCACTGCCCGATGGCGCAAAGCGTCGAAAAGCGCGATGCGTCATGGACGACGTAGAGAATTGAATCCGGCGAATTGCCGGTAGACGGTTTTTCCGGGTATCCGCCGCTGGGCCCGCTGGGCGAGAGGAGATGTTCAAGTTCGAGATAGGTCAGTACGTCGGGGTGTTCGCCATAACCGGCCTTGCGCAAATCCTCCGGGGTTTCAAGGCGAAAGCCCGTGGCAAGGACCACTGAACATGCCTTACGAGTAAGCGTTGTCTCGCGCGGAATATCGAAATGAATGGCGTTGTCGTCGCATACCTCGACGCAGCGTTGGCAGGGCATGTAGTTGGGCGGCCGGTTCAGACAGTGCTCGGCGTCGATTACGTAGGTTCCAGGGTAAGCGTCCCGGAACGGCGTGTAAATGGCCTTGCGGGCCGTCAGTCCGGAGTGATACTCATTCGGCACGACGACGGGACAGGCCACGTGACAACGGTTGCATTGCGTGCAAGCGTCGGTGACGTAACGTCCGACTTGCCGAATCGTCGCCGTAAACGCGCCTGCGCTCCCCGTCAGCTCGATTACTTCGGCGAGCGTCAACACCTCGATGTCGGCCTGTTCTCCAAGCTGGATCGGCTTAGGGAGTTCGAAGCCAGGTGGCAGCCCAAACGTGTCCGTATCGTCGCTCAACCGGGCAGCCATCGAACCCCCGACAAAAGGGGCCCGCTCGACCAGCGTTACAGCGACACCGTTGCGTGCGAGGTCTAACGCAACGCGCAGCCCCGCGATGCCGGCTCCAATGACCAGCGCGGACTCGTTCGTGTGGTCAGGACTTGGACTGCGCATATGCGTACCCTGCCTCGAACGCAGAGATATTCAGGTCGATGGTCTTTTTCTTCACGGTTGACCGAATGGCTTCATGAACCGCTTCCCTGCGCACAATGCCGGTCTTGCCGACTACGTAGCCAAGGACTACCACATTGGCGACAATGCGGCGCCCCAACTGTTCGGCCATTTTCGTCGCAGGCAGCGAGCAGTAGGCCCCCTCATTTTCGGCGGTGCGAACCAGATCGGACTCGAGTATCAGCACGCCGCCGGGTTTCATTTGGGGGCGGTAGCGCAGGTATGCTTCCTGAAACAGGGCCACCAGAATGCCGGGATGGGTCACGAGCGGATAATCCACGGGACCGGCCGAAATGATCACGTCCGCACACGAAGCGCCGCCTCGCGCTTCCGGTCCGTACGACTGGGTGAAGACAGCGGACTTTCCGTCAAACAATGCAGCCGCCTTGCCCAACAACAACCCTGCGAGTACAACGCCCTGCCCGCCGTATCCGCTTATCCGGACCTCAACGATTCCATTGGATGACTTGGTGTCCGCTTCCACCTTTCGTTTCCTTCACTGGGTCCGGGTTGTGCGATTTCCGGTTGCGATGGCGGGCTCGGGCGGCTGTTGGGCGGACAACGCCGGCCTGAACGAGTGTCGCTCGATATCGACGAAATCGCCGACAATAATGGGGCTCTCGACGCTAGTCAGGTCGATGTCGACGCCGCGCAGGTCGGCGTCGTTGTTTACGACACAACGCCGCAGATAGTTGTTCATTTCCATGAGGCCGTCGCCGATATCGTTCGGCCTGCCAAACCCGGTAGGGCACGGCGACAGCACCTCGATGAATCGGAAACCCGTCTTGGACATGGCCCGCAGTATGGATGTCCTCAATTGGCGCACATGCAGCACAGTCCAGCGCGCTACGAAGGATGCGCCTACCGCCTCGGCGAGATGGGGCAGATTGAACGGCCGTTCCCAGCAACCGAATGGCGTCGTGCTCGACAAGGCGCTCATCGGCGTAGTGGGGCCCGCCTGACCGCCCGTCATGCCGTAGTTGAAGTTGTTGATGCAAATGACGAGCAAGCCGACGCTGCGCCGCGCCGCATGAATGAAATGGTTGCCCCCGATGGCCGTGAGGTCTCCGTCCCCGCTGATTACGGTGACCAGCAACTCCGGCTTGTAGACGGCGATGCCGAGCGCGAACGGGATGCAGCGTCCGTGGGTGGTGTGATACGAGTCAACGTTCACATACCCCGCGGCACGACCGCTGCAGCCGATTCCCGACACGCAGACGTGCCGCGTCTCCGGTATGCCCGATTCGACAATCGCGTCCACGTAGCAATGGATGACCGAGCCGATTCCGCAACCGGGACACAGAATGTGGGGGAGACGGTCCGCGCGCAACAGTTTGTCCACGGGATGGGAACTGACTACGGCGGCGCCCTGCGACGCTTGCGCACTCATCGGGTGATTTCCTCCAGGATTCGATCGGGCGTTATCATCGCGCCGCCGGCATGATTGATCCGTTTCACGGGCAGCGAGGTCAACCGCTCGACCTCGCGGCACAACTGGCCCAGATTGATTTCGGGCACCACAAACTCGCGGACCACTCCCTTTTCAATGATTCCTTGGATGATCGCTTTGGGGAACGGCCACATCGTAATCGGTCGAACCAGACCGGCCTTCTTCCCCTGAGACCGCGCGAGGGCGACGGCGCGTCGCGCCGACCGCGACGTACAACCGAGCGCGACCACCACCGTTTCGGCGTCCTCGACGTCGATTAATTCACAGCGCACAATTTCGTCGGCGTTCAGGCGAATCTTGTCCACGATGCGGGAGATCAACTTCTGGTGTGCGTCCGGGTTTAGCGCCGGGTACCCGCGCTCGTCGTGCGTCAGGCCCGTCATGTGGACCCGGTACCCTTCGCCGGCATGGGCCATCGGCGGCACCAAGTCTTCGTCTGTCGCGTAGGGAAGGAATCCCTCGCCCGGCGGGCATTTCGGTTTCTTGCGCGACTCATGCGTAATTCGCTTCTCATCGGGAATGACCACGCGCTCCGTCATGTGGCCGATGATCTCGTCCATCAAGACGAATACCGGCACGCGATATCGATCAGCCGTGTTGAATGCGCACACCGTGAGGTCAAAGCACTCCTGCGGAGAATTGGGGCAGTACACGACAACGCCGTAATCCCCGTGCGAGCCCCACCGCGACTGCATCAAGTCCGCCTGTCCGACGGATGTCGGCAGTCCCGTGGAGGGCGAGGCGCGCTGCACATCCACTATAACGATGGGCGCCTCGAGAATTGCCGCCAGCCCGATGTTTTCCATCATCAGACTGAATCCGGGGCCGGATGTCGCCGTCATGCTGCGCGCGCCGGCCACCGACGCCCCGATGATGGCCGCTACACTGGCAATCTCGTCTTCCATCTGCACAAAAGTCTTACCCACTTGGGGCAGGCGTTGTGCAAGCCGTTCCATGATCTCGGTCGACGGGGTAATGGGATAGCCCGCGAAGAAGTCCAGACCCGCTGCTAACGCCCCCTCGGCGCAGGCATGATCGCCCAGCATGAAATGCTCACCTACAAGCACCGCCGGTGTCTTAATGTCGGCTTCGTCCTCGGAAACAACTACCCCCTGGGATTCAGACGGCGGACACACTCGATTGCTCCTCCTGCGCGGCTACTTCGGATACTTCACGCGAATAAATCGCCAATTCCGGGCAGATCAAATCGCAAAACCGGCAATGAACGCATTCTTTTTCCTTCCCCGGCGCGACGACGGGATAATGATAGCCCTTGGAGTTGATGTCGTCGGAATAGGCGAGTACTTCTTTCGGGCAAAATTCAATGCAGAACTTACATCCCTTGCATCGATTGGGGATGATGAAAACCTGACCCTGTGGAACATGCGCCAGAGACAAATCCATCGGCACACGGTGCGGTATGTCCATAAGCCACTTCGTACCCTTTGCGGGCACAGTCCCCATAAGTTCCCCCAAGCCGCGACACATCCACGGCTGTATAAATATACCTCAACTATACTGTATTTGCAAAAAAATCGACACCGTAAGGACTGCCAAAGGGATTGAGGCGACAGGCGCGGGCGCGTTCTTCGGCGTCCAAACGTACGCCACGCGCACCACATGGCGGTCTCACGGGACCGACCATCCGGATCGGTTCTGAAGGCGCGTTCGACACCCGAGAGTCCGTCGGAGACAAATTCCGTTTTGTAGTGGACGTTCTATCCATTACAATAAGGGTCGCGCCCGAGACCGATGGGGTGCGCTTTGTGCCCCTTCTACACACGGTAAACAGCGTGCCCCCAATCTGTAGCAGTGGTACTTTCAGAATCTCCAACTTGATGAGGACCATTGGTTTTCCCGGGAGTTTACATCCCACTCAGGGTCTCTTGGAAGGAGATGGTATGAATGGTTTTTGAGGCGGTAAGCTTCGGGTCCGCGGTAGGCGGATTCGGAGTAGACAGGTCACAGGCTGAATCGTTTTGTTGAGGCTAGGACCTCGTGAAGGAGCTTAGTCAGTCCTGTGACCGGAG
>BTUX01000305.1:0-4982 GCA_045863315.1 Candidatus Hydrogenedentota bacterium | reverse complement strand
GCAGAAGACGCAGAGGCCACCGTCGGATTTCATGCGTGCGGCCCGTCGGGCCCTATACTCGCTGTTCGTGTAGTCGGCGCGTGGACGCGGCGGCGCGGGCGTGCGCTGCTGAAGCGCTTCGCCAATTTGCACCGTCACGTGATCGCGCATCACCAAGCGCGGGTGGTGTGCCGGCGGGTCAAACGAGAAGGGGTTGTCGTACCAGACTTCGGCCTCGGCGGGGGCGATGTCGTTCGCGTCTGCGGCGCGCCACTCGATGAGACATGGACGGGTGATCGACGAATCATGCGGAGCATCCTCTTTGTAACGCGGATACCACGGCACGTGTTCCAACGCCGTCTTCAGATCGCCTTCGACCGTTGTTGGGTTCTTCCAATTCTCGCGGGAGTGGTTTCGCGGTTGTGTGAAAACCGGCATGGATGGCGGGCACGACTTGCGGCCCAGATAGGGCGGCCATTTGGGCGACTGAAGTGCTGCGGCCGCCCTTTCAACTAGTGCGGGATCGCCCTGCAATGCAACCAGAAAACTGGCATCCGCGAGATATTCCCGCCGAGTAATGAGCGTGCCTTCCGCGCCCGTCTTGAGACCTCCGCCCGCTTTGGTTAGGCCGGTGCCGGCCCCAACCGTATGGTAGTCCCACCAGCGCATGCCAGGCCGGTCGATCCGCACTCCCATCGCCAGCGTGTTCAACTCCCGCAACCGTTCTCGCGCATCCTGGCGGGAAAACCCCATCGCGCAACAAATGAGACCGAGCACGCCCGACTTCGTCGGCGCGTCCATACTTCGCCGAATGACGAACTTGGAAGTATCTCCCCACGCCTGAAGCGGGCCTTCGAGCCGCAGGAAGAGCGTGTTGGCAGGGCCGGTGCTCACGACGCCGCCCCGGCGGGTTGCGCGTCTACCGCTTTCATAACCAGATCGACGAACGCGGCGAAGTGCCCTGTGCTGCCGTCGCTCTCAATGACGGGCTTTTCTTGCTTGTCTTCAACATACGTAAGCGAATATCGATTGGACGGCGAGAACCAGAAGCGTTGCGCCTCGATACCGTACCCGGTCTCAATATCATGCACGTATTGCCCGAGGCGGGCGATGCTCTCACCGATCAAACCACGCTGCGACTTTTCCGGGACCGGATCGGCGAAAGCGTTGGCATAACTCACCGGCGTGCACGACGTTTTCTTCACCTCAACGAGAATTCCATCGGGGAAGTTGAATGCCGCGAATGCGTGCTGCTTGCCCGAGGGATTCGCCTTGGCCGCGCCTTCAAGGAAGCACTTGACAGTCGTGGCGGCAAGATCCACGTCGCCGCCAAGATTCTCTAGCAACTGCTCCCAGTCGATGCAGAAGTGCTTGTAGAAGCAGGCGGAATTAAACATGGCCTCGTTAACATGACCCGCTCCGGCGTCTTGGCCGGGGACATCATCGGCCGCGGTGAAGTAGTCCACCTCATTCACAATCGCATGCGTGGAAATGGCGTGTGCCGCGGAAAGCGCGGCTTCAACGGTGAATTTGCCCTTCAGCACAGCGAACGGCCCCCTTGCGTCAAACTCCGTCATCCGTCCGCACAGGGCGATGTCCGGAGTCTTGACAAACCTGCCGATGATCTCCGCGAACCTCTCTCCGAGATTAGCCGAGTTCGCCTTCACGGACTTGCCCATTTCCTCAATCGCGGATTTCGGAAGGAAAAACAGGATGTCGGAGGTTGTTTCGTCCTTGAATCCGACCCCGCCATCCTCGAAGACTTTTTTGATGGATTTCCGATGCGAGTCCTGGACCTCACAGCCTGGGTCAACTGCGGCGCGTGCGATCATCTCAATCAGCCGGCGCGTTCGGACGCCGCCATCCTTCTCCAGTGCCGCTGCGAACTCCGGGCTGCGGCGGATGCTTCGTTTGAGACACTGGCTGGAAATTCGAGCGCGAGTGACGCCGCCGAAGATGCACGTTTTCGGCGCGCCCAGATCGTCGCGGTTGAGGTTTGACGGACTGTGGTTCTGGATCATGTGGATTTCAATCAGCATGGCATGGTCCCTTCGGTTGGTATATTTCATTGACGCAGTGCGTTTTGCCACGTGGCGCGTTTTGCCGCCGCGATTATCGGGGGTAGCCGGATCGCGGTGGAAGGGAGTAGTATTTCGTGATTACATTGGATACACTGTGTATTGATAAGAGGAGATTGGACATGAGAAAGACCCTGACACGGCATGGAAACAGCTACGCGCTGGTGATCGACAAGCCGATTCTCGAACTCCTTCGGGCCACGCCGGAGACGAGCTTCGAAATCATTACGGACGGCAACTCGCTGCTTCTGACACCGGTCCGCGACTCGAAAGAAGACGCGAAGTTCCAGGAAGCGCTGAACATGACACATCGGCGCTTCGGGCGCGCGCTCAAGAAACTGGCCGAGTAACGCGTGACGCCGCAGTTTCTCGACGTAGCCCAGGCCTTGCGCATTCACCGCAGCATGATCGAAGCGTACGGGGGGGCCGAAGGGGTTCGTGACGCTGGTCTCTTGCATTCGGCCCTCGCCATGCCGCAGGCTTCGTTCGGGGGTCGGAACCTGCATGCCGACCTGTTCGAGATGGCCGCGGCGTATCTGTATCACATCGTACAGAACCATCCGTTCGTGGATGGCAACAAGCGAGTTGGGGCGGCTGCCGCGGTTATCTTCCTCGCGATGAACGATGTTACGTTGCGCGCGGATGAAGAGGGCTTGGCGGAGATTACCTTGCAGGTGGCCTCCGGTGAAGCCGGCAAACCGGCGATCGCGGCGTTTCTCCGCGCGCTTGCGGAATAGCTTTGTCGAGGTGGTCATTTCTTCAACTCGACCGCCGTCAAATAGTCCTCCGCCCAGATGTCACGGATGTCGCAATCACGGCGATGCGCTTCGCCACGGTCCCAGATGGAAAGATCGTCCAACAGTTGCACCCAGTCGATCCCCGGAAACGTACCGCGAACGGCGGCATCAGCAAGCAGGGCGAACGCCCAGCGCAGGTGCGGCTCCAACACCGGAAGTGGCGAGCAGAGCAGCGCGTCAAATCGACTTCGGAACCGTTGCTGGTCGTGCTCCTCGCGCGGTTCCAGCCGGCCAAGCAGAGACGCCAATGTCTGCCCTTGCGCATGCGGAATCGGGAATGCCCCGTACAGCTTGGCTACCAGCCAACTCGTTTCTCGTCGCGGGGCGGCTTGGCTCTCATGTCGCAGCGGCCACCACAGGCCCGTAAACAGGTCGAAGCCATGGAGTGTCCGATCAAGCGGTTGCCCCGCCAGGCGGCGCAGCCGCGAGCGCTCGCCTTCCTTGAGGTTTTCCAGTTGCTTGATAAATGCAACGGTCTGGCTCATGTCCCGGACTCCTTCTTCTTTCTCCGGGGTTTGGGCTTGGAGGCGTTTGCCTCGTTCGTGGACTGATTGTCAGCCGTCGACGGAACGTTCTCGTTGTCTGCAGCGATCTTCCGCAACGCCTCGTCCAGCGCCGAGTCGGCGCGCCGTAATGCCTCGCGCCGCCGCAACGGTGAACCCGGCGTCGTGGACTTCGCAACATCGCCGATGGCCGTGTGGCACTTTGCCTCAGCAAGATCGCGTGGAAATCCGACCGCAACGCCATCGTCTGATTGAACACTGTTGAACATGCCCAACTCCAGCGCTGGCAGGCGATCCGCCAAGGCGCTTCGCGCCGAATCGGACAAAGGGCGCATTTCATGTCTAATGACCCGAAGCGGATGCTTGGCTTTGAATGAACTGAGTTTGTTGCCCGTGAACGTCACACTGGGATCGAGAAGCCTAGTGACGGCTTCGTTCGCCAGTTTCAGGCACTCGAGCGGATGACGAGCACAAATTTGTACGACGTGGCTCCATGATTCAATGCACTTGTCATTCTGACGGGTGGCGATTCCCGCCACCATGACGCGTAGTTTGCCATTCGATTGCTTGGCGGCAGACACTATGGCTTGCGGGGGCGTAATTCCCTTGTTGTTTCCGTCGAAGCAAGCCGCCAGCCAATCTCGCCATTGCCCTGCGCTCCCCGGCAGGTCTTTTTCGCTATCCTCCATTCGCCACGCCTTGTTGTCCTGGTTATAGGCAAGATGCGGATCCCGCCACCGATTATGATCGCATCGGCTCAAATCATCACGTCCGTTCTGTTCGTTGAGTTCGCGCAGGCAAGTAACCAATGATTCCGTTTCTGCTCCGCAGACCAGACAACTGCCCGGCTTCAAGTCACTTTCGGCAATTCGAAACTGTCTTGACGTCCACGTGAAGCCTTCCATCACGCCAACCTGGTCTTCGGTGTAGCTCAAATCGGTCTGCCAGCACGGGTGGTCGCCGGGAATATGTGAGAAAGGCCAATTCAGCTTGAGTGTGTTGAGCACCGTCTCGCCGACGGGCACAAAATAAGCTGGTGGGTCGCCGTTAATCCCCGGTCGCTTTCCTTTTCCCTTTCCGGTCATTGCGACAGGTAATCGAGTGAATCCGATTGCAACGCAGCCCAGGCATATGCCTTCACAGTAATCCCGGATATGTCGCAAATGTGTGACATTCGTGTCACCCGGCAGTTCGTGGAATAGATCTGCGACAGGTCGCGAGTTCTTCGCCCGCTCCGGAGCTTGCATGAATCGCTCACCGTCGCCAAGCAGATGGAACTTTTCCTTGTGATCGGTCAGTTTCTCCAGCCACCCTTTCGGAATCCCGTCCGTATCGCGTGTAAGCAACTCGCGGTCGTTTTCAGTCGGATTGCCTTTGCACCACAGCAACACAACCAATAGGAATCGAAGCAACGCAACGTTGTCCATCGGATTGCTCGAGGCAATTTGGCGGATGGTTCCAGCATCTTGTAGCGCCTTGCGGATGCCGACGCGTTTGTATTCGCCGTTCTGGTAGAGGACGGGAATCCAGTTTTCATCGAGCAGGTTGTAGTGCATGGTTTCCCCTTTGCGTCGCGACGCCCCATGACACCGGTGCACCGGTGCATATAGTAGCACATGAGTTTT
>BTUX01000304.1:0-5017 GCA_045863315.1 Candidatus Hydrogenedentota bacterium | reverse complement strand
GGTAAGGGGTGAAGTTTCGAAAGCGCTGGCCATTTGCGGCGGCAACGATCGCTTGGTGCCTCGGGAACTGGACCGCAGGTGCGCAGACATCTTTCGTCCAACGACCGGCGGACGCTGTGCTCCGAAGCGTGTTGGTGCATGGCGGCTTCGTGTACTTCGCGGCATACGACCGAAACGAGGTATGGAAGGTCGACCCTTCGGGCGGCGACGTGATTGCCCAAATTCCCGTGCCGAAGGGGCCGGTCGCGCTTGCCGGCGACGGGGATGTCATCGCCTGCGTCTGCCGGAACGCCAAGCGAGTCGCCCTGATTCGGCCCGGCGAAAATAGCGCGTACGCCGAGGTCGAGACCGGCAATGAACCCGTCGATCTGACCGCGCTGCCGGGCGGCGGATTCGCGGTTGCCAACAGCTTTTCCGACAGTGTGACGCTGATCGATCCCGAGTCGCCGCACACCCCGGCTGAACTCGCGAACGTGTCCAGCGTGCCCAGTGCGGTGGCGGCATCGTCATCCTATTTGGCGGTCGCCACCCGGTCGCCGGCCGCGATTCTACTGTATACCGGCGGGTCTCAAACGCCCGACGCGAGAATCCAACTCGACGCGGCCCCCTCGGGCATATATGCGATCTCCGGCGATCGCTTTATCGTCATTTCGAAAGTCGGCGCACACGTCGTCGATGCGGCGGCCCGTCGCATTGCCCACACACGCAAAGGCGATATTCGTGATGTGACGACTATGGGGGACGACATCATCCTGCTTACCGCGGAAGGGGCGGAAATATGTAACGCCGCCCTCGACGTCCGCTCGACAATCGAACTAGCCGCCGATGCGCGCTCGGTGTGCGCCATGCCCGGTTTGGTGGTCGCCGTTTCGCCCAAGGCAAAATCGTGGTATGTCGCATCGGGTGTAGCGTTCGCGGAAGCGTCAACCGCGCCGACGACGACACGGGCCGATCAAAGCCCGCCGCCGGCAACGGCCGTGTCGGCGCTTGAATCGCGTGAATTGCGGACCGACAACGTCGCCAACGATGACGCCGCACTTCCGGAGAGCAACCGTGCCCAATCGGACGAGGCGCCGGTGATAAAAGACGCAATCTCGGTACAGGCGATGCCGCCGGTGGACGCAAACCCGCAGCCAACCGAGCCATCGGACCAAGCAGACCCGGTTACCGCCGTTGAATCGAACGCAGCCCCCGCCATTGTGCGAGCGAATCCCAGCAATTCAAACGGGGAGGATGTACGACCGACAGAACCGGAAGTCGAAGCCGACAAGAGTCCTGATACAGCGACGGCAATCCCCACGCCTGAGCCGGTTGCCGCTGCGGCCGCGGAATCTGTGGAAGAAGCTGGGCCAACTTCGGAAACTGCGGCGGGGCAGTCGGAAAAGGAAAATGACACCGCTGCGAAAAAGCCTCGTAAACGAGAACAGAAAGTCCCGCGCGCGTCGTCGTGGTCGTCACGTACCAGCCGCATCCGCCCGGGATTCGTCCCCGGACAGGTCCCGCCCGGAGAGGAACCAATGCCGTCCGACCGGCCGTCCGTGTCACCGTTCGCTGCGCCAAGCCCACAACCCACGTTCGGGGAGATCGTCACCGGCGGCATCGAGGCTGGCACGCAAGACACGGGGTTCCAGCCGCCTGATTGGCGGCAGCCCTTCCGCAACGTGCGCGCGGATTCCGGCCAGGAGTTCCCAGACGGGTCGATAATCGCCGACGGCAACGTGTACCTGCGTATCGACACGCTCGAGTTTGCCGCCGACCACTTCGAATACGACAAGGCCACGGGAAAGGTGTTCGTCAGCGGCAACGTCGAAATCATACAAGGCCCTTCGACGGCCTTCGCCGATGAAGTGACCTATATCGTCCCCCTTGGCGCGCAACTCGAGTCGCCCCCGCCGCTTATCGCGGCGGAAGGCGATACGGAACAGGACCTGGCCAAGAAATTGATGTCTTTGGGAAGCCTGGACGCCAAGAACATTGAAATCATCGAGCCTGCACGGCGCCTGCGCGCGGACCATGTAGTCTACGACTTCCAGACACAGACCGGCACGGCGTACGGCGTGGAGGGTGAAGCGGGGCAGATTCGGTTCGGCGGAGACGAATTTCGGACGGTCGGCGAGGGTGAAATTGAAGGGCTCGGCCTGTGGCTGACCACCTGCGATTGCGACCACGAGTACTACCGCGTGTTGCTCAGAGAAGCCACCATCAAGGGCGGAGGCGTGACCGCTCGAAACGCGCAACTGGAACTCGGCCGTGTGAACACGCCTATTTATTGGCCGCGCTGGACCATCGGCGGCGCGGAATCTCCGACGGTCGGTATCGAGTTCGAGAGCGGTCGCAAGGCCGAACTGGGTTATTACGTCAACGTCGCGCAGCGATTTGCCGTAACGCCGGAACTCCAACTC
This sequence comes from Candidatus Hydrogenedentota bacterium, assembly GCA_045863315.1. Taxonomy (GTDB): domain Bacteria; phylum Hydrogenedentota; class Hydrogenedentia; order Hydrogenedentales; family SLHB01; genus JABWCD01. The sequence goes on along the minus strand of BTUX01000304.1, from coordinate 2,615 downwards.
GGCGTTCGTCTTCTTCCCACCACCAAGGAAGGAATCGGTTTTGGGATAGACGGTTATTACAATTACATGGATTCGCCCGCCTCGCCGTTGTTCCGCGGCAAAGGCGAGTTCCATACCTTGTACACGACCAAGGACCGCGGCTATTACGAATGGTTCCACCGCCAAGAACTTACGCCGGATACCGTAATGCTGGTCCAAATGGAACAATGGTCGGACCGCGACTTCTACAAAGATTTCTATTATGAGAGGTACAAGGACCGCACGCAGCCGCGCAACTTCGTCAATGTGACCCATACGCAGCCTACGTACATCGCATCGGCGACCGTGCGAAAGACGACCAACGACTTCGTCAGCGAGACGGAGCGGATGCCGGAAGTGACGTTCCACCTGCTCGAACGCGAGTTGGCGCCGCGCCTCTATTTCACCTTCGACACAATCACCGGGTATAACGAGCGCGAGCCGTCGAGCGAGAATGCCGTGCGAACCATCAACGTCGCACGACTCAGCTACGATATTGAACTGGGGCAGGCGCTCAATCTCGTGCCGTTTACCGAACTCGAGGCCTCCTGGTACTCGAAAGGCCGCAAGGAGGACGACAGCGACGGGCGGCTGGCGTCCGAATTGGGCCTCACGCTCCAGTCCCGCTTCCAGAAGTCCTACCCCGGCTTCTGGGGGTTCAGCAGTTTCAAGCACATCGTCGTGCCTTCGGTCACCTATTCGTATCGCCCCGAGTCCTCGATGGACGTCGAGAACACCCCGCGCTTCGATGCGTATGACAACGTGTACGGGCGCAGCCGGATCGAGAGCAAGATCGACCAAATCTTCTACGGGCGCGACGCGGACACGGGCGAATCGTGGCAAGTCGCGCGCCTTTCGCTCTACCAAGGCAACGATTTTTGGAACGAGATTCGGAAATCCGACGATATCGAAATCGAGATCGACATCCGTCCCCGCGCGTACTGGGGCTTCCAGACCATCGCGGAACGCCACAGCATCAGCAAAGATGAAGATATCGATCTCGACGATCCCTTCATTGTGCAGCGCGGGCTAATCGAGCTTTATGAGCGTGTATTGGACCGGCCTTTCGATCCCGAAACCGCGGACAAGTACAACACCCGCTACGGGGACTATGACCGTCTACTGACGTTCTTCTACTATGACGACCGGGACTTCAGCGGGCGGTTTCACGGTCGCGTTGGCTACGCGTACACGAAAACTCAGGACCAAATCTTCAATCGCGAAATCCTGTATGGCCTTGGCTACAAAATAAACGAGAAATGGTCGGTCGCCTTCGAGCACCGGTATGACCTCGAACGCGGCGAACTGTATCGCCAGAAATACGAAGTCCGGCGCGTGATGAACTGCCTTGAAGGCGCCCTGCTCATAAACGAACGGGAATCCGGCTGGGACTTCGGCGTCGAGTTCAGCGTAACAGGAATTCCCGGTACCCGGATTCGGTTTTAGTCATCGATCCAAGACCCTAAATACGCCGGTGCCCGTTGCCGGGTCGGCCAAACCCCTCGGGGGGTAGGGTTCGGACCGGACCCCGACATGACGGCAGCAATCGCCACCTCTGAGATCAAGCACATGACCCGATCACTGGAAACCACGATTGCCGAAATAACTCCGGAGATCGCCCAACTCCGTCACGAACTCCATCAACATCCCGAGATTCGTTTCGAGGAAAAATGGACGTCGAATCGGATTGCCCGTTTCCTCGACAATGAGGGCGTGCCATACAAGCGCGGCTACGCGAAGGGCACGGGAATCGTCGGCGAAATCCAAGGCGCACCGGGCAAAACGGTCCTCTTGCGCGCAGACATGGACGCTCTGGAGATACAGGAAGAAACCGGGCTTCCCTATGCGTCGACCATTCCCAATCGCATGCACGCGTGCGGCCACGATGGCCATTCCGCCTGCCTGTGCGGCGTTATCAAAACTCTCGCCAAGCACCGGAGCGAAATCCGAGGCACCGTCCGTTTCGTATTTCAACCGGGGGAGGAAGAAGCGGCCGGGGGCAGGCTCATCGTCGAGGAGGGCGCGCTTGATGGCGTGGCAGCCGTCTTTGCCCTGCACGGATGGCCCACCCTGCCCGTCGGACACATCGGAATTCGACCTGGCGCGATGCTTGCCGGCGCTGGGGTGTTCAGGATCGTCGTCCGCGGCAAGGGCTGCCATGCCGCCGACCCCGCCGCCGGCGTCGACCCCATCCTCGTCGGCGCGCACATCGCAACGGCCCTGCAATCCATCGTCAGCCGCGAGATCAACCCATGGGAAGCCGGCGTCGTCAGCGTGGCGAAGTTCCACGCCGGAACCGCGACCAATATCCTGCCGGAATCCGCGATACTCGAAGGCACCTATCGAAGCCTCAGCGACGCGGTGCACGACCGCATCGAGCGCGGTATACAGCGCGTCGCCAAGAACGTGGCTCAAGCTTTTCGCGCGGACGTCGACGTCTCATTCTCCGAGAATCGCTACCCTCCGCTATTCAACGACCCGGCCATGACCGACTTCGTAAAAGAGACCGCCCGGGAAGTGCTCGGCCCCGACCGCGTGTTCGAATTCGAAGCTCCCTACATGGGCGCTGAGGACTTTGCGTTCTACCTTCAAAAAGC
>BTUX01000303.1:0-5066 GCA_045863315.1 Candidatus Hydrogenedentota bacterium | reverse complement strand
GTTCATACCGAATGATTCCCACGCCCTTATCGGTTGCGATATACACGACACGCTCGCCCGCGATGATGTCGTGCACGTTATCTCCTGGCAGCCAGTGCTCCGCGCCAAAGTAGTGGTACTGCTTGCCCACTTTGCGGACCGCCCCGGACGTCGTACCGATCCAGAGGTCGCCGTCAAACCCCTGCGCGAGGCATGTGGTGTCTTCATACGGCAGCCCGTCCTCGCCTGTCAGGGTCGTCAGTGCCATCCCCCGCAGCACGGCTACGCCTGCGCTCGTGGCGACGTATGTGCGGCTCCCTTGCGTCAAAAAGTCGCGAACCGCTCCCCGCGGCATTTCGCCCCAGTCCACGGGCTCCGGAACAAACCGGGCGCCATCCAACAGGGCAAGACCGCTAGGCCGCAAGATGTAAAGGGTGCCGCTATATGACTCGATGCGCATGATCGGGCCGATCCGTACAGGGTGCATCAAGACCTGCGAGAAATCCTCCATGACGACCGTGCTGTCGCTCGAAAGGTAACCGCTGTCCGGTTTAATGCTCACAAAGGCGCCGCCATCCAGTCGGTAGATGTCGTCTTGCGTGGCGGCGTGCACGGTTCCGTCGTGTACGCAAAAATCCACGAAAGACAGATCGCTTGCTTTCTCCCAGCCTGAATTCGCCAGGCGAAATGCGCCCCCTTCCGCCGTGGCCCACAAGTCATCCTTTAACGAGAATAGTCGCTTGATACCGCGCGGGGCGTTTCGCGCTTCACGCAACGCTCCACTTTCGATCGTGTGTAGTGTGCCATTGACGACGGCGTAGGGGACGCCCTTGTGCAGGCCAAGGGCCGTCACGGGCGTTTTAGTTGGGACCTTCATGCCCACCTCCTGGAGGTAGACACTGTCCGCCACGGGCGTCCAGAGGTTTTCGGTATCGGATGCTTGGGTGTTGACGGACCATGCCAGAAGGCACATGCACGTCGCGAGGCTTCGAATTGCGTACTTCATAGGTCGGAATCCTTCCTGCCCGTTCCGCGTTCAATCTGCGTCAGCTTACCATTTTATTGGCCCCATATCAGCCTCGGAGCCGCGGGGTCTCAGCGGGTGTTGCGAGTACTACTCACGTTGACCGCGCGCCCCGCATCCCGAAATGAAATACATGGTGCTGCATGGTATGGTTTTCACGGAGGGGAAATTAACCAGCCGCCATGGAATCCAATCCGCCCAAAGTGTCGCCCATCGTTGTTGGAATCATTCCGGCACGGTATGGCTCGACCCGTTTGCCGGGCAAAGCCATCCGCAAAATCGGCGGGAAGCCCATGATTCAGCGAGTGTACGAGCGGTGCGCGGAGTCTCGAACGCTTGCGAGTCTCTATGTGGCAACGGACGATCGGCGGATTCAAGAAATCGTCGAGGGTTTTGGGGGTAAGGCCATCATGACCTCGGCGGATCACCCCAGCGGAACAGACCGACTGGCGGAAGCCGTAAACGAAATCGAAGCGGACATCGTGGTCAATATCCAGGGCGATCAACCATTTATTGATCCGGTGATGATCGACGAAGCGGTCCGGCCTCTACTCGATGATTCGAGGGTTGAAATGTGCACCCTGATGCATCCAATTTCCCGTGACGCGGACCTGACCGATCCAGCCGTCGTGAAGGTCGTCGTCGATCTCGTGGGAAACGCGCTCTACTTTTCGCGCGCGCTCGTGCCGTATCCGCGAAACAGGGATTTGAACAGGGTAGTGTACGAGCACGTCGGATTGTATGTGTATCGACGCGACTTTCTCCTGAAATTGGCGCGGCTGGCACCCACCCCCTTGGAACAGGTAGAGTCATTGGAGCAACTGCGTGTGTTGGAGCACGGCCATCGCATCCGCGTCGTCGAGACGCGATGCAAAGACCATGCGTTCAGCGGGTTCAGCGTGGATACGGAAGAAGACCTGCAACGCGCCGAGGCCATGCTCCGCGAGCGCGGCCTGTCGTAGGCGAAAGGAACCTGCCCGTGGTCATCGATGAAACAACGATACGAACGCTGGAACAGAATATCAATCCGGCGACGCTCGATCGCATCAGCGGAGCCGCCGATCGAATCATCGAAGCGAAGCAACGGGGCGGCAAGATCGCGGTCGTGACGGGGAGCGGCCCCAATATCCACGAAGGCGTTACCACGTTAATTGCCGAGTTGATGCTAATCGGAATTGTCGATGGTGTAACCACGAGTTCAGCCGTCGTTGCGCACGAAATGGGCGGCACACTGGACAAAGTAAAGCGGTGCGCAGGCGCTTCGCTGGGCATCGCGTCGGAAATTCTTCCGCGCGGCGGCGAGTTCGAACTGACCTTGCTGGATGAAGCGACGTATAACGAGATCCGCGAAAACATGCCGTTGGACGACGGTCTACTCGAGTCGCTTCGCCATGCGGAGGGTCGGGTCATTATTAAGGCGGCGGGCAACCTCGGATATCCAATGGGGTTGTGGCTGGAGCGGTTGTCGCTCGAAATCCTCAATCTGGCGCGAGCCCACGGCACGACCTTCGAGGAGATTGCGGGGCTTGGCGCCGATCCCCGCACGATGATTGGCGTCGGCGCGGCCAAGGGCCTGCCTGTGCTCGTCACAATCCCCCAATTGGTAGGCGGTGGGATGGTTGGACTGTGCATCGGCGACAGCGTAAGCCTTGTGGAACGTGCTACCCGGCTTGCGAAGATGCTCGATGAATCGGACGTGATCATCGAGTCCGGCGTTGCGCTCACGCAGGAGATCCACGACGGACCGTTCGAGACGTACACCGGCCACGGCCTCTGGTCGGCCTGGCAGGGTCACTACACCTACAGCCTCGAAGGCAAGAGCCTGATCCGAATCGATCTCGATCCCGCCTTGGAACAGGTTTGTCGGATTGAAAAGGAAGATGGGTCGGTCCAAGAAGCGATTGCCAGCGGACTGCCAAAGACCAAAACGTTTAGGGTACCCTTCCGGATGGAGATGTCCGGCTTCGCGCGACACGAAGGAAGCGTGGCAATTATCGGCGACTTGGGCGTCGTCTGGCCGTTGATGGCAATCCGCGTAGCCCGGGCCCTGGACCTTGATCTCGAATTTATGTCCTACCCGCAACAGACGGCAGCCGGCAAGGCGATGAGGGAAGCCATCGTGCGCGACGTCAGGCCGCTTTCTCGGCAGAGAATGATTGAGCGGCTGTCTTTGCGAAGCCGCGAGGCCGCAACCGCGGCGCAGGGAAACGGGTGAAGCCATTGCCGAGCGAATACCGCCCCCGTTTGTCCCTGAATCTGGGGACGGGCTGACTCCATGGGGCAGATGCGTAGCTTCGACCTGCTGATCCTCGTCGCGTATTTCAGTGCGATGACCATGATGGGCTGGTACTTTTCGCGTCGCGCAAAAAGCACCGAACGCTACTTCGTAGGCGGCCGCTCGTATCCGGGATGGCTGATCGGCATTTCACTTTTCGGCGCGACCATCAGTTCGATCACGTTCGTGGCTTATCCCGCTGATGCCTTCAAAACCGGCTACATGCGCTACTTGATCTGCATAATGCTGCCGATTGGTGTGTTCATCGCGTCCCGCCTCTTTGTGCCGTTTTTTCGGCGCGGCAAGATTACCTCGGTTTTCGAGTACCTCGAAGCTCGCTACGGCCCCGGCACTCGCGTCTACGGCGCATCGGTCTTTATCCTGGCTCAATGTATACGGCTGGCCATGATCCAATACCTCACGGCGCTGCTGCTCAGTACGGTAACCGGATGGAGTCCGGGTTGGTGTATCGTGGTGGGCAGCGTGGTCACCGCCTACTACACCGTGGCAGGCGGCATCGAGGCCGTCATTTGGACGGACTTCGTGCAGTCGCTCATTCTCATCCTGGGCGGGCTGCTGATTCTGGGGACCGTCGTTTGGTTGTTGCCGGGCGGGCTGGGCCAAATCATTTCAATCGCGGCGCAGGACGGGAAATTCGGCCTCAACGAGTACGATGCCGCGGAGCAATCGCTGCACGCCATTCCGTGGGGCTTCTCGCTCAGTCGAAAGACCGTGCTCATGCTGTTGATTGTCGGACTGTTTCAATGGCTCGCCGAATACAGCACCAACCAGGAGGTCATCCAGAAATACTGCGCCTCGAAGTCCGCCAGGGACGCGCGGCATGCGATGTGGGTGTGTTGCTGGTTCTGCGTTCCGACGTGGGCCTACTTCATGTTCGTGGGCACATCACTCTACGTCTTCTATAAGGTCTTTCCCGACGTACCGTCGCACGAAATGCTCACCGGGGCCCGCAAAGCAGAGGAGATTCTTCCCCACTTCATTACCACCCAACTCCCTGTCGGGCTGTCCGGGATTGTCGTCGCGGCAGTTCTGGCGGCGGCCATGTCAAGCATGTCGTCCGCGATGAACTCGATCTCGGCGGTCGTCATTACGGACCTTTACAAGCGGCATTGGACCCGAGATCGCGACGACCGTCATTATGTCATCGCGGCCAAGCTCGGCACGCTGTTCAGTTCCTTGGTGATGGTCGGCGGCGCCTACTGGCTGCTGTATTCGGAACAAAAAACTTTACAGGACGTGTGGACGGAATTGCAGTCCATCGCGGCCGGCGGCCTGCTCGGCCTCTACATGCTGGGTTTCTTTACGACGCGCGGGGACGGCCGGGCCGTGGCCCTCGGCATTGCTTTCGCGGTCGTTTTCTCTGCCGTCAACTCGCTCGCCAGCCTCGGCTGGCTGCCTGACGCGATCGCGCATACCGTCGAAAGTCACTTCGACGGCTACTACACCGGGGTGGTCGGCAACGTGGTCATGTTTGCAGTGGGGTTCCTACTGGCCGGTGTAATCCCATGCCGCAAACGTGACCTGACCAATCTGACCGTTTGGACACAGGACGCAACACCTCTCGATTAAATAGGCGTGGACCGCGCTCGACCGAGTACCACATGACCGACGCCGACATGGAGAACGCTCTTGCGAACGACCTCAGCGCGCTCGTTCCCGGCTTTGCGCGTCATGTGATATACAGCGGCCCCGCGCAGAAAACACTCGAGAGCGCACTTGCGCACCACGGCGCACCGCGACGCGTTATCCAACACGACTCGACCTCCG
>BTUX01000302.1:0-5091 GCA_045863315.1 Candidatus Hydrogenedentota bacterium | reverse complement strand
GGGACCCAAACATGCCTGTCCACCTTCGCGAACACTTCCTTGGGATCATAGACGAAGAGGCCGAACGCTTGACCCAATTGATTGAGGCGCTGCTGGAGATGGGCACGATCGAGGCCGGCCGCGTCGTCATCGAACGCGCGCCGGTCGACATCGTGCAGACGATTTCCCACGTTGTATCGTCGCTGACCCCGGCGATACTCGGTAAGCAACTCGAATTCGTGCGAGACGTGCCGGAAGACCTGCCGAAGCCGCTCGGCGATTCGAAGCGGGTCTACACAATCATCATCAATCTGATGGAGAACGCCATCAAGTTCACCCCGAAAGGAGGCCGCATTACCTTGTCGGCGCGCGCCGACGGCAGAGAACTGGTTTTGATCGTGCGGGATTCCGGCGAGGGCATAGCCAAGGAACATCTGGAGCGGATATTCGAGCGGTTTTATCAAGTCCGCGGCGGCAGCCACAAGGCCCCCGGCGCCGGCCTTGGATTGTTCCTTGTCAAGGAAATGGTTACACTCCATGGCGGCACGGTGGGCGTTGAGAGCGAGCCGGGAAAGGGCGCCGCGTTTACGGTCCGCTTGCCGCTTGGAAATAGCGAGGGGGACAATGGCGGAATCTAGCAAGTTTGCCGGTTCGGCGGCCCACGAGGAGTCAAGGAGCTATTCCGTTCTCCTCATCGAAGACGATCCCCATACGGCGGAGTTGCTCGCGTACAATTTGTCCGCCGCCGGCTACCAGGTGTTTACGGTGGCGAGCGGCCCCGCCGCGCTCAAGCACCTCGAAATCGTCATGGTGGATTTAATCATCTCCGACGTGATGATGGCGGACATGGACGGATTCGCGCTTCGCGAGCGGCTCCTGCAAGACCCTGTCATGCGCGAGATTCCGTTCATCTTCCTCACGGCCAAAACGCAGCCGGAAGACCAGGTGCGCGGGCTTTCAACCGGCGCGGACGAGTACATCACCAAGCCCTTTGATCCTCAGGTCCTCATTGCAAGGGTCAACGCCGTCATGCGGCGGCGCGAGAATTTTGCGCGCGTCGCCCGGCTCGATCCGTTGACGGGCTTGCTGAACCGCGCCGCGCTCGAACGGGACGTCGAACGCGAACTTGCCCGTATCAAACGCTACCCCTCGGTCGGCACGCTGGCCTTCCTCGATATCGACGGGTTCAAACAGGTCAATGACATGTTCGGCCACTCGGCCGGAGACCGTGCCCTCACCCTGCTTGCTTCGGTCCTCACGAAGGACATTCGAAGCGTGGACCTCGTCGGACGCTATGGCGGCGAAGAGTTTGTACTGTACTTTCCCGAAACGCCTGAGGAGGACGCCAAGTCCATTCTCGAGCGCATGCTCACTCAGTTCCAGGGCTTGTCCGCGGGAGATACGACCGGTCCACTCACGTTCAGCGCGGGAATTGTGGAGGCACCGCGCGACGGCACCAACTTCAAACTTCTCACGGCCCGTGCGGACAGCGCGATGTACGTCGCGAAACGACAGGGCAAATCGCAAATTGTGGCTTGGCGGCCCGAAATGGCCCCGGAGAATACCGGAGCCGCTTCGTAGTCCGGTTACATTTGCAAGAGAAGCTACGAGTTCCCTAGGCGCGTGGCAGGCACGGCGCCAAGCACGAGGAAGCGGCCGATGTTACTCAAGAACTATCAGGGATACGCCCTCATTACGGGCGCGTCGGCGGGAATTGGGCGTGAGTTTGCCCGGCTAATTGCGGCCCAGGGCGTGCCATGCGTGCTGGTGGCGCGACGGGCCGAGCGGCTGCGGGAACTGCAGTCGGAGTTGTCGGCCAGGCACGCCGTGGACGTACGGTGCGTGGTGCAGGACCTGACTACGGAGGACTGCGTTGACCGTGTGCTTGAGGCCACAAAAGACGTTCCGATCGGAATCCTGGTGAACAACGCGGGTTTCGGCAACAGCGGACCGTTCGCCACGCGCGATCCGAAGCGGATAGCGGAGATGATCAAGCTCAATTGCCTGACGCCGGCGCTGATGACGCGGGCCTATCTACCCGCCATGCTCGAGCGCGGGCGGGGTGCGATCATCGTTGTTTCGTCGGCGCTGGGTCTTACGCCCTGTCCGTACGAAACAGTCTACGGGGCGACCAAGGCATTCGATCTGTTCTTGGGCGGGGGGCTCTGGGGCGAACTCAAAGGGTCCGGTGTCGACGTGGTCACGATTTGTCCCGCGGCGACATTGACCGAATTCCAGGACGTCGACGGATTTCGCCCGGAGGAGGCCGAGAAGATTAAGAGAATATCCGCGCCGGCCGACTACATCGCGCGAATCACGTTGAAAAACCTCGGACGAAAGCCGGTTGTGATAGCGCGCGAGGGCAAATTGCTCAATGTTGCGTCCCGTCTTATGCCGCGTCGCGCCGCCCTTACTGTAATGGCGCGCGAGATGAGAAAGCGCGCCCCGGAGGGATAGTGCGCGCAAACGGTCTCATACGGTTGAGAAGAGTGGGACTCGGGAATGGCTGAACGTCTATCGTCCGCCGCGTGGGTTGCATCCACACGCGGTCGTCCGGAGATTGACCGGTCAAGCGGCGTGCCGTCGAAAGCTCCGGAGCGTCAGACGGATGGAATCGGGTCCCGTGACAGATTGAACCGATCGAACACAATGGACAGCTCCATTCCTGATATCTACACACCGACGATTCGCCCATGAAAGAGGCCATAGATCGAGTTCAACGCACGCGGATTCTAGCGGGATATCCGCTTGTGCTGGCTTTCGCCGCTCTTTCGGCGATTTCGCTGGAAACGGACCAATATTTGGTGTGGGAAGTTGAACTGAATGATTCCGCGGATGCGTTCAATCGCTACTTGAACGGCGAAATCGAAACGTTTCTGGAACGGCAAAACGCGAGGCGCGACCCGACCACAAGCGCGGAAGAACTGACGCTTCAATTGTATTACTACCTTTTCAACGGTCTTCACTCGTCGCGGCTGCGGCACTGGTTACACACCTCGCCGGAAGTGGACCGCTATCCACCGAACTCGGTCCGGTACGCGGAACACTTGAGGATGAGTGTCTTTAACATGCGGTCATTCCCATTCATTCTGCCGATGTCGAGGACGATTCGACTCGGCGACGTCTACCTCGGCATCGACAAGATGGGGCATTTCTTCGGGTTCGGCAGACGCTCCTTCCGGCACTATTTGAAACTCCGGGAAGACGGTCTCATTGAGGGGGAGGCCATAGAGCAGACCATTCTGCGTGGATATTTCATGGAGCGCTACTTCGTCGGCAATGTGATGGACGGAGTTTTTTCGTACGCCGATCTCGAGGCCAACTTCCAGGGAATGGTCATGGCGCGCGCTTTTTGCGAAGGGGAGGATGCGTATTTCCGGCGGATGAACGGCAAATGGGTTCTGACCCGACCGGTCGATATCCGGCTGTTCATCACGCCGTACTTCGACGAGTCGTACAATCGTTCGCACTATATCGGACGTAGAAAACGGCACGTCATTCGCGAAATTCAGGAAAAAGTCTGCCCTAAACTGCAATCGCCGCTCGTACAGCAACGTTTCGAGCATTACCGACAGTGGCCGCCCAGCTACTGCCAGCAGGTCGTGAGGGAGCATCAGGAACGCCTCGGAAAGGACTACCGCTCCGAACAGGACCTCGAGAAGCTTTGTGATTCGCTCAGGCAAGCGGGTCAGGCTGGAACTGACATTTCAAGCAGGTAGTGGCGCTGACAATCGTCCTTTGTGGACGGCCGACATATTGCGATTTATGGCACAGGTCGATAGCATGGAAAAGCTAGCCCGCATTTCTCACTAGTCGCTCCCGATGACGGGAGCGACTAGTGAGAAATGCTCTGGAGAAAGCATGTGAGTGATTTGGGTGAGGATTTTTCACACCCACCATCTGTTCTGCCGTGCCGCGCGGCGACGTTGCATAACGGTGCGCCCTGTACCATGTTGTATCCTCCAACGCGCGTGGGTGTGAAAAATCCGGACTAGGGTGCAATGCGAATGGGTGATAAGGTTTTGAAGTTGAAGGGCAGAGGTCGAAAACTTCCGAATCCATTTTCGGTTCCGGGGGAATATAATAGATGAAAGTATGGGTCGCACCAATGTGCAGGTGCGGCGCTCGTACTCGCGTGGCTTTCACACTAACGTGTTACACAGAAAGGGTTTGTATAATGCAACGTACCCGGCTTGTTCCCCTGTTCGCCGCCGTGCTCTTGGCGGTTCCGATTTCGTTCGCCGCCGAATTGGGGATCGCGGCACCACCGCTCCAAATCATGGAATGGATCAAAGGCGAGCCCGTCTCGATCGGCCCGGGCGACAAGGTGTACGTGGTCGAGTTTTGGGCCACGTGGTGTGGTCCGTGCCGGACAAGCATTCCCCACTTGACGGAGCTTCAGAAAAAGTACAAGGACAAAGGGGTCGTCGTGGTCGGGATCAGCAATGAATCGGCGGATGTCGTTCGCCCGTTTGTCACCGAAATGGGAAGCGCGATGGATTATCGCGTCGCGGTTGACAGAGACGACCAGACCAATGATCGGTATATGAAAGCGTTCGATCAGCGCGGCATCCCAACCGCGTTCGTCGTGGACAAGAACAGCAAGATCGTTTGGGTCGGACACCCGATGGGGGAACTTGACGAAGTGCTCGAGGAAGTCGTGGCGGGTACCTTCAGCGTCGAAAAAGCCAAGCAGCGGGCCGAACGCCGCAAACAGTTGATGGAGGACTATGGGCAGTTTGTGACGAGCGTTCGGGCGGGCGAGGTCGAGAAGGTGCATTCCTTGGCCGAGGCCGCTGCAACCAAGTACGCCGATGAACCGGACTTTTTGAATGAAGTCGCGTGGGTGCTGCTGACGTTCGAGAATGCGAAAATCCACAATCACCCGCTTGCACTGAAGATCGCGAAAATCGCCGTTGAGTCTTCGAAGAGCAAAAACGCCAGTATCCTGGACACCTATGCCCGGGCCCTGTTTGAGACGGGCGATGTGGCGGGCGCAATCGCACAACAGGAAAAAGCCATCGCCCTTGTAACGAACCCGGAGGAACGCGAGCCACTCGAGCAAACGCTCAAGGACTACAAGGAGGCGGGTTCGAAGTCGCAGACGCCGCA
>BTUX01000301.1:0-5149 GCA_045863315.1 Candidatus Hydrogenedentota bacterium | reverse complement strand
CACTACTTCTTAATCTGAAGCTGCGTGGCCAAGGCGTCTTCCGCACTCTGGCCTTCCTCCCGCACGTCACCATGACCGCCGCCGCCGCTCTCGTCTGGGTGCTGCTGCTCCACCCGCAATACGGCCCGTTGGGCTTGATCTACTCGGCGGTTGATGTCGCGGGCCCGAACTGGCTCGAGAGCACAACGCTGGCCCTGATCGCGCTCATGGTCGTCGGCATTTGGAAGGAGATCGGCTTTGCCTCGCTCTTCTTTCTGGCCGGTCTGCAAGGTTTGCCCCAAGACTGCTACGAGGCCGCGGCCATTGACGGCGCACGCCCGTTGTCCCGATTGCGTCATCTCACCGTACCGCTCATGGGCCCGACCATTTTCTTTTTGCTCGTCACCGGTTTTATTGCTGCCACAAAAGCGTTTGACTCGGTCGCCATTATGACCGAAGGCGGACCCGTCTATCCCGCTTCGAGCCTCTACGTCTACCATCTGTACTATCTTGCGTTTCGACAATACAGGGCGGGTTACGCCTCCGCGTTCGCTTTGGTTTTCTTTATGATCACGTTGGGCGTCATGGCGCTTCAGTTCCGTCTCGCGGCGCGCCGCGTGCACTACGGCGAGTAGGCCATGGTGACGTCGGAAACTTCCCAACGGCCTTCGCTGTCGCTGCGAATCGCCGCCTACCTCGCACTGTGCCTCATTTCCGCTTGGCTGGCCATGCCGTTCTTCTGGATGCTGATAACCGCCGTGAAGTCGTCCGCTGAGATCTCCGTCTATCCTCCGACCTGGCTGCCGACTCGCTGGCACTGGGGGAACTACGCCCTCGCATGGTCGATGGCCCCATTTGGACGCTTTTACGTCAACTCGATCGCGACCGGCGTCTTCACCACGGTTCTGCAGGTCGTGTTTTCACTGTTCATGGCCTACGCCTTCGTATTCATTCGGTTCCCGGCCAAGAACGTCGTGCTCATGGCAGTCCTCGCGACGATGATGATTCCCGACGAAATGAAGCTCGTCCCCAATTTCCTGTTGCTCTATCGACTAGGTTGGATCGATACGTACTACGCCCTGATCATACCGCCTGTCGCCCACGCCTTCCCCGTGTTCGTGCTCTACCAGCAGTTGCGAAGCGTACCTCGCTCCCTTGTCGAAGCCGCACAAGCCGACGGCGCCTCACACTTTCATATACTCGTACAAGTCATTGCACCCATAAGCCGGCCTGTGCTCGCCGCCGCGACTCTTGTTGCCCTCCTCGGGCGATGGAACGATTACCTTTGGCCCCTCGTCGTGACGAACTCCGAACGCATGCGCACCCTCCCCATCGGAATGGCCTACCTTCGCAAACAGGCCGAAGAAGGCGCAACCCCCTGGAATCTCCTTATGGCCTCCGCCGTGTTCGTTGTCATACCCATTGTATTGCTGTACACTGTCGTTCAAAGGCAGTTCGTCGAGGGCATCACCCGTGGCGCTCTCAAGGGGTGACCTGCCTCGCGGGCGAAGAAGGGACCAGTCAAGCCGTGTATGCCTTAAGGTTCTTGAAAGAATTCATCATTGCGCCGGGCGATGTGGGGGCCTTGACGCCTAGCTCGAAGGAGTTGGCCTCCGTCGTTGTTCGTGAGGCCCGCGTGTCCTCGGCCTCGGTGGTCGTCGAGTTCGGGCCCGGCACCGGGGCCATCACCGAAGTCCTTATTAACTCCCTCAAGCCCGACGCCAAATTCATCGCCATAGAAATCAACCACGACTTTTACGACCTCTTACGTCGCCGCTTTCCATCCGTGAACGTCGTGCGCGGCTCCGCTGTCGATACCCCGAAATTTCTGAGTGAGATCGGCGAAAAGCACTGCGATGCCATCGTCTCGGGATTGCCGTGGACCTTCTTCAAGGAAAAACTTCAGGACGAACTGCTCGACGCCGCCGTCGACTCACTGCGGCCGGGAGGCATGTTTGCCACCTATATCTATGTCTCAAGTCTACCCATGCCCTCGAGCGTCCGGTTCCGAAATAAACTCAGAAAGCGCTATTCGAAGACCGGCATGACGCACGTCATCTGGAAAAACGTTCCTCCTGCGATCGTCGTATGGGGCGAGAAGTGAGGCCGTGAATCCGGTCCTGGTCCTCATCCCATGCGTCTGTGTAATGCCATCACGCGAATCTTTCGGATGCCGGATAGGCCTCGTTTTCAGCCCCCCCCCGCCATGATGGACTCGACCGCGAAAAAGGCCCTATTCATCTGGGGCGGATGGCCCGGCCACGAGCCCGAGCAATGCGTTCGCCGCTTCGTCCCCTGGCTCGAAACGCAGGGATTCGTCGTAGCTGTTGCCGACACACTGGAGTGCCTATCCGATGCGGTGTGGCTCCAAACCCTGGACCTCATAATCCCCTGTTGGACCATGGACACCCTTGCCCCGGATCTCGAGAATAATCTGCTCCGGGCGGTCCAATCCGGCGTGGGCATCGCCGGTTGGCACGGCGGCATGTGCGATGCCTTTCGAAACAGCACCAACTACCAATTCATGACCGGCGGACAATTCGTCGCGCACCCCGGCGACATCCGACCGTACCGCGTCAATTTTGTGAAAAAGGACGATCCCATCGTTGCAGGTCTGGACGATTTCACGATGAATTCCGAGCAGTATTACATGCACGTCGACCCTTCGAACGAGGTTCTTGCTACGACAACGTTTGACGGTTCCGTCCATCCCTGGATTGACGGCGTCGTCATGCCGGTCGTATGGAAACGCCGCTTCGGAGCAGGACGTGTCTTTTATTCATCTCTCGGCCACATTTCCGGCGATTTCGACGTGCCCGAGTGCACCGAAATCATGCGGCGCGGCATGCTCTGGGCAAGCCGGTAAGAGTCCTCATGCCACCCATCAAATGCGGAATCATCGGCTGCGGAAACGTCTGCGACATCTACTTCCAGAACGGCCGGAAATTCGACAGCTTCGACATCATCGCTTGCGCCGATATCCTCAAGGATCGGGCTCGGGCGAAAGGCCGCGAATACGACGTTCCCAAAGTCCTTTCTCCGGAAAAACTGATTACCGACCCCGACGTGCAACTCGTCATCAACCTCACGGTCCCGAAAGCCCACGGCGAAATCGCTCTCGCCGCGCTCGAAGCGGGCAAGCATGTCTATAATGAAAAGCCGCTGACCATCGATCGCGGGCAGGCCCGCAACCTGCTCGAACTCGCCGCGCGGAAGAATCTCCGCGTCGGCTGCGCTCCCGACACCTTCCTTGGCGCCGGACTCCAGACCTGCCGCAAACTTATCGACGACGGCTGGATTGGCGAGCCTGTCGCCGCCACCGCATTCATGATGCACCACGGCCACGAACACTGGCACCCCGATCCCGACTTCTTCTTTCAGCCCGGCGGCGGGCCGATGTTCGATATGGGGCCGTACTACCTTACCGCGCTGTGCAGCATGCTGGGTCCCGTCCGGCGCGTCGCCGCCTCCGCCCGCATCACGTTCCCCCAGCGCACCGTCACCAGCGAACCCAAACGCGGCACGACCATCACCGTCAACACCCCGACGCATCTCTCCGGCACGCTCGATTTCTATTCCGGCGCGATCGGCGCCATGATCATGAGTTTCGACGTGTGGGCGCACCGCCTTCCCCAACTCGAGATACACGGCACGGAAGGCTCAATTTCCGCCCCCGATCCCAACACCTTCGGCGGTCCTGTCCTCGTCAAACGCGGGCGCGACGGCGACTGGCGTGAATTGCCGCTCACGCACCCGCACGCGAAAAACAGTCGCGGTCTCGGCGTTGCCGACATCGCAAACGCCATCCGCTCCGGCAGGCCCCATCGCGCCGCCGGCGACATGGCCTACCACGTGCTCGATATCATGCACGCCTTCCACGAATCGTCCGACGAGGGACGTCACGTCAACATCGCAAGCTCCTGCGAACGCCCCGCGCCGATTCCTCCGGGCCTGACCGAAGGCGCCCTCGACCCCTGAACCCTGCAACCCAGCCGTTGAAATTTCCCATACCCCGCTGCCCGCATATGATGAGGGCCTAGCCAGCATTTCTCACCAGTCGCTCCCGATGACGGGAGCGACTGGTGAGAAATGCTCAGGAGATAGCATAGAATTCAATCGGGTGAGGATTTTTCACACCAACAGCCCGTTTTCCCTGTCGCTGCATAAAGGTATCTGCCGCACGAAGTGGTATCATTCATGGCCCGCGGGTGTGAAAAATCCGGGCTAGTCGCCATCCCATCGCGCTATCGCTCCCATCATCCCCGTCACTCTCATGATTTCCATTACCCCAGCCGACTTCCGGACGCCAAAGCCCGTTGTATAATCAGCCCTCATGTTTCGCTGGTACAAACGCAGACGCCGCGCCCGCATTCGCGAACAGCCGTTCCCGGACGAGTGGGAATCGATCCTCCAGCGCAACGTGCCCTACTACAACTGGCTTCCGCCGGACCTCCAATCGGAAATGCGCGGGCTTGTTCAGATTTTCATCGACGAAAAAAACATCGAGGGCTGCGGCGGCCTCGAGCTCACAGACGAAATCCGCGTCACCGTTGCCGCTCACGCCTGCACCCTGCTGCTGCGCCGAGAACACGACTGCTACCCGAACGTCCGATCCGTCCTCGTCTATCCCGACGAATTCGTCGTCCCGGGCGACGTCCCCATCGATGAAAATGAGTTCCTCGATGAAGACGACGCCCGCATCGGCGAGTCCTGGGAATTCGGCGTCGTCATCGTCGCCTGGAAACCCCTCCTACGCGCGATCCGTCGGCCTCACGAGGGTATGAACGTCGTACTCCACGAATTCGCCCACCAACTCGACATCGAGGATGGCGTCACCGACGGCGTCCCCTTTTTCGACGACGACGATGCGAACAAAGAGTGGGCCGACGTCATGTCCGGAGCCTACGAACAACTCTGGCGCGACATCGAACGCAACCGCGACACCTTCATCGACGAATACGGCGCCACCAACCCCGCCGAATTCTTCGCCGTCCTCACCGAAACCTTTTTCGAACGCCCACACACGCTGCAACGCAGACACCCCGAACTGTACGAAGTGCTCCAGAATTACTACCGGCAGGACCCCGCCGCTGTACGACCACGAGTCTGACAATTCCCTCAATCCATCGTAATCCCACGCGTCATTCCAAAGTCCGTTTCGGAAGAGAAA
>BTUX01000300.1:0-5202 GCA_045863315.1 Candidatus Hydrogenedentota bacterium | reverse complement strand
CGGGTGAGGATTTTTCACGCCAACAGCCCGTTTTCCCTGTCGCTGCATAAAGGTATCTGCCGCACGAAGCTATATCCTTCATTGCCCGCAGGTGTGAAAAATCCGGGTTAGCTGATCTGGACGAGGGTACGCTGGTAATACTTGAGATAGAGCGCGGTTGACCTGGTTTCGAACTTTCGTATACTTAGCCCGACGGCCCGACTGAAATAGAGGTCTATGCGGGGGCCTTCCATTGGAGTTTGTCGACCATGGGACCAGTAAGCCGCCGTACTTTCCTACGTTGTTCGGTCATATCCGGGGGTACAGCCATGTTTGCATCGAGCATCGCGGAGGCAGTCCGTCCCCTTCGCATCGAGCGAATTGATGTTTTTTCCGTGCGTTACCCGACCGTCATGCGCTTCAAGTTTTTCGAGGGGCCGATGGGGACGGGCCGGCCCTCGGTGATCGTCAAGGTGACGGCGGATGACGGCACGACAGGGTGGGGCCAATGTGTGCCTTCACCCCGATGGAGTTATGAAACGCCGGAGAGCGCCGCGAGCACGATTGAACTCTACCTGAAGCCTGTTCTGATCGGTCAGAATCCGTTCAACCTCCAATCGATTCATGACGCGATGGACAGGGAGATTGCAAACTCATTCTCCACTGGCGCGCCCATCACCAAGGCCGGAATCGACCTCGCGTTGCACGACCTGATCGGCAAGGCCTTGGGCGTCAACGTGGCCTCCTTGTGGGGTCGGAGCCTGCCGGAAGACCTGCTGCTGAGTTGGACCCTGAATCCAAAGACTTTGGACGAAGTAGAGCCGATAGTCGCAAAAGGGCGTGAACGCGGGTTCGAGAACTTCAATATCAAAGTCGCCCCCGACCTCCAGTTCGACCTTGAACTGTGCCGAATGACCAAGCGGCTGGCACCCGAGGGGTTCCTGTGGGGAGACGCCAACGGGGGTTACGACCTCGCGGCGGCCCTCGATGCGGCTCCGAAACTGGCCGATGCGGGCATGGCGGTTTTCGAACAGCCGCTGCCCGCCAACCGCCTCACCGGATATCAGGAGTTGAAGCGGCAGGGCGCGCTTCCGATCATTATGGACGAGGGGGTGGTCTCGCCGTCGGACCTGATCGAGTTCATCAAACTGGGGTGCTGCGACGGAGTGGCCATGAAACCCGCCCGCTGCGGCGGCCTGGTCTCGGCGGTCGAACAGATCGATATTCTCGAACATTCGGGATTGATGTTTCTTGGCAGCGGCCTCACCGATCCGGACATTGCGCTGGCGGCGTCGCTGATCCTATACGGCGCATTTGGGTTGAAGTATCCCGCCGCATTGAACGGACTTCAGTTCATGGACGTGAGCATCCTAAAAGAACCCTTCACGGTCAGGGGCGGCCGAGTCCGAATCCCGAAGGGACCCGGCCTGGGCGTCGAAGTCGATGAGGACAAGCTGCAAGCCTTGGTGGAGGCGTCCAAGTCGCGAGGGACCCAAAGTTGATCGGCCGCGGGGAATCATCGTGATGATGGATCGACGCACGTTTCTGGTCCGAGCCTCCGGCATGGTGGGTGGGGCCGTATGCGCCGCCGGGATCGCCGAGGACACCCCGCCGTTCGCATTCCACGATGACGGATCGAGACTGACCATCCTGGAGCGGGGCAGACCGGTCCTAACGTATCGATACGCGGAGGTTGCGCCGCCGGAGGGAGTCGCCCAGAAATTCCGGCGCGCCTGCTACATCCATCCGCTACACGGCGTCGACGGCGAGGTCGTTACCGAGGATTTCCCCGCCGACCACTACCACCACCGCGGCGTATTCTGGGCGTGGCCGAACTGTCACGTAGGCGACCGAAAACTCAACGTGTGGGAACTCGGCGGCGCACGGCAAGTCTTCCAGCGCTGGGTCGTACGGCAGGCAACCCCGGCCGCGGCGCGGATCGAGGTACAGAACACGTGGCGATTTGATGACGACGGATTGGCTCCCATTTCTGAACAGGTCCGTTTTGTCGTACAGCCGATTGAGAGCGGCTCGCGCGCGATCGATTTTGAACTGAAATGCACGAACGTCACGGACGACCCGGTGGAATTCAAGGGGTCGTCCGCGCCGGCGTCGCCGGGCGCGACGGTCGCGAAAGGATACGGCGGCTTCTGCTTTCGGCCCGATGCGTCCCGCAAACCTTTCACGTTCACGACCGCGAAGGGCGTAATGGCCGAAGACACGATGTCATGCGAGACACCGTGGGCGGACGTCTCGTGGGACGGCCCGCACAAGGCGGGCGTCGCCATCTTTCAACACCCATCCAATCCCGGCTTCCCTCATCCGGGTTGGATTCTTCGGCATTACGGATTTCTCGGAGCCTCCTGGCCGCACAATGATCCCCATACATTGAATCCCGGCGAATCGTTCACGCTTCGCTACCGCCTGCTTGTCCACGCGGGGAACGCGGGCGACGCGGATGTGCCGGAACTGGCCGAACACTACGCGAGAACCGCTTCCGCCGGAACGGCGTGACAGCATGCGGGACGGCGCGCCTCGGACCGAGAGTTCCCATCCGCATCGTTGGCGGTTCGCGCACTGGGGCCTGCCGTACGCCCGGGACCGGATCCGCCTCCTTTTATTTTCACTCGCGCACCCGAACGCTCCCTGGCTCACGCCGGACGCGGTCCGGTTTCTCGACGGCTGGCTCAAGCCCACGCACAGGGGTATGGAATGGGGCGCCGGCCGCAGCACCCTGTGGTTTTCTCGGCGGGTTGACAGTTTGATCAGCATCGAACACGACCCGGCATGGTACGACCGCATCCATCGAATGTTGCTCGCGCAGCCCCGAAACAACGTACAGCTCATGCTATTGTCGAAGGATTCGTCGGAATATGTGGGGATAGCAAGGGACCTGCCTGATAACAGCGTGGACTTTGCGCTTGTTGACGGCGTCTCGGACCTGCGCGACCTCTGCGCCGTCGAAGTTCTGCCGAAAATCAAGCCCTCCGGCCTTCTCATCGTCGACGACGTTCACCGCTATCTCCCGTCCTTGTCACGATCCCCCTATGCGCTGCATCCGGGCCAAGCGGCGTCTTCGCCGCTATGGGAGAAGTTCAGCCATGCCGTCGCCGGCTGGAAGGTGCTGCCCACGTCCAGCGGTGTGACGGATACATGCATCTGGACAAAACCGCCCGACGACCACACTTGATCCCGAGTGCGCTTTATCTTCTCGTTCACCAGGCACCGCGAAACTGGAAAAAAGCGCGCGGCTTTCGTATCGTGCGGGGTTTCCCGTAGAGGCATCCAACACCGTGGAAAGCCCGAATTACATTCAATTCCTTGGCACGGCCGGCTCCCGATGGGTGGTGGCGCGTCAGCTTCGTGCGTCTGCCGGCATTTACCTGAATCTATGCGGCCGAAAAGTCTGCCTCGATCCCGGGCCGGGCGCGCTGGTCCGGTGCAACATGGTGGATCCCCCGATTGACCCCTCGTCCTTGGACGGCCTCGTTCTGACACATAGTCACATCGATCACTGCAATGACGTGAATATTATGATCGATGCCATGACAGCCGGAGGGTTCAACAAAGGGGGCGCGCTGTTCGCGCCCAAGTCTTGCCTGGAGGGCGAAAACCGCGTTCTGCTCAATTATCTACGGCCCTTTCTTGACTCCATCGTAACGCTGGAACCCTCGCAGGAATACAACTTGGGCGAACTCCGGTTCGTGACTTCCATTCCCCACCACCACGGACCGGATGTGTTCGGCATTACATTCGTTGTTGACGACTACCGGCTCGCCTTTCTGGTGGACACCAAGTATTTCCCCGAATTGTCCGCGGATTATGTAGGCGCGGACCTGTTAATTATTAATGTGACGTTCCTCGACAAGCCGCCACATCCGAAGATTCTTCACCTCTGCACGCACGACGTGAAAGAAATTGTGCGGGAAGTCAGACCGCGGCGCGTCATCCTTACGCATTTTGGGACCAGCATGCTCGAGGCGGGACCGCACTGCGTTGCGGCGCGTTTGACGGATGAGTTGGGAGTCGAGATTGTCGCGGCCGACGACGGTATGATTGTTCCCATTCCGTAGGAGTGGATGACCCGAGCGGGGAATCGAGGACTGTGTCCGATTCACACTACGCCGCGTTGTCGGCCGGGTACGGCGTCGCGCTTGCCGGGTGGTTCGTCGCGTTCAAGGCACTGCCGGGCCTGTGGCCGCCGGCCACACCGCCGGTATTCGAGAAGCCGTGGCGCGAAATCGGCTACGCCCTCTTGGCCGTCCTCGCGATACTGCTGATTGGCCGGATGTATCAGCGTGACTGGCTGCTCCCCCGCGCAGCGTCCTTCCCGCCGCTCACGGAGACGGTCAATCAGGCGATTACATACTCGCCGCTCCCGATCCTTCTTTACATTCGCAAGCATTCGTTACAGACAGCATGGCTGCCGCTGACTCGAGTCCGGGTACGCGTGCTCGTCGGCATCGTCCTCGCCTTGACGGCTGCAACCGCTTTCAAACTCATTCGCCATGATGGTTCGGCTTGGCCGCACTTTGTCGCAGGCATCTATCATTTAGGCCATCTCCCCCACCTTGTTCAGGTGTTTTTCGAGGACCTCGGCATCGCGATACTCTTCGTGCGGCTTCGGGCCGCGATTGGCCTGCGTTGGAGCATAGGACTGACGGCTGCCGGCTTTGCGGCCGCCCATATTCCGGCGATGATTTCGGACGGCGCGTCGACGGCCGAACTCTCACACCTCGTTCTGGATACAGGGCTCGCCGTCATTGCCATTGCCATCGTTCAGCGGTCGGCCGATATCTGGTGGTTTTGGTGCGTCCATTTCGCCATGGATATGACCCAGTTCGTTCCAATCGTGAAAAGCGACATGCCATGATCCCGCGTATAAACGTTCTCTCCGGGTGCGCTGCGACCATCTCGATTCTGGGGTTGGCGAGCGCTGTCGGAGCGATAGAGCCAGCCCGGATTTTTCACACCCGCGGGCAATGAAGGATACCACTTCGTGCGGCAGATACCTTTATGCAGCGACAGGGAAAACGGGCTGGTGGTGTGAAAAAACCTCACCCGATTGACTTCTATGCTATCTCCTGAGCATTTCTCGCCAGTCGCTCCCGAAGACGGGAGCGACTGGCGAGAAAAGCTCAGGAGATAGCCTAGAAGTCAATCGGGGGAGGTTTTTTCACACCACCAGCCCGTTTTACCAGTCGCTGCATAAAGGTATCTGCC
>BTUX01000299.1:0-5280 GCA_045863315.1 Candidatus Hydrogenedentota bacterium | reverse complement strand
GGTAACCCGGATTTTTCACACCCGCAGGCAATGAAGGATACAACTTCGTGCGGCAGATACCTTTATGCAGCGACAGGGAAAACGGGCTGTTGGTGTGAAAAATCCGGGCTACCCCTCTTCTCCGCACTTCAGAAAGGCAGTTCGGGATTTCCGTCGTAGAGGTAGTCGTCGGGGTTGAGTGGTTCCCACCGGTATTGCCGCAGATTGCACCGCTCCGAGGCATCGAACCGCACGCCTTCGCGTTCCAGCAGAATGCGCTGAAGCGCGGGCCGCTCGATTTCCCCGCGCGCGCTGATGCCGCCGCGATGGTTGATGACCCGTTGCCAGGGCACACCTTTCTTGTTTCCGCTCGCACGCATGGCGTATCCGACGGCCCGCGCGGCGCGCGGCAGACCGAGAATCGCGGCGATCTGGCCGTAGGTCATCACGCGTCCGCGGGGAATGGCCCGAACCAGCCGATACACCGCCTCGTAGAATTGCGGCGAATCACCGAGGTACCGCGCGTGCGGGCGGGTGGGCGGGCCGGCGCACGTCCCGCTTGCCCGCGGTTTCGGCTTTGGCTTCCGGCCCGGCATGTCAATCCTTGCGCAACTTGGGATGCGGTCCCATGAACGTCAGGACCGTAGCCGGTTCGTTCGACGTATTCGTGATCCCATGCATCACGCCCGCCGGAATCGTTGCGGCGTGGCCCGGCGGAAGCGGGACCGTTTCATCTCCGACCAGCACTTCGCAGGTCCCGCTGATCGCGTAGTACACCTTGTCCTCGTCGTTGTGCACGTGCGTTCGTTGTCCCTGGCCAGGCAGCAGGCACCAGATGTCGCAGAACATGCGGTGCGATTCGTACAGATTGATTTTCCGGTACTTTTCTTCGGAAAACTGGACCAGTTTCGAGGTGTCGTGAACGTATGGGCTCATGGCATTCGGACTCCGACCTGTCGTTCAAGCGTATAGAGTGAAGGAGCCGCTGCGGGAGATGCAAGCGCGGACCGGCTGAATGTCAATACCGGCCCGGCGGCTCAGGCCACGGAAGCCCGGAGTACCGGTACAAGCGGCCGATGGAATACGTCTTTACGACGGTCGCGCCGCGCCGCACCTCGACGACTTCGATGATTTCTCCGCGATCGAACGCGCCTATTTCGACCATGCGATGTAGGTACGCCGCGGCTTTGATTCGGTTTCCCCCGGTGACGAACAGGCCGTTGCGGCCCGTCAATTCTTCCCAACCCCCCAGAAGATCGTAGTGGTTCTGCCGCCGGTCACCGATGTTGACGCAGTAGGTGCGCGGCCGGCCCTTGGTATAGAACGCCGCGAGCGCCGTGAGTTGATATCGATCGCTGAACACGAACGGCGGGTCCTCTTCGTCGCCCTGGACGTGACGCGACAGCGATCGGCCGAGTTCGCGCCCGCCGACCAAGGCGTTCGTGGGGTCCAAGTCCGGTCGAATGGACAGCCCCAGCAGGTGCAGGCGATCGTTTCGCGCCTCGCCGCCAGTCGGAGGAGCGCCAATCGCGTAGAGCAGGCCCGTCACCCGCGGTGCGATTCCCATGACGCATCCCAAAACAATCCCTGCGATCAGGGTGCGGCGCATCCACGGCGCGCGAGGAAGTTCACGCCAGACCAAGGCCAATGCGGGCGCCGCGGCAATGTATGCGCACACCGGCCAGTTCGGTTCCGTCGACCGCAGGGCGGCCGTGGCGGCGTAAAACACAAGCACGACTCCCGACGACCACGCCAGCAGCGCGGCGTCCGTATCGCGGCGCATGCGCCGGACGCACACCGCAATCGCGACCATAAGCAGGACGAACAGAATGGGGGAGATCACGCCGGCCTGTCCAAGGACGAATTCTGCAGCGCGCATGGCCAAGCCGGGAAGGGTGAGCGGTCCGCCGGCTCCTATCGCGGCGGTGTGCCGGAACGAGACCCAGTCGTGCCGCCAATTCCAGTAGATGACGCCGGCCATAAGGGCGACGGCAATCGCGGCCGCCGTATACGGCCCGCGAGTCCGCAGCAGGTCGCGCCGCACGAACAGCAGGTACAGCAGCAGCGACACGCAGAATAGCGCCATGGTGTACTTGGCGAGCAGCCCCAAACCCAGCGCGGCCCCGAGCAGCCACCAGGCTTCGCGCTCTCCCTGTTGCGCGCAGTGGAAATAGTACAACGATGCCGCCCAGAAGAAGCAGAGCAGGGGATCGGGCGTCATCAGGACGGAGCCGGCCCAGATCACGGGCGTAGAAGCAAGGACCGCCACGGCCAGCAGGGCCGTACGCTCCGACTTCGCGATGCGCCGCGTGACGGCGTACACATAGATCAGCGTTCCCGACGACAGCAGCACGGCGCCAGAGCGGATCGCCCATTCGCTGTTTCCGCCGGCCGCGGTCAGCAGGGCGATGGCGTATGCGACGAGCGGGGGCTTACTGTAGTAACCCAGGGCAAGATGGCGTGACCAATCCCAGTACTGGGCCTCGTCGCCGGAGAGGCCGAATTCGTTAAGGTGAACAAACCCGAAGTTCAGCAGCGTCCAACACCCCAGAAGCACGAGCAGCCATTTCCGATCGCGCGAGAGCGCTTCCGGCACCGGCGCCTCCGAAAAAGGCCCCCAACGTTGCCTTGCGTATTTCAGGAAGCTCCTCGAACAGACAAGGCCTACCAAGGCGCCCCATGAGTATCCCGCCACTACATCCAGTGGATAGTGGTGTCCCGTATAGATTCGCGAGAAACCCACGCACAAGGCGAGCGGCAGTGTCAACCACAACGTTTTTCGCTGGAGGAACGCCATGCACAAGGCAAACGCCGCGATGTTCGATGCGTGGGACGACGGGAATGCGAGGCTTTTTCGCGTCGATTCCGCGAACTCGTCCGGGTCGCTGACGCTCCATTCCTCGCCCCGGTACAGGTTCACTTCCCTCAACTCGACGTAGGGACGCTGCCGCTGGAACACATTTTTCAAGACCTTCGCCGAACCGAAATCGGCGACTGCAAGCGCGATCAGCAGCGCGAGGAGACAGGCTCGGGTGCGGCGGCGCCCGAAGTACAAGCCGACGCCCACGGCCACGGCCCCCGGTATGAGGACATAGTCCTTGTCTGAAAACGAAGGCATGATCGCGTCCAGCCAGGGGTTTTTGAGGGAGGCGTTGATGTAGCGGAAGACTTGTTCGTCCATTGGGCGGAGTATACCGCCGCATCGGGGCCGCGACAACGCGCTGGCACGGCGACACGAATCAAACGCCAACGGAGCGACGGTCGGCCGCTACGAGAACGCAATTGCCTATTCCGCGCGTTCGAAGGCGCAATCATCAGCGAGTCCCGCCGGTACAGATCCAGTGCGTACAGCGCGAGCGCGGTCAGCGGCACCCGCCGATTGTGTACCACAGCCACGGCACCATGCCGAGCAACGGTTCCGTCGGCGCGGTCTTATACCGGTGAATCCAATCCATAGGCGCGCGCCGCGGGTCCACCCACATCAGCGCCACCAGCATGACGAACACCGCAAAGAGGTCCAGCGGTTTCGCGGACCGATCCTCGGCGGCAGGCGCACGCCCGCCGCGCAGCAGCCGCAACACGCCCAAGGCAATGAACAGGCCCATGAAGAACCCGAAGCTTTCCTCGGCGATTTTCCGCTGCATCTTTTCATCCCAAGCCGCAAAGGGGCCCCGCGACACGCGCGCCGGATGCCGTATGAACACGGCAAGGGTGAACGCCGCGCCCATGACCGCCGCCGCCACATAACGTAGGGGCCGTTTGGAAAACACGCCTGTCATACGTTGTCACTCCGTGCCTCGAATTTTGGCCCACGCATGGAATCCGTGCAGACACGGAGTGGTACAAGAAGTCACCCAAGTCCCTCGACATGCCAACCGGCGCGATACTCCGGCGAGATAAAAGCGTCCGCCTCCGGACAGCCTTCGACTTTCATCGACGCCACGTCCCATTCGAGATTCCTGCCGACCAGCAGCGCGAGATTGCCGAGCTGCATAATCTCGGTCATGGGCGCGGCGAAATCGACAAAATTGCACATTGTCGCGCTGCCGGTCTTGCACGCCGCAATCCATTCCTCGTGCTGGCCCGTGGTGCGCGGCAGCGTCGGATCGGGCCGCGGGTAATCGCGAAACATTTCCTCTGGGAAGAGGAACTGTTTGTCGCCGGACCAATCCGGCGAGTAGAGGGTCCCCTTGTCGCCGACAACGATGGATCCGTTCGAATCGAGTTCCCTTCCGTCGATTAGCGAGTTGGGCGGTTTCTTTCCGCCGTCGTACCAATACAGTTTCACGGCGGGCGTGCCGGTACGCCCGGGAAACTCCAGGCAGATTTGCGCCCACTCCGGAAACGTTTCCTCGCATAGCGGAGACGATTCGAACGAGATGCGCTGCGGGATGCCGAGCCGAAGGCCGAGAAAGGGCAGTGCGGCGTTGTGTATGCCCATGTCCCCGATCGCGCCGGACCCAAAGTCTTTCCAACCGCGCCATCGGAACGGGTGGTAGCAGGGATGGTAAGGCCGCTCCGGCGCGGCGCCCAGCCAGAGGTCCCAGTGAAGGTGCTTCGGCGCCGGCGGTGTGTCCAGCGGACGCAGAATACCCTGGTCCCACCAGTTCTTCGCACGATCGGTCCATACATGAATTTCGCGCGGCGCCCCAATGACCCCCGCGTGAAGCAACTCGATGCCAGCGCGGGTGCCATCGAACGAGACGCCCTGCGTACCCATTTGGGTGGCGACGCCGTACTCCTTCGCCGTCGCGGACATGACGCGCGCCTCGCGGATTGTGCGGGTCAGCGGCTTCTCGCAGTACACGTGTTTTCCCAAACGCATGGCGCACACGCTGATGGGAGCGTGCATGTGGTCCGGCGTGCTGACCACGACGGCGTCAAACAGTGCATCGTCGTCGAGCAGGGCGCGCCAGTCGTGATACCGTTTCGCATTCGGGAACTCCGCGGCCGTCCTGCCCCCGCGTTCAAAATCGACATCGCACAGCGCGACAATGTTTTCACTCCGCACGCCCGCGAGGTTCTCGCCGCCCCGCCCGCCGCATCCGATCAACGCCACATTCAGCCTTTCGTTCGGGGACCGTTTTCCCGGCGCCACCGCCGCGCTGTTGACCCGTGTCGCGCATCCCATCACGGCGGTCGTCGCCACCGACGCGATAAAGGCCCGTCGCGTCAGCGTCGATTCGTAATAGTCGGTCCGCGCTCCTGTTCTCATAGTCCGCACCGTAAGGCGAGTTCCGGCAGAACCGCCGCGATTTCGTGTTCAATCAGTTCGAGTTTGGCCTTGATCATGTCCGCTCC
>BTUX01000298.1:0-5354 GCA_045863315.1 Candidatus Hydrogenedentota bacterium | reverse complement strand
CTTGGTATGCAGCGCCGCATAGTAATTCAGACCAGCGGCATAGGCCTCGCAAATCGCTCGTGTCTCGGGCGACAGATCCTTTTCGTATTTCGCGTCGATGTCGTCCCATACGCGGAGCAGGTGGACCATGAAATCAATCGGCGCTCCTGCTTGTCCTTGCACGGACGCAAGCCGGCCCCGGCATCCCAACAACGCTTCGATGATAGTCGGCATGTCGTCTTCAGCGTGGGCGTAGGCAAGGCCAAAGGCCGTGTCTGCGTCGGTCTTGCCGTAGATGTGCGGCACGCCCCACGTGTCGCGCAGGATGCGGACGTCGTACTGTTTGCCGTGAGCGATGTATTCGCCCAGTGAAGGCCGCGTTACCGCCGAAAACGTGACGAATCCACCGGCGGCCAATGCGATGATTAGGAGAATGGTGAATAACTTGCGCATCGATTAGCGACTCCCTCGGCAAGACACTCGGTGAAAGCAGGCCTCGAACCACGCGTCCAATGAACGGACCGCCTGCGAGGCCAAAGAATGCCCCATGTGAATTTGAAACGCAACTCGGACGCTTCGCGGCTGGATTGCCGGGATGCTCCCGAGAGCGAGACCAGGGGACGGAAACTGGTGTCTCCATGATATTGTGGGAGGAGGGACCTCTTGACGCAATCCGTGGTGGATTGCCCCTTGAAATTTCGAACGGATCCCGTTACCCTTGGATGCGAAGGACAATGGTCCATTGGGTGAACGCACTACAATGGTCTTATGATGGCACTTTCTTCCAGGCGACGTGTAGAAATCGATTCGCGTGAGGTTATTGCGAGCATGGATCGCCCTGTGCGACTGCTCGTGAAACCTGAGCGCAGGGCCAACCGCGGCCTTCGTGTGCTCGCCCGCTTTTTTCTGATAGCCGGGCTTCTGGCTGCCGCGGGCGCCGCAGTGGCGCGGGCCGGCTTCTTCTCCACGGAACGGCGCTCGATCGAGCGGATGTCCATGGGCATACTCTCGGGCTTTGCCTCGAACGACTTTGGTGCAGCCATCGAAGTATGCGCGGAAGGCGAGCGGGGGAGAGGACTCATCGAACAGGAGGAGGCCCGAGTCTTCCGCGGAACGCCCCCCACGCGCAATGGGAGCGAGGCGGATCGCGTCGCGTTGCTCCAGGCCGTGCGGCATATGCTGACGCAGAGTGGCGCGGCATGGACGGACGTGCGGCCGGTAGCGTTTGGCGGTGTTCGGGCGCGTGTGGAAGACACCACCGCTATGTCTCGTCCGCTGACGGTCTTGACCGGCGGAATTTTTTTCGAGTCGGCGGACCGGGTGTTCGCGATCGAGTTGTCCGCGTGGCGCTGCAACGGCGACTATGTCGTCGTGGACGTGTGGAAAGCGATCGAGATACCGTCGGGTCGAGCGGGTATTCAGGCCGAGGCGGACCGAATCTACCGCGCATTCCAACAGGAATCGGACGATCAGGCGGGATTGAAGATCACCTACCCGAAGGCAGTGTTCGTAGAGTTTTAGCCCGCATTTCTCACCAGTCGCTCCCGTCATCGGGAGCGACTGGTGAGAAATGCGGGCTAAGTGGAGTTCCTAGGCTATTGATTATAGTCCCGCTTTTCTCCTCAGCGCGTCGGCCTGGTCGGTCATTTCCCAGCGGAAGCCCTGGTCTTCGCGGCCGAAATGGCCGTACGCGACGGTCTTTCTGTAGATCGGTTTCTTCAGGTCAAGCGTCTTGATAATGCTCGCGGGGCGGCAGTCGAAGTGATCCATCAGGATGTCACCGATCTTCTCGTCGCTGATCTTGCCGGTGCCGAAGGTTGTCACGTTGATGGATACCGGCTGTGGCACACCGATCGCGTACGCCAACTGCACTTCGCAGCGGTCGGCTAGGCCCGCTTTGACAACGTTTTTCGCAATGTAGCGGGCCATGTACGCCGCAGATCGGTCCACCTTCGAGGGGTCCTTGCCACTGAACGCGCCGCCGCCGTGTCGGCCCATGCCGCCGTAGGTATCGACGATGATCTTTCGTCCGGTGAGTCCGCTGTCCCCGACGGGGCCGCCGACGACAAATCGACCTGTGGGGTTAATGTGGTATTTCGGTGTCCCATTGACGAGATGCCGCGGAATGGTCGGCTCGACCACGCGCTTGATGATTTCCCGGCGAATTTCTTCCTGGGTTATGTTTGGCGAATGCTGGTTCGAAATTACGACGGTGTCGACGCGCACGGGCTTGTCGTCCACGTATTCAACCGTGACCTGCGACTTACCGTCGGGCTGAAGCCAGGGTAGTTCGCCGCTCTTGCGCAATTCTGAAAGCCGCCGGCCCAGTTTGTGCGCGAGCGAGATGGGCAGCGGCATCAGCTCGGGCGTTTCGTTGGTGGCGTATCCGAACATCATTCCCTGATCACCGGCGCCCTGCTCGTGATTCGCGGTCGCGTTTACTCCCTGCGCAATATCAGGGGACTGCTTGTCCAGATTGACCATGACCGCGCACGTTCGCCCGTCGAAACCCGAGTCGCAGCCGACGTAGCCGATATCGCAGATGGCCTGACGAACCACGGCGGGGATATCGACGACCGCCTTTGAGGTGATCTCGCCCGCGACAACGACGAGTCCGGTATTGACGAGTGTTTCACATGCGACGCGGCTGTCAGGGTCCTGTTCGAGCATTGCGTCGAGCACGGCGTCGGAGATCGCATCGGCGACTTTGTCGGGGTGGCCTTCGGTTACCGATTCGGACGTGAAGAGGATTCGATGGCTCATCGTTCTTGTTTACTCCCTGCACCCATCAGGTTGAAGCTGGTCGGATGGTATCCTTCGTCAACTTGCAACTTTGCTGAACTGCGATGTCAGCGCCGCTGGATCCATACGGAATCCAGGACCCATTGTGCTGCTGATACAGCAGGCCTTGAGGTACTGGCCTTTACAGGCCGCCGGCCGCGCCTTGACCACCGCGCCGATTACAGCCGCGGCGTTCTCCTCAATTTGCTGCGCGGTGAACGACGCCTTGCCGATCGCCACGTGCATGTTGGCGTTCTTGTCGATACGGAAGTCGATCTTGCCTTTGTTGATTTCTTTGACGGCCTCGCCCACCTTAGGCGTCACGGTGCCCGCCTTCGGGCTGGGCATCAGGCCTCGCGGACCGAGTATCTTGCCGAGCTTACCAACCTCGCCCATCATGTCCGGAGCGGCGACGGCCACATCGAAATCGGTCCATCCGCTCTGTACCTTGGCGACGAGGTCCTCTGCGCCGACTTCCATGGCGCCGGCTTCGCGGGCCGCGTTCTGCTGTTCCGCCTGTTTGCAGAACACCACGACGCGGACCTTCTTACCGGTTCCATGGGGAAGGGATACGGTTCCGCGCACCATCTGCTCGGCATGGCGCGGATCGACTCCGAGAAAAAAAGCCAGTTCAATCGTTTCGTCGAATTTGGCCGTCGCGCATTCCTTGACGGCGGCGGCGGCTTCGGGCAGGGTGTAGTAAAAACTCTTTTGCGCTTTTTCGCGCAGCGCGCTCATGCGCTTGCTTTGAGCAGGCATCAGTAGGAGCTCCTTGTGGTACGGCGGGCTTTCGGCCCTCCCACATCTGTAACGACAGCATCCCATAACCCATGGGACGCAACCCATTTATCCTTCTACGGTAATTCCCATGCTGCGGGCAGTACCCGCAATCATACTCATGGCCGCCTCCACGGACGCGGCATTCAGGTCGTTTTTCTTGATTTCGGCGATCTCCTTGAGCTGGGCCCTGGTGACCGAGCCCACCTTGTTCTTGTTCGGCTCGCCCGACGCTTTGGCCAGTTTCGCTGCACGTTTGATCAGCACCGGCGCCGGCGGACTCTTGGTAATGAACGTAAACGACCGATCCTCGAAAATGGTGATCACGACCGGGATGATTAGCCCGTGCTGGTCTTTCGTTCGTTCGTTAAACTGCTTGCAGAACTCCATAATCTGCACGCCGTGCTGACCCAATGCGGGGCCGACCGGCGGCGCCGGATTGGCCTGCCCGGCCGGACATTGCAACTTGACCACGGCCTTGACGGCGCGCGGGCCGCCCTTGGCTGGTTTACCCATGATTCTGCTCCGTTTCCCTTCTCGACGCGGTTACCAACCCGCTAAATCTGCTCCACCTGCCAGAACTCGACTTCGACGCTGGTAAGACGTTCGAAGATTTCCACCATCACCTTGAGCGTGCCCCGCTCGGCATTGATCTCATCGATATTGCCCAGGAAATTTGAGAATGGGCCATCTATGATTTTGACTCGCTCGCCCTGTTCGAACTTGACTTTGGGCTTGGGCCGTTCACGTTCGCCGCGTATTTCCTCGATGATCGCCTGGACTTCGGCATCCTCGAGGGGCACCGGCGCCGTACGCGAACCGATAAACCCGCTGACCCCAGGAACCTCCCGAATCATGTGCCAGAGTTCGGCGTTTTTCTCGGGATGCACCGGCAACTGAACCAGCACGTAGCCGGGGAAGAATTTTCGCTTCGAAATCTTCTTCTCTCCCAGCTTCATTTCGGCGACTTCTTCCATCGGCACCAGGATTTCGCCGACCAAGTCCTGCAAGCCCGCCTGTTCCGCGTGAATCTGCAAATTTTTCTTCACGTTGGCTTCTTGGCCCGAGTACGCGTGCAGGGCATACCACCGGCGCTTGATGCCGTCCTGCACGACGACTGGGGCAGTCTGTTCCTGCTCCGGTGGCTCTGCGCCCTCGGTCTCAATCGATTCCGATATCGAGACCTCTTCAGGGGCGATCTCTTGAGTTTCGTCCGTCACCCGGTAAACTCCCTATCCCAACCTGAGTATCAGGCGCATCAAATTCAGGAATACCAAATCGTATGCGCCGACTATAATTGTCAACAACAACAGAGTGTAAAGGACTACCTGCGTGAGGCTCTTCACCTCGTCCCGGCCGGGCCACGCGACTTTTGTCATTTCGACGCGGACTTCCTGATAAAAGCCGGTCACCTTCTCGATGATCCCGGGCTTCGCCACCCCGGGTTTTCCTTTAACTTCCATCGTCGCCATCGTTTACACCGTTTTCATCCAGTTGATAAGTGGCAGGGCTGGAGGGACTCGAACCCCCAACCTTGGGCTTTGGAGGCCCCTGCTCTAGCCAATTGAGCTACAGCCCTGTGATGCCTCGTACCGCAAAACGTATAACGGCCTTGCCTTGCGCAGCGAGATCCTCCACCCGATCAGCAGTGAAATCCCGTCCCTCGTGCAAAGTGATAGTATCGCTATTTCGGATCCCTAAAGTCAATTTACTCAAGAATCTTCGTAATGACGCCGGCGCCGACGGTGCGTCCGCCTTCGCGCACGGCGAAGCGCAGGTTCTCGTTCATGGCGATGGGCGTGATCAGTTCGGCCGTG
>BTUX01000297.1:0-5376 GCA_045863315.1 Candidatus Hydrogenedentota bacterium | reverse complement strand
GACGTGATGAGGTAGCACCATGCGATTCGCGGCAGCACCCCGACCCAGATGATGTGGTCCCTGTTCCAGAACGAACCGTTGTAAACGAATGCCGCGACGTACAACAACGCGAACCGCCGGACAATCCGCTGATAAATCGCGGATTTGTTTTCTTTCTCGAGTTGCTTGGTGAGCGAGAAAACGATCGATACGCCGACTAGAAAGATGAACAGAGGGAAAATGAGATCGTATGAGTTAAATCCTTCCCACCGCTTGTGTGTGAACGGCACCGCCAACAGGTGCGTAACGGCGTTCGGCCAGGCCTTTTCCGCCGCCCAGATGACCTCGTCGATCCCGATAATCCAGAACATGTCGAACCCGCGGAGCGCGTCCACGGACATGAGGCGTCCGCTTGGCGAAGCAGAGGCGATTACGGGAATCGGTAATTCGGTCCCCCCTGCCCCAACCGAATCCGCGCCGGCGTGCGACATGTTCCCCCGCTTTTCGAGACTAAGGCGAGACGGTCTTGACTTCCGTGCCACTCACCGCCGCAGCCTGAAGGATGTTATCACGTACAAGAATCTCATTGCCTGTTTCGGTTTGATCGGCAACCTCGACCGCGACGTTCTCGAACACGTTGTGGGCCACAACGCTCTTTCCCGCGCCGATGACGACGCGCAGGGGTGATTCGGCGTTTGCGCTGTAAATGTGGTTGCCCGTGACGATCGCGCCGTAGCCGCGCGCGTCGATTGCGATTCCGCACCTTCCGCCTTTGTCCACCGTGACGATGTTGCCCGTGATGACGTGGCGCTGCGAGGCCGCCCAGGAGCGGAACGCAATGTCGAGGTCCCCCCCTTCGCGCACATGAACGATGTTGTTCGCCATGATGATGTTGTCGGCGCGGTCCGTGCCGATGGCCACGTGTGTCTTGCCCGTGATCTCGACGTAGTTCCCTCGAATCTCGCCGGGTCCCGTAAGAATTTCGACGGAATCGGAGAAAGCATTTCCCAACACGTTATTGATCACGCGCATGTTGCGTCCCTCGAGCATGATGCCGAGACGCCGCGCGTCGAGCACGTAGCAATTTTCGATGGTGATGTCGTGATGCGGTTCGCACCCCGGCCCGCCGGGTTCCTGGCAATAGGCTTTGATGCCGCAAAACTCGAACCGCGCATGCGACACATTCGTGTCGCCTTCGCCCAAGGGATTCTGATCGCGGTTGGCATCCACGTACAGGTCGCGAATGGTAATGTGGCCCAGCCCCGATCCGATGATGCGGATCACGTTCGTTTCCTGCTGCGCGGCCTGGATCAACTTCGTCGCCGCGCCTTGTCCCGCGAGTGTTACGTCGCTGCGCTCGATCAATACCCCGCCGAGTTTCCCCTCGACCTTGCGGATGTCGAAAGTCCCTTCCATTAGCAACACCGTGCCTCCGGCATCGGGCAGCGCGCGAATCGCGGCGTTGATCTCTTCCTGGTCGCCGGTCCCGTCGCACACGAAATCAGCCGTGGCCCTCGATCGTTCCGCCGAATTGTGTGCCGCCACGACGACCGTGGCAGCGGCCCGTCCACCAACGGCATCCGCCGCGCCAGCGGCCAAAAACGCGAAAAGTGAAATAATCATGTCTTAAACCAACTCCCAGGCGACGTAAGCACCCTCGATCTGCGGCACGGCGCGGTCCGAATTGGCCGGACCCGCGCCGCAATGTTATTCTGCGGGGCTTCGACAAACTTGGTGGCCGAAGCCATCCACTTGACCCATACGGGAGACGCCGAATTGTATGCGACTCGTTTCCGAATAAGTTCTGCGGTCGTGCATTTTACATTACTCGCCGGCGCATTCGCGCAGGACGTGCGCCACACCGGCGACCGCACCGTGGTAACGATCACCGATGCGGAGTGCTTCAATCAAGTGAATTCGGGGCGATGGCATCTTGGGGGCACGCTGGAAGTCCGGTTCGAGGGCCGTATTGCCCCGCACGAAAACTCCGCATTCCCAATTTTCGGTTCCGGGGTCGAGGCATTGGAGGGCGAGTTTGACGCTGTCGAACTGCCGGACGGGTGGAGGCATGACCTCCACTACGATTACGACGCGAAGACCGTCACGCTTAAAAACCTGCGGCCCAACCGCGCCCCCGCGTTTCCAGGGGCGGAAGGTTTCGGCAAATACACGATCGGCGGACGCGGCGGGCGCGTGATCGAAGTAACGAACCTCAACGACAGCGGCCCCGGCAGTCTGCGCGCCGCTTGCGAAGCAGAAGGTCCTCGAACGGTCGTATTTCGCGTGTCCGGGACCATCCCCCTCGAGTCCGAGATCAAACTGAAGAACCCCTACATCACGATCGCAGGCCAGACCGCGCCCGGCGACGGTATCTGCATTAAGAACTATCAGTTCGGCTTCGACACGCAGCATTTCATTTGCCGCTACCTGCGGTTCCGTCCCGGCGACGAAAAGAAGAAGGAGCAGGACGCTTTCGGCGGCCAAGGCGATCACATCATCATCGATCACTGTTCCGCAAGTTGGGCGATTGACGAGACGCTTTCCATCAACAAGGCGTCCAACCTCACCGTGCAATGGTGCATGGTGACCGAAAGCCTCTACGATTCGTATCACAAGAAGGGCAAGCACGGATACGGCGGCCTGTGGGGTGGGCCGGGGGGGTCGTGGCACCACAACATACTCGCGCATCATTCCTCGCGAAACCCGCGCGCATCCGGCAACGAGGAATCCGGCCTGCTCGATTTTCGCAACAACGTCATCTACAACTGGGGATTCAACAGCGCGTACGGCGGCGAACTGTGGCCGCGCAACTGGATCAACAACTACTACAAATACGGTCCGGCCACATCGGAAAACGTGCGCGACAGAATTTTTCTGCAGAAAGATCCGCGGGGAAAGATGTACGCCGACGGCAATTACGTGTGGGGATTCCCCGAGATCTCGAAGGACAACTGGAGCGGCGGCATCGATTTCGCCCCGGACGGCGAGGCCACCGAACAGACCTTGCGTGTACGGAAACCCTACATTGTCGCGCCGGTGACCACGCACTCGGCCGAAGAAGCCTTCGAGCGGGTCTTGGCCCACGCGGGATGCTCGTTAGTGCGCGACGCAGTCGACAGGCGCATCGTCGAGGAAATTCGCACAGGTACCGCGACCCACGGCGAAACCTATGGCGGCGGCGGGAAAGGCATCATCAACTCGCAGGAAGCGGTGGGCGGTTGGCCCGAACTGAAGTCTTCCGAACCGCCCGCGGACACGGACCACGACGGCATGCCCGATGCCTGGGAGGAGAAAATGGGACTCAATCCGAACGATCCCGCGGACGGGACAATGGACCCGGACGGTGACGGATACACGAACCTGGAGGATTACCTGAATTCCCTTGTCGGGAATGTCTATTCCAGTCGCCCGCTATCGGAATGAACGCGGTCGCCCCAACCAATCCACGGCTCACGACATCCCGCCTGCATCCTTCTTGGCGGCATGCTCCTCACGCAAGGTCCTCAGCAGGCTACGTATGTCAAAGGCGCCTTGGATCGTCACCCACACGGACATCAGGCTGAACGCTCCCACGCTGAGGATGAAGACCCATTTCCACAAAGACACCCAGAATTCCATCGGACTAATCCTGTGTTGAGACCTGTTGCGTAAGCGCTTCTTCCCGTTCGGAGTCCGGAAACAGCAGGGACCCCGCGATCATCGCGAGCAATGCGGCCGCGATGGTGCCGAGTCCCACGCGCTGGCTTGCGAACGTCTTGGTCAACTCGGTGACCCGTTCCGCTTCCAGGCCGAGCACGCTTCCGAAAAGGACTTGTTGCACGGCTTCGAGACCGAATACGGCGAGCCCTCCGGTCAACATGGCGAGCACGGCGCCGGTGGAACTCGCCCGTTTCCAGTAGAGCCCGCCGAGCAGCACCGCGAACGCGCCTGTGAAATAAATCGCTCCGCTCACGGTGAGGAAATCCCAGAGGTCTTGTCGCAGCGGATAGAGATAGCTTACGAGAAAGATGGTCACGCCGATGATTAAAATGAAAGCGCGCGTGACCCAGATTCGTGTCTTCTGCTTCATTCGGTCCCCTGCCAAGGGCACGACTACGTCATTCGTGAGGACCGAACTCCAGCACAGGAAGTAACCGCTGTCCGTGGACATCATGGCGGCCACCATGCCCGCTGTGACCAGGCCGATCAGTCCGGTGGGAAGGGTGGTGCTGAAGAAAACGGGCATGGCGTAGAGCGAGTCCGCCGCCGGCGAACCGGCTTCGACGGGGAAGAACGCGTCCTTCAGGGCCGGCGTGCTCATCACGAACACAAAGGCGCAGATGCCCCAGAAATACGGGATGATCATGCGAATGGCGTACGAGATGGACGCCCACATGAACTGCTTTTTTACGACCGCCACGTTTTCGCTGGCCAGCGCGCGCGCGACCGAGGTGGGCCACAACGCGCAATTGACGATCCCAAGAAAGACCATGAAGAGAACGTAGTCGACCCCGAACGCGCTTTCCGCAATCAAGGGATTGAAGCCCGCCTCGCCCTTGGTCGCGGCCACGGTCTCGAACACGTGGGACCAGCCCGTCTGGTTAATGGCGAGCATGGTGCCCAGCACGAGCCCGAACGCGAGCACGACAAACTGCAGATAGTCGGTCAGCACTACGGACACCATACCGCCGACGATGGTGTAGAAGAGTTCGGCAGATACCAACACAATCATCAGGATTAGGAGCGCCTGTTCGCTCTCGAACCCCATGACGACCCGCAGGAACATGGCGCCCGCTTTCAGGAACAGGCTCATGTTCAGAATGCCGCCGAACGCCAACATGATACCGCCCAGAATTTGGGTTTTGCGTCCAAACCGTTTCCGATAGAAATCCGGTATCGTCAGCGCGTTGTACCGCCTCAGCGGCGCCAGAATGAACCCGCTCAGGCCGATGAAGAACGCCACGATGCCCGACGCCAACCCGATATGAAACGCCGCGAACCCGCCGTTGAAGCCTTTCTGCGCCGCGTACATCACGGTGACCAGTCCCAGTTCCGTCCCTGTCAGCGTGGCAACGCCGAGCGCCGTCTTGATGCCGCGCCCCGCTACGACGTAGTCGTCCATGTCCGCGATGTACCGCCGAGCGACCAAGCCGAAGATAATGGTCCCCACGAGGTAGAGGATCAGAATTCCCCAGTCGAGAGGGCCGAAGTTTGTGTGTTGAATTAGTCCGGCGAGGTTTTCCATCCGTGTCCCCAGACGTTAAGACAATGCTGTGGTCGGTCGGACCCATTCCCGAGTGCGCAATCCTACTCGGAAGTTGGTCACGGCTCCAGCGAGGGGGGATGCCGGCGTGGGTTTTTTTTAGGGGGGGGGGGGGGGGGGGGGGGGGGGGGGGGGTGGTGGATTGGGGGGCGAAA
>BTUX01000296.1:0-5383 GCA_045863315.1 Candidatus Hydrogenedentota bacterium | reverse complement strand
GGCATCGCGCTTTTCACTGCGGCCTCACAGCGTGTACTCTGATGACACGCCATGCAATCCCCGCTTTCACGCTTCAGTTCGTTTCTGATTCATCGGAACCAATGGCCGGTGTATGCGATTTTTCTGCTTGCGCTGGCGGTCGGCGCCGCCCACCACCTCTTCATGAAATCCTCGGATCCCTCATACGATTTCCTCATGCGGTCCGGGGACAACTACAATTACGACCGCTGGGCGAAAGAAATCTCACAGACGTTTTGGCTGGGGTGGGACCGCCTGCCGTTCTCACAGGGGCCCCTCTATCCCTACTTCCTTGCGTTCGTGTATCTGCGATTCGGAGCCACCTACGACGCGGGGACCTTGGCGCAGGT
Source organism: Candidatus Hydrogenedentota bacterium (assembly GCA_045863315.1). GTDB lineage: Bacteria > Hydrogenedentota > Hydrogenedentia > Hydrogenedentales > SLHB01 > JABWCD01. The sequence goes on along the minus strand of BTUX01000296.1, from coordinate 5,015 downwards.
GGTGTTGGGCGCGGCCAATGTTGCACTGATTTTTGCGATTGCTCGGCGCCTGTTCGGAGGCGCGACGGGGTGGATCGCGGGGAGCGTTGCGGCCTTCAGCCCGAACCTTCTGCTGTATCAGGGCGAATTGCTTCCGGAAACGCTCGTTGTCTTTGTAAACCTTGTCTTCTTGCAAGTACTGATTTCCGCGAGCGGCGCGCCTTCGTACGCGAAATGGGCTGGGGCGGGCGCCGCGCTGGGACTCTGCGCCATCGCCCGCTCGAATGCGTTGCTGTCGCTGCCTCTCGTTCTCGGCGCGCTCTGGTGGGCGGGCCCCGATCGAAAGCGAAGGTTGGCATACACGGGGGCGAGCGCCGCTGCGCTGGCGATTACGATCGCTCCGGTCACGGCGGCGAACTATTTCGGGGGCGGACGGTTGGCGCTCTTGACCACCAACGGCATGTGGAATTTTTATATCGGCAACGCGCCGGACGCGAGCGGTACCTACGCGCGGCCCGACTCGATGTGGGACATCGTGCTGGCCACAGGCCAGAATGAAGCGGTGATAGACTGGATGACGCCGTTTCTGGAGCACCTTCGGGACGATCCGGCGTTTCTTCCCCGGAACTTGCTGAAAAAAACGGCGCTGTTCTGGCAGAGCGGCGAGCTGCCGCAGGTCGAGAATTTCTACTTGAAGCAGTCGTTCTCGCCGTTCCTGCGAACGCCGCTGGCGTTCGGCGTGATTGCACCGGTCGGTCTGGTCGGCATTGCTCTGGCAATGAGCGGCACCTGGACGGGAAAGCTGCCGAAGACTGTGTATCTGCTCGCGGGGTTCGTCTTCTTATACTCGGCCGGCATCATCCTGATCTTTGTGATAGCGCGCCTGCGTCTGCCGGTTGTTGCCGCGTTGATCCCCTTTGCGGCATACGCGGCGCGCCAGACGGCTTTCCCGCTAATAATCGCCGTGCGGGAGAATCGCATTGGATCGGTTGGCGCGTGGCGAACACCGGCTGGAATCGCGGCCGCGTGCGTGTTACTGGGCTTGGCGCTGCAAACACGCGACGAGTCGCTTTTGATTCGCTGGAGCGACTATTACAATCAGGGCAGCGCGTATGAAGCCAAAGACCAGTTGGAGTCGGCGCTGGACTCGTACGAGCGGGCGCAGGCGCTGAAACCCGACTCAAAAAGTGTCGAAGCCGCCATTGCCGGAGTACGAGATCGAATCGAGACCATGCGAAGTCTTGACCGGAGACAAAACCAGCGAGAGCCCCGGGAATGAACAGAAGTCGCGTAGTGGCATTCGGGGTCGGCGCCCTCTCTGTGGCCCCGGTCGTCCTTGCCTGCGGACCCTACTTCCCGAACGCATACTTCGTGTTCGGTCAGGAGCGAAGCGTCGCGGCGATGCCGGAGGGTCAGTTCTATTACGAACTGCACCGTGTCCTTGGCCTGACTCCATTGGAGTCTTCGGAGCATCCCGTGCGCCGACCTGACCCGCGCGAGGTCACGATTGAGGCGGACACTCGCGACTTGAACAAGGCGTTGGAGCCATTGGTCGCGGATGAAAGCGAGCGCACCGCGGTGGTCGGTCGCTTCATTGATCTTCGGCTTGCGGCGCGCACTTCGGGCGATTTTTTGAATCCGTCCTTCAACATACCTCAGGAGTTCGTGTTGTATGCTCAGGGTGCGTTCTTCTACCACGGCGACGACGTTGCATCGGCGATAGCGAAATGGAAGGAATTGCTCGACCTGTCGCCGGATCAGCGCAGGTGGCGCAGCGTGTGGGCCGCTTACATGATCGGCCGCGCGTTGCTGCAATCCGATCCGGCCCAGTCTATTTCCTTCTTCGAACAGACGCGCGCGCTGGCCCATGAAGGCTTTCACGATTCCTTGGAACTCGCGTACAACAGCCTCGGGTGGCAGGCGTACGCGCATAACGCGCTCGGCGACACCGTCGCGGCCCTGCATGGTTATGTCAATCAAGTCATTGCGGCGGAGCAAAAGGGATGCCGCCCGGACATCAATTCCATTCGATTCCTGTGCGCACGTGCCATGACCAACAAGGACAACCTCCATCGGCTGGCCCAAGATCCGCTTTGCCGGAAGATTGTTTGTGCATGGGCCGCTTGTAATGCCGACCCGTATTTCGGATATGCGCGCCGCGAAGAAGATCCGTGGCTGGAAGCGATCTCCGAATTGGATGAGTTGAATGTTCCGGAAGCCGAGCACCTCGCATGGGCGGCGTATCTTCAGGGCGATCTGGATTCCGCGAGGCGATGGCTGGACTTGGTCGCCGTGCCGTCGCCGTACGGCCAGTGGATACGCGCGAAACTCATGCTGCGCGACGGCAGGATCGACGAGGCGGTGGCCGTCCTGCGATCGATTGTGGACGCGTTTCCCGAAAGCGATCGCGTGTACGACAGCGGGCGCTACAAATCCCTCGTTGCCCAAGACGCCGTCAAGGCCGAACTTGCGGTGTTGCTCGTCGGGCGTCAGGAGTACGTCAACGCGCTCGACCTGTTGATGCGCTGCGGGTACTGGCTGGACGCCGCCTACGTGGCCGAGCGCGTGTTGACGGTGTCGGAACTGGAGAGTTACATCCTCACGCACGCCGATGACCCAATCTTGGCGAAACCACTCGAGGGGGAATACTGGTACGCGGTAGCGTTCGGGGAAGTGGACAGGGAGGATGGGGGCGCGCCGATGTCGCGGCTGGATTGCCTGAAGTATTTGCTGGCGCGCCGCCTCGCCCGAAATGGACAATGGCCGCGCGCGGACGTGTTCTATCCCGAAGACATGCGGGGAATTGCCGCCCAATTCACAACGCATCTGCATGAGGGCTCGGCGCCGATCAAGCCGACGGGAGGACCGACCTTGTGGAACCGGCTTTTCGGAACGCAGGCCGAGCGCGTCGTCGACCTACCCCGCGCGGAGCAATTGCGCCTCGCCGCGATGATGATGCGCGAAAAGGGGATGGAACTTGTCGGCACCGAACTCGAACCGGACTGGCGAATCTGGAACGGCGTCTTCACTTTGGCCGGCGCGAGCGGATACCGATTGAGCGACTCACCGGAAGTAAGCCTTTTCGAACTGCGAGGACCTGAATTGCCCGAGAGCCTGCTGGCCGTCATTTCCGCGTCGGAGGACGAGAAACGGCGCGCGGCGCTCAATGTTCCCAAGCCGAACCGGCGGTTCCACTATCGGTGGAAGGCCGCGGATTTGATGTGGGAGAGCGCGGGCTATTTGCCCAACGACAAGGCGGAGACAATGCGCACGCTGTGGCAGGGCGGCGTCTGGATCAAGAACCAGGATCCCAATTCCGCCGACCGGTTCTATAAGGCGCTGGTTTGGCGCAATTGGAACATGCCGTACGCGCGGCGCGCGGACAAGCTTCGGTGGTTTCCCGCCGAGCCGCCCGAATGAAGAGCGCGCCGGCTCACACGTATCCCAGCGCCCGCAGGGTCTCCAGCGCCTGCGGGTCGACATCGTCACGGGTGAAGCGCATGGCCGGCGGAACGTACCACACGAAGACCGACCCCTCGTCCTCCTGTTCGGCCTGGTAGCGATATCGGGGGTCGGCCTGAATAGCGGAGACGTTGATGGCGCGAGTCGGCGACCAACGTGCTCGGCCGTCCGGAGCGAGACGCACCTCGCTCGGCGGAACGGGCACGCCGTCGCACTCGAGTTCGAGATAGACGGACGTGTCGGGAGTCACCTGGACAATAAACTCCGCGGTTTCCGCGCGCGCGAGCTCCAATTCGAATGAAACTCCGTCCGGGGTCCGGCGGGCCGAGCCCTGCCGGTAGGCGTTCTTGATCTCAAAGCGTTCGATGCCGTCGCCCCGTATATGACCGCGGACCTTTCGCGCCGACCGGGAGTCGGCGCGGAACAGGAGATGGATCCCGGCGGCGTGCACCGTGCCTCGGAGCGATGCGACTTCCTCGAGTATCTCGACACCGGGGACCGGTGCCCTCACCGGCGTAAGTTCGCGCGGGTCGCGTGTCAAATTGAACCAGGTCTTTTCGTCCGTCCGGACATCATGGAGGAATTTCCATTCCAGCGTTCGGGCCGCGCGCAAATACTTGTCCCCATACGCCAGCGACGCGTAGGCCACCCGGTTCTTGTCCGGTCCCTCCTCGAGCATGGACAGCAGTGAAATTCCTTCGAATCGATCGTCCGCCGGCGCATCGACGGCGTCGAGGATGGTGGGCGCGATGTCGACGAGTTGGGCGATGGAATCGACGGTCGTTCCCGCGTGGGCGTTGCCCGGAAACTTCACAAGGAGAGGAACACGGATCACTTCCTCGTAGAGCGTCTTTCCGTGATCGGTGCCCCCGTGGTCCCAGAACTCCTCCCCGTGATCCGCGGTCACCAGGATCAGGGCGTTGTCATAGGAGCCGGTGTCCTTCATATGCCGGATCAAGCGGCCGAACTGCTCGTCCGTATACGCGATCTCGCCGTCGTACAAGTTAATGGCGCGGTTGCGCGTGGAGGTCCAGTGGTCTTCGCTTCGAAAACGCGTGGCGTATGGTTCGATCGGAGTGTAGGGGCCGTGAGGACCAAGGGTATGCACATATAGAAACCAAGGGCGGTCGCCGGCAATCTCTATCGATCGCAGCGCGGCGTCCACCACCTTTGCGTCGATGGGCTGCGCCCAGTCAGTACTGCTGTCGACGTAGCGAAAGAAGTCCCTTCCAAAACCGGAGGCGGGAAGACAATTCGGATTTCCCATGACGCCGTGTGCCTCGTACCCGACCCGGGCCAGCTCATGCGCCAGACTCGGAAGGTCCTCGCGCAGCCGGTCCCACTCGCCGCGTGCGCCGTGAGTGCCGGGGTAGGTTCCCGTCAATACGCTGCCCACGGCGGGCCGCGTCCACGACGACGTCGAAATGGCGTTGTCGAAACGGACGGCGTCCCGCGCGAACGCATCGATGTTCGGCGACGTCGGACGCGGATAGCCGTAACAGCCCAAGTGGTCGGCGCGAAGCGTGTCGATCAGGAAGACGAGCAGGTTGGGTTCCGATCGCCGTGGTCGAACA
>BTUX01000295.1:0-5401 GCA_045863315.1 Candidatus Hydrogenedentota bacterium | reverse complement strand
CGGGAGCGACTGGTGAGATATGCGGGCTATCCGCGGTACGGCCGTCAGCGTATAGGTGTGATCAACAAAGAATGGAGGACTTTCATTGATGCAAGCAATGATCCATACCAACAAAGGCGACATCCGTCTCGAACTGTATGCCGATCAAGCGCCCGTCACCGTCGCCAATTTCGTCAATCTTGCGCAGCGGGGTTATTACGACGGCCTCACATTTCACCGGGTCATCCCAAATTTCATGATTCAGGGCGGTTGTCCGCTGGGGTCGGGAACCGGCGGGCCGGGCTATACGTTCAAGGACGAGTGCACGCCTGCTCTCAAGCACGATTCGCCTGGCATTCTGTCGATGGCAAACGCCGGGCCCGGCACGAACGGCAGCCAGTTCTTCATCACCCATGTCCCGACGGCGTGGCTGGACGGCAAGCACACGGTGTTCGGGAAAGTGGTGGGCCCGCAGGACCAAAAGGTCGTGGACAGCATCGTCCAGAACGACAACATCCAATCGATCGATATTGAAGGCGATACAAGCGACCTTCTCAGCAGAGCCAAGCCGCAATTGGACAAGTGGAACCCCATTCTCGACAAAAAGTATCCGAGAAAGCGGGGATAAACTCTCCGCGCAAGGCGGTGCTACCAGGTCGGAATGAGACCCCGCCTTCCTTTGATCGCCGGCGGGGCCGAATAGTATCATTCGGTTTTTCCGCGCGAAATCGGACTTTTCGAAGCCAGGGGTTGAAATCATGTCATCGGCAGAAGCGGCGCAACCAACCCCAAAACAGGAACGTATGGTCGCGCTCGACGTGCTGCGCGGCTTTACCATGTTTTGGATTATCGGGTCCGACTCCTTTCATGAGGCGCTCCGGAGTATAAGTAGTACCGGCGTGGTGGGGTTCCTGGCGCGGCAATTCAGGCACCCCTCATGGGAAGGGTTTGTGTTCTACGACCTCATCTTCCCCATGTTTATCTTTATCATCGGCGTGTCCATTGTGTTCTCCCTCCAGAAACATCTCGCCCAAGAGGGGAAAACGGCGGCGTACCTGCGAATCTTCCGACGCTTCGCGCTGCTATTCCTGCTGGGCGTGATCTACGACGAAGGGTTTGACAAGCTGTACAAGCTGCAAGACGGCATGAGGGTACTGGACGAAAACATGCTGTGCGGCGTCCTCCAGCGGCTTGCCCTGTGCTATTTGTTCGGCAGTCTGCTGTTTCTAAACTTGCGGACACGCGGGCTGGTCATCACGTTCATCGCGATTAATGCGGTGTACTGGGGTCTGTTGACGTTCGTGAAAGCCCCTGACCAGGAACAGCTCTCCTGGAAACGCGGCGAGAACATTATTCATTACATAGACCGACACATCCCGCCGTACGGCGGCACCGACCCGGAGAGCATCGCCACCACCTCACCCGCCATTACAACCTGCCTGATCGGCATACTCGCCGCGCTGTTCCTCCAGAACAAGTCGTACACCGACAAGCAGCGCGTGCTGTACTTCATCGCCGTCGGGGCGGCGTTCACCCTGACCGGCTACGTGTGGGGCCATTTCGGCGGCTATCCGATTATTAAACGGCTGTGGACCACCACCTACGTACTCGTGGCAGGGGGCTACAGCCTCATGCTGTTCGGCCTCTTCTATTACGTTATCGACATTCTCAAGGTCCGGTGGTGGATTGCGCCGTTCCTGTGGATCGGCGCCAATCCCTTGACCATCTACATGGCCACCAACATCATCGATTTCGACGCGCTGGCTCGGCGATTCGCCGGCGGACCGATAATGGAGGCGTTAGGCCGCTACGGGCCGCTCGTCAATTCGCTCGTCGCGATCGGATTGTGCCTGCTCCTCGTCCGTTTTCTGTACCATCGCAAGATATTCCTTCGCGTGTAAGACCAAGGAAACATGCCGCCCATGGAAGCGCACGACGCATGGTTTTGGTTCGAGCGCGCATGGGCGAACCCCTACGTTCGCTGGTTGTGGTGGCTGCCCCTGCTCGCACTCTTGTGGTGGTTGACGCGGCGCCTTGCCTACGACGAACACGAAGCCCATGAACCCGACTGGAAAGGCCGCCGCCTCTGGTTTCGGCTCGAAAGGCTGGACTGGGTCAGTCTGGGTATCCTGGCGGGAATCGGGGCCTTTCTCTGGATCGGCCGCAACAGCATTTACCCCGTGCCGCCGGATTCGATTTACCATCTGCTCGTAGCGCGCCAAATCGCGGAAACCGGCACGATTCCCCTCTGGAACGATTGGCAATACGCGCCGGTTGGTCGACCGCATCTTTACCCTCCGCTGTTTCATCTTCTGCTCGTTGGTGCGGCAGGGATCTGCGGGGGCGACTTCCTCGCCGGGTTCCGGCTGATCGAGACGCTGGGTCTGCCTTTCATCTTCTTCACGACCTGGTATCTGGCCCGCTGGCTGTACGACGCCCGCCGCGCGTTTGCCGCCCTGTTGCTTGCCGGAATGGATTACTCGCTTGTCTTCACCGCGGCAATGGGTACGCCGAGCGTGCTCGCCACCTCGTTCGCGAGTCTTTTGGTCGTGTTCTTCCTCTCGGGTCGCGTCCTCATGGCATCGCTGCTTGGCGCGGTCATGGCGTACACCCATATGGGCATGCCGCCGATCGCCCTTGCGGGTTTGGGATTGTTCACGTTGCGCCACCGCCGTTACCTATACCCTTACCTTTTCATCCTATGCTCGACTGTACTTGTCGCATCACCTTGGTACGCGCGCATCTGGGTATTCCGTGATTACTTCGTACATCCGCTCGAGACCGACGCGTACGGCAGTCTCCCGACGCAATGGCTGCCGCTGTTCAAGATCACGTGGCTCCAATTGGTCAGCGTTATCATGCTCGTGTTGATTGTCCGCTCGGTTCGCGGATTGCGCTTGCACGAAACGCGAACGCACATGGTGGCCGCGCTGCTGTTGGCCTCGCTGCCGATGCTGACAGGGTACGGCGGCCGGTTCTATACACACACCCTCCACCTGTGGTGCGTGTGGGCGGGCGGCCTATTCTCCCGTTACCTGTCACCACCGGTATCGGGCAGGCGTATCGCCTTGTTCCTCTTGCTGGCGTTGTGCCCCACCATCGCCTTGATCGGCACCGGGACCCCTCTGAAGCACGGGGCCTACCCGGCGCCATCGGCCTGGATTCTGCCGCCGCTCGTTGCAACAGGAGGCTTGAAGATTCTCAACGGCCTCAATCCTCCAGGCTATGTTTCCTGGGACGAAGCCCAGCTCGTAGCGGCCCGCGTCGAGGAACTGACCGGTCCCGACGACATCGTGTACTTCGAGTGGGACCGAGACCTCGCCCTGATGATCGCGTGGTTGGCCCACCGGAAAACGGACACGGGGGCATGGGAAGAAACGCAGCCCAAACCGGGCGCGCGCGCGCTGATCGAGTGGACGGCGCGAAACGATTCGCGGGCGGTGTACGTATCGCGATCGACGCTGGGTTTGCCTGAAGACACGACCATAGAGCGGGTCGGAGACCTTTATATCGCATTCCGGCGTGAGGCAGGCCCAGAACAACATACCGACGCGCAGATCCGGTAGGTCGATGCCTCGAACAAACAGAAGCGGGAAATCAAGAAAGCGGAGAAGGAGCGCAGGAAGACGGACCGGAAACAAGAGAAGTACCGAAGATAACGGTGGCGGACGCGGTGTCACCCGCTGGGATTGCCCATCAGTTCGATGAACAACTCGAAATAATGCGGGTCCAGTTCCCCCTGCATTTCGTCGCGCATCAGCCGGAGCGCGGGAAAGGATTGGAGGGCATGCTTATACGGCCGGCATGTCGTCAACGCATCAAAGATATCGGCGATGGTGGAAATCCGAACAAGGGGATGAATTTCATCGCCGCGCAGCCCGTCGGGGTACCCTGTACCATCTAGTTTTTCGTGGTGATGCCGGACCACGTCCAGCGCTAGGTCGCTCAAACCCTCGTGCGCCTTTAAGATGTCGTAGCCGTACACGGGGTGCAGGCGCATCTGCCTCCACTGCTCGCCGTCGAGCGCGCCACGAGATCGAATGATTGCCGGATCCAGCATGCTTTTGCCCACGTCGTGCAGCAGCGCCCCTTCTCCGAACTGCTGGAGCAAGACGGCGTCAGTGAATCCCGCCCGCTGAGCCAGCGCGAAGCTGAAGACAAACACGTTTACGCTGTGGGTGTACGTGTAGTAATCGTAGGAGACCAGGGACAGCATGTGCTCGAATGCCGATTTCTCATTGCTGAGAAACGCCGCGGTGTTGGCCACGAGGTCCTTGCTGCGCTTCACCATCGCCGCCGATCGGGGGTTCTCGAACACGTCCTGCATGAGGCACTTGGCCGAGTCGTACAAGACGTCGGAGCGCACCTTCACCGGAATCGCCTCGTCCTGCAGAATCACTTCGAGGTGTTGCTCGATGTAGACGCGATAGTCCGCCTCCTGTGAAGCCGGGACATAAAGCCGGGCGTGTCCGGCCTCCGTCAGGCGCTGAAGCACTTCGGACGTGATGGGCAAGGTGCGGGCACGGAACAGCGTGGGCTGCACGCTCTTCCGGTCCATGATGTAGATATCAAAACTCGCGATCGTGTCGGGGCGCAGGCTGAAAAGTTTGATGACAAAGAAACCGGGCGGTGGTTTGCGTTCCTCCGCGGCGCGAATCGATGCGTGCATCCATATCTCCCTTCGGCAGAACAATAGCCGAGCGATGAATATCTGTCAATCTAGACCGGGCACACTGCCTTGGCCGCGGCATTCGAACACTAACGAGAGAATCTCTTCCGCAATCGCTTCGGCCGCCGCCGGGCGCGCCAGCGACGCCGCGGCCCGCGCCATGTTCGCCAGCTGCGCGGGACTGCTTAACAACTCGCGCAGGAGCGCCGTCAAGCGGTCCGCGGAACACTCTCGATCCAGCAAGACGATCGCGGCGCCTGCATCTCCAAACGCCCGCGCGTTGAATTCCTGATGGTTGTCTGTCGCAAATGGGAACGGCACCAGCACGCTCGGCTTGCGCATTATCGCGATTTCCGCGGTCGACGATGCCCCGGCCCTCGAAACGATCAGGTCGGACGCAGCAAAGGCCGCCGCCATATCGTCAAGGAACGGAAATACCTGGACCTTCGCCGCCGAGCCTGCAGCGGCGGTCCGGCCGCGGGCGGCATCACTTTGACCTGTCAGCCAGATGAATTGCGCTTCGTTCCTCTCAAATCGTTCCACTGCGCCGGCCATGGCATCGTTGATGGTGCGGGCCCCTTGGCTGCCGCCCGTAATCAGGACAGTCGGAATTTCGGGGTCAAGCGAGAACCGATTTCGTGCCTCCAAACGGTCCGGCGGCTCTGCAAACGCAGCCCGGACCGGGTTTCCAACCACCCGAACCTTGGCCGGGGGGAGGTCGTGGGCGGTCTCCGAATAACTCAAGAGGATTCG
>BTUX01000294.1:0-5429 GCA_045863315.1 Candidatus Hydrogenedentota bacterium | reverse complement strand
GATAGCAGAGAAGTCAATCGGGTGAGGATCTTTCACACCAACAGCCCGTTTTCCCTGTCACTGCATAAAGGTATGTGCCACACGAAGTTGTACCCTTCATTGGCCGCGGGTGTGAAAAATCCGGGCTACCCGGCTTCCGCTTGGGTAAATCGGAGCATCGTTGCGCGGGGTTCGCTCCGGCAAATCCGAATACTGCCACTTGATGCCCGCCAGTACAGATTATCGCCTGGGTTGGTTTGGAAGAGGGTATGATCGAAGGGAGGGAAAACCCGGGGATGACAGGCGGTGAGCGTCCGGTTAAGCATAGGCTATGCTATTTTCTTGGTCGGAAGCAAGAAGGTCGGGTCAGGTTCGGGTGAGGTTTGGGTGAAGTTTGGAGTGCGGCGGCTTGCCGCCGCCGTTGCAGGAAGGACCCAATACGTCGGTCGGATCGGCCGAGCATCTTGGTCGCGAGTCTACTGGCCGCAAACGCGAGATGGATCGGCCAACGCACGTGAGCGCAAGCAAGCTTGCGCACTCCAAACAAGGGCTTGCGCACTCCGAACAAGGGCTTGCGCGTTCCGGCCAAGGTGCCTGAAATTGCCTTTGGTGTACCGGGGTTCGAGGACGGGGTCGCTGAATCATCGCGGGGGGTGGCGCAAATCCAAATACGACGTAAACCCCAGATTCGCCCGTGTATTCGTACATGCTTCGTATTCCTTCCCATATTTCCTATAATGTTGCGAATTCTTGACAGGAGGGCACCTCGTTGAGGTTGGTTCGCATTGGCGTGGCGGCGGTTTCGGTGAAGGTGGGCGATTTCGCCGGGAATGCCACGCGCTTGAAGGGCGTAATTGCCGAGGCCAAACGCCGGAAGGTTCACCTTCTGGTGACGCCGGAATTGTGCGTGTCGGGCTACAGCCTCGAGGACCGGGTCTGGTGGCAGGACATCTCGCGTCGGAGTTGGGAGTCGCTGCAAGACCTGACCAGGGTCTGCAAAGGTATCACGGTGTTCCTCGGATTGCCGGTGCGGATCGAGTCACTGATGTACAACGCGACCGCGCTCGTGCATGACGGAAAGGTCCGAGGGCTTATCCTCAAAAAGTATTTGCCGACCTACAGCATTTTCTATGAAGGCCGCAACTGGACCGCGTGGCAGTCCGGCGTCACGGAAGTGAACGGCGTGCCCGCCGGCGATCTCGTGTTTGATCTGCCCTACGGAAAGGTCAGCGCGGAAATCTGTGAAGACCTGTGGTCCACGAACTCGCCCGCGTTTGCGCGCGTGCGGGCCGGCGCGGAAATTATCTGCAACCCGAGCGGTTCTCCGTTTACGCCGCTGAAGAACGAGCAACGCCGCCGACTGATTCTCAGTTCCGCGGGCGCACTGTCGTGCGTTTATGCCTACTCGAACGTGCTCGGACTCGACAACAGCCGGCTCGTGTTTGATGGTGGAGGCTTCATTGTGACGCCCGAGGGCGTGGTGTGCGAAGGCCCGATCCTTTCAAAACAATACTGGACTCTGGCCGCGGGAGTGGTGAATCTCGACGATATCGCGCGCGTCCGCTCGGAAAACACGACATGGCGGCAGGACGTCACGCGACCGGGTCAGGGCAACGGCATTGAGGTGATCGACGCTCGGGACGGCCGCTTCGAGCAGGCATCTGTTGCCGATTTTGCGAAGCAAATGCCGTCCAGTCCGTACCTGCCCGGCGCTACCCGCGTCGTTAACGATACCGGCCGTTTCCTCGACGAACTGTTCGATGCGCTGGTGCTGGGTCTGCGCGACTATTTCGAGAAGGTCGGGTCGTTCAGGAGATTCCTCATCGCGTTGTCCGGCGGTCGCGACAGCGCCCTGTGCCTGTTACTGGCGGTCCACGCCGCCAAGGCCCTGAACGGAGGCAAGGATGCGAAGAAGTACGCCGACCGCGTCTCGACCGTCTATCTGCCGAACACGAAATACAGCAGCAACGCAACTGAAAATGCCGCGCGCGCGATGGCGAAAGAACTCGGCGTCCCCTTCAAGGTGGTGTCCATAGACGAAGAGGCGGCCATCGCATTCAAGAAGGCGGCCGAAATGATGGGCGGCGAAGAAAAGGTCACACCGCTGGCGCGCCAGAACCTGCAGGCGCGTGTGCGCGGCAACATGATGCTGAATTGGGCGAACAGTGAGAGCGCGCTTTTATTGGTGACATCCAACCTCAGCGAAGCGGCGGTCGGCTACACCACCACCGGCGGCGACAACCAAGGCGGATACTCTCCGATTGCGAACGTGCCGAAGACTCTTGTCTCGCGGCTCATCGAACATATTGCCCGCCGGGACGGACTGAAGTCGGTGCAGAGGATTCTGGATATTCCACCCAGCGCGGAACTCGCCCCAAACCAGCAGGACGAGACCGACCTGATGCCCTACGTTGTGCTTGACGATCTGCTCTACCTGTTCGCGCGGCGGCGCATGGCCCTGCCCGATTGCTGGCGGGTCCTCGTGCACCGCCACGGTGCGCATAGTCCCGAGCAGTTGAAAAAATGGACGGCGCAGTTCGGCAGATTGTTCGCTTACAACCAGTGGAAGCGCGAACAACTACCCGTGACGATGAAGGTGCTCGACCTCGACCTCGATCCGAAAACCGGTTTCCGCTTCCCGGTCACGCAAAGCATCCAGGACGAACTCGACGAACTGGCGAAGGCGAAGGTCCAAACAGAGAAAGGCGAACGAGGGTGATACACGACCAGCCTTTGACACTGCTTCGCACCACCCGCGATCGGTTGTTGCCACTGTATGACACCCCGGAATTGGACCTCGCAAAGAGCTATGCGCCCGGAAAGTGGACCGTGCGTCAGATACTGGTGCACCTTGCGGATTGCGAGTTCGTGTATCTCTGGCGACTCTGCCGCGGTCTGGCCGAACCCGGCTCGGAGGTTCATGGCTTCGATCAGGACGCATGGCAGGAGGCCCTGCACTACGCGGAACGGCCACTGCCGATGTGCCGGGACTTGTTTCTCGTCGCGCGATCACAGGTGATTTACTTTGCCGAAACGATGCCGGAAACCGCGGTCGAACGGACGATCCGGCATTCCGAGGCCGGCACGATGTCGGTCGGCCGCGTGCTGGAATACCTGGCCGTGCATACTCAGCACCACCTCGAACAGATCGACGCCGCGCTTGACGGGCGAGTCTGGAAGCCCACGGAGTAAGCCGCCCGCTCACCTTAGCCCGGACCGGCAGGACAGGCGGTACTTGGAGGTATTCTCTCGTTCAGACATCCAGTACGCGCTTCATTCGCAGGGCGAGGTCCGCGAGCCGTGCCTTGTCTCCGCCGTTGACTTCGGCGGTCGCCCAGCCTGAATACCCGATTGCTGCGAGTTCTTTGCGCACGGCGACCCAGTCAATCTCACCGTCGCCGATTTCGACGTCGAAACCCTTCCACGGGCCTTCGTTCATCTGTCGGGTGCGGCTGTATTCCTTGATGTCGAGTTTCTTAATGCGACTGCCCAACACCGGAATCCAATGCTCCGGCCAGCCGAAGCGAGCGACGTTGCCCACGTCGAAGTAGACCGCGACCTGATCGCTTTCCAGTTCGTCGATATAGCGCGCCAGTTCGAGCGGCGTCAATAGGAAGTTGTTCCAGACGTTTTCCACGAGCAGAAGGATGCCCTGTTCTTTCGCGTAGGGAATCGCTTCCCTAATGATCGCCTGTGTCGTCTCATAGTTCTTGGCGTAGTAGTTCTCCGCATCCACGCGCCCCGCTACGAGCAGAACGCTCGAGGCCCCATAGAATTTGGCCAGGTCCACCGCCGCGCCGATATTGTTCACCGAACCGTTGACGACGCCATGAATGGGCAGACCCGTTGCCTTGCTCGCGGCAAGGACCTCCTCGCGGTCCACTTTGTCGCCCACGCCCAACTCGATTCCGTCGTAACCAACTTCCTTGATGGCGCGGAACTGGTCGGCGACGGGTCCCTCGATCTTCACCATGTTGTATTTCAGGGCGATCTTGACTTTGCCCGTGAACTCGCCCGCGCGCGCGTCTTGCGGCGAAACGAACGCTGCGGCCGCCAGACCGGCCGCGGTTACCACGAAGTCCCGTCGTGACAGTTCCATGCTCATGTTGTCTCCTTATAAGCCGTCCGTTGATGCGCCATAGTCGCGTAATCCGTAATCAACCGATCGGTCGCGCGAAGCAGGACACGGTGGATAGAGATTACATGTACGGGTCTTGTCCTGCAAAGACAGGGAGTCCGGTGTCAGTCGTTTGCGCGCACCTCGAGTCCCGCGCCGGCGAGGCGCCTGTGAAGTTCACGGACGTGGCCGGCATTGCGCGTCTCCACGACACAATGCACGACGACGGAGCTCATATCGTCCCCCGAGAAAGCACGGTCATGGGCGATATCGACGATGGATGCGCCGGCATCCGCGATGATGGTCGCCAGTTTCGCGAGGCCGCCCGGCCGATCGCTGATGGCCACCTGGAAGCGGCACAGGCGGCCGTCCGCCGCCAGCCCGCGCTCGATGATGCGGCCCAAGACGGTGGTATCGATGTTTCCGCCGCACAACGGCAGTACGACTTTCTTCCCCGCCAACTCCGGAACCAGCCCTGAAATGCACGCGGCCAAGCCGGCCGCGCCGGCGCCTTCCACCACACTTTTCTCCAACTCGATCAGCCGGAGTATGGAGCGCGCGATCGCGCTTTCGCCCACGGTTACCACTCGGTCGACGTACTTGCGCGCAATCCCGAATGCCCGCTCGCCGACACGGGCCACGGACAGGCCATCGGCCAAAGTCGGCGAGAGCGGGAAGTCCACGGGATTTCCCGCGGCAAGCGCGGCGGTGAACGACGCGGCCCGCTCCGGTTCGACGCCGATGATTGCGATGTCGGGCCGCAGCGTCTTTGCGGCAAGCGACACGCCGGCGATGAGTCCGCCTCCACCGATGGGAACGATGATGGCGTCGGCGTCGGGGACTTGATCGAGAATCTCGAGGCCCAACGTGCCCTGGCCCGCGATGATTGCGGCGTCGTTGAAGCCGTGTATGTAGACGACGCCGCGTTCGTGTTCGAGATCGTGGGCGTGCCGTTGCGCTTCGTCGAAGGTGTCGCCGTACAGGATCACCCGCGCGCCGAGTTGCTCGCAGGAAGCGACTTTTGTCAGCGGAGCGAACTTCGGCATTACCACGGTGACGGGCACGCCGAGGAGTTGGCCGTGGTAGGTAAGACCGAGCGCGTGGTTGCCGGCGGACGCCGCAATTACCCCGGCCCGTTTCTTTTCTTCGGACAGCAACATGAGCGCGTTGCGGGCGCCGCGTTCCTTGAAACTCCCCGTTCGTTGCAGGTAATCGAGTTTGCAGTAAATCTCGCACCCCGTCAGCAGCGACAGCGGCTCCGAGGGGGGACAGGGGCTGTGGTAAATGCCGCTGTCGATTCGCTCCGCGGCGGACGAGATGTCCTCGAACGTAA
>BTUX01000293.1:0-5444 GCA_045863315.1 Candidatus Hydrogenedentota bacterium | reverse complement strand
TTGTCATTCCGAACGAAGTGAGGAATCTGGGCGAGCGGACAGTCTTCGCCTGATCCAGATTCCTCACTTCGTTCGGAATGACAAAGGGGCAATTCGGAGTGACACGCAGACAATTCGGAGTGACACGCAGACAATTCGGAGTGACACCCAGACGATTCGGAGTGACACCCAGACGATTCGGAGTGACACGCAGACAATTCGGAGTGGCGTGCGGCCCAATCGATACGGCGCGCCAACACTTCGGAGTGGCATGCGGCCGAATCGAAATGGTAATGGCGCGGCGATCGGCGTACCCAGGAAGTCTGCACAGTATGCATCATCTTGATTCTCATTCAATCTTCGGACATGTGCGTACCCCGCGGATTAACGCTTCAAGTACCGCCTCAGCATGTTGCGCGTGATCCGCTGCACGCGGGGATCCGGCCCGTGCGGACGTCCGTCGTGTGAATACGGCAGCATGTGGCCCGGCGGCGAACTAAGGCCCTGCGCCCACCAGATGGTGGACGCGTTAAACACGTGATTGCCCTTCGGTCCCGGATAGATTGTCGCCGTCCAGTGGGCGATTTCGTCGCCCGAATTCCGCGCGTCTCCTTCCGCCACGATCTTCAATCCGTCGATGTCCGCCGGTTCTCCGTGGAATTCCCAGCCCACCAGCCCCGGTATGCCGTCTCCGTTCTTCATGCCGGTGCCGTCAAACAACCAATGGGATGCATCCGACACAATCCAGTCGCCCGCGCCGTTGAACGGCATGATCGTGCGCGCGCCGATCAACGTGCGTTCGTCCGGCCCCTCCATGGGGTATGGCCCCATGCCGTATTCCGCCTCTGCCTTGCTCGCGCCTCCGAAGCAGCCTGCGCGGGTCAGGACCCGGTTGGGAACGCCGGCCGAACTTGCGGTCAGCGGCGTAACAAAGCAACACGTATTGCCCGACAGAAATGCGACGTTCACGCCCTCGTCCACGGCATGCTTCACGTGATTGAATTGTTCCATGCTCCAGTATTCGTCGTGTCCCACCGATAGGAACGCTTTTGCGCGCAGGACCGCATCGGCATTTGCGTGCACGTCGGTGTTCGATACATAGCTGACGTCATATCCCTCGCGTTCAAGCCAGTACGCGAGCGGGAACTCCCAGAGCAGAAATTCTCCCGAGCCCTGCGACAACGGCGCATCAAGAATCTGGCAGTATTTGCCGTACGGCCGGTCGTAACTGATTTGCACCCCTGGACCGAGAAACCACGGGTTCGTTCCGTCGTCGTAGAGTGAATAGTTGTCAGGCCACCGGTTATACGCCTGCCACGTGTTGTCGCTGCACTGAAAGACGACGTCTGCTTTTCGATCGTCGGTAACGATGAAGATGACGTAGCTTTGCCAGCGGTCATCGACGAGCGACAGCTTGCCGAGGTAGACGCCGCTGGGCCACTCTTTGGGAATGAGAATCGAGGTGCAAACGTTCCACCGGCATTCACGCAACCGTTCCACCCCCACTTCGGGATCTTCCTGCGTAATCCCGTTAAACGGTCCCAACGACAGCACGTGCTTCGCCCCCGCCCCGCCGTAGTACCCCATTCGATAAATGTCCACCGCGAACCGCCCCGGTGGATTCGCGCTGACCATCAGGTCGAGTCGTTCGCCTGCGCGAACACTCGCTCTTGAAACATATCCCTCAATCCATGGGCATCGGTACCGCGTCTTCGGATCGACGCGTGTGTAGGTGAGCTGCCAGTCGGCCGCGCCACCCGAGCGGTTTTCTCGTGAGGCGGAGCGCCCATGGGCGGCTTGCGCGGACGCGGAAAGCCCCGCGACCGACACGACGGCCCCTGCAGCCGCACCCTTCAGTGCTGTTCGCCGAGATACAACCTTCCCCTCCGAATTCGCCATGTCTCGCTCCCTCCCCGAAGGTTTCACCGCGCCACGGCCGACATTTGGGCTCCGGTCGCGGGCGCATCCGCGCCCCGCTCAAGGAAATTCACCAGCGCGACCAGATCACTCATCGACATGGTGTTCAGCAGCCCTTCCGGCATCGTCGAGGTCGTCGCCTCCTTGCGGGACACGATCTCGTTCTTCGGAATGTCGACCCGCGTCCCGTTTACATCGATTAGCGTCAACGTTGTTTCGTCCTCCGACACGACCATGCCGACCACGGTCGAAAAGTCATCAAGTTCCACCTCGAGCCCGACGTATTGATCGGAAACTACCTTAGAGGGATACATGATTGCCTCCAAAATATCGGCCCGCCGGAATCGGCTCGCCAGGGTAGAAAGGTCCGGCCCGCCCCCTTTGCCCTTGTCGCCGAACACGTGGCAGTTGACGCAACGCGCCTTGATAAAGGCCCGTTCGCCGCGCTCCAGCGTTGCTTTCCAGTCGTTGTCGTTCTTGGGATACGACATGGGGTCGTATTCCAAATACTCGCTGATTTCCTGAAAGCTCATTTGCGCCAGTTCGGACGCGCCGGACACCTGTTCGCCTTCAATCTTTTCGAGCAGGGCCAGCGCTTTTTCGGCGCGCTCGGCGAAGGCCTTTTCCTTGCGCGCGAGGGCGATCTGTTTTTCCGCGTCGGGCAGCAGTTTCAGCGTGTCGTCCCAGATGAACGTGATGAACCCTTCAAAACTCGCGCCTCCGGTCATTTCGCGCGCGCGATCGAACCAATCGATCATCCGCGCGCGCCGATCCATGTTCCATCCCTGCCCTATCGTGCGCAGACAATACGCCGTGTGAATCTGTTCTTCCTGCGTCTGGTCCGGCGTCAGGTACGCCAGCAACGCGTCAATCGCGCCGGGCGTTTCCATGTGCGCGAGCACGACTTGCAGTTCGCGATTGACCGCAAGGTCCGAAGACGGAAACTTCGCTAGCAACTTCGGACCCAAGCTCGCCGCGAATCGCCCGCCGGGTTCCCCGCAGCGAATATAGGCGAGTTGCAGGGTTCGCAAATAGGCGAGCAGCGTCTCGTCGCTCATGGCGGCGTTGGAGTACGCCTCAAGCTTGCTGAATATCGCCTCGCGATCCGCCTCGCCCTGTTGCGCGTGAATCAGGGCAACCAATCCTTCCAGCGCCCCGTAGGGCCGCTTCGCCATGTCGTCGCTCAACACGCGTTCCGCCCACCATTCGCGCGGCAATCGCTCGATTAAGGTGCGCGCCGCGTACCGGACAAATCGATCCGAATCGTTCAATCGCGCAAACAGCGCTTCGGCCAGTTCTTCCCTGGCCGAGAACCTCACGTCAACGTCAACGCCCGCCCGCACCAGCGAATCGCATGCGCGGCGGACAACCAGCGCATCCATATCGTCCAATGCGGCCATAAGCGGCTTCGCGCTTTTCTTCAGCGGATACGTGCCAAGCAGGTATACGGCCATCGCGCGCACGTCAGAGCGCTCGTCTCCGGCCAGATCCTTGAGCAGCGACAGGGATGGTTTGGGACCATGGGCCTGCAACGCTTCGAGCGCCGCTATCCGCGGCCCCGCATCCACGCCCGTGTTCCGCGCAATGTCCGCCAAGTCGCGCGGCCACGCCCTGCCCATTGTTTTCTTCGCGTGCGCCAGCGCGTACCGCCCCCAGGCCGAGCGCGGCATTGGATACGCGACTACGTCTTCCGCGGTGGCCGGCGCATCGGGTTTCGCCGTCTTGTCCCCATACCGAATACGGTACATTCCGCCGCGGGTGTCGCGTCCGCCGAGTGTGAAATAGATGAGCCCGTCGGGACCGACGTCGAGATCGGTCACGTTCAGCGGCTCGCCGACGAGGAAATCCTGCGTCTTGCCTTCAAAGCTCGCGCCGGCGAATTTCGGGAACAGCACGCGAATGCGGCCGCGCGACCAGTCTCCCATGAAGAAGGCGCCCCAATACCGTTCGGGATAGACGGTATGATTGTAAATGACGGTTCCCACCGGCGAGCCCCGGCCGACGTCGTCAAGGGCCGGCAAGGTGTCGAGGTAGTAACTCGGCAGCTTGCCGGAACCTGAGCGCCAGCCGTAGTCCGCGCCGGGCACGCAATGCACGACGCGGACGGGACGAAACCATGGCGTACCGATGTCCCACTCCATGTCGGAATCAAACGTGAAAATCTCGCCAATTGCATCGATCGAAAAATCGTATGCGTTGCGGAATCCGCCGCAATACTGCTCCATCGTCTTGAAATCGGGCGAGAGCCGCTGGATGGTCCCGCCCGGCGCGAGGATGCCTTTGGCGTGTCCACGCGCGTCCCAATAGCGGGGCAAGAGAAAGTCCTCCTGCATTCCGCGCGACGGCGAAGTTTTCGAGAGCGGAAAATCCGGGAACGCGTGGTTGCCATACATGATGTAGTAGTAACCGTCCGGCCCGATTTGGATGGCGTGCGGCGCGTGCTCTCCCATGCCGCCGCTCCTGGCCTTCACGATTTGCTTCACCTCGTCGGCCACGTCGTCGCCGTTCTTGTCGACGAGTCGATAGAGACCCGGCTTGTCCGGCCCGTCGGACTGCACCAAGAGGTCCCCCGGTGCAATGTAGAACAACCCCTGGGCCCTCTTGATCGTTTCGCTGAACGAGTGGACCCGGTCGAAGGTCCCGTCGCCGTCGTCATCAAGGAGGAGCCGCACGCCTTCGTTCTCGGTCGCGATGAGCGGGCGGCCCAGGTGATCGAAGGTCATGTTGATGACCGATCCGATCAGATCGTGCGATGCGACCTCTTCGACGCTGAACCCCTCCGGCAACCGGTACCGCGCGCCCTCGACGCCCAACTTCATGCGCCGGCCCGCGTCCGCGTCCGGCATCAGCAATTGCGATTCATCGACGCGAGGCGTTTTCTTCGGCAATTCCTTGATGGAAATGTCCTTGAAACTGACCAGCATGTCCGGACCCACGTGCAATTGCAGGGCGATGATCCCGGATCGTGCGCCTTCCGGATCCTGAATGTCGCAAGTCACATGGCCGTTCAAGACGAGTTTGACATGGTCCCCCTCGCAGGTAATTTCGTATTCGTTCCAATCGCCCTTCCTCACCCACTTCTGCGTCTCGGCCTGCTGTTCGGGGGTCATATTCTTCCAGTATTCCATGATGCCCCGCTTCTTCTCTTCGTACAGCATGCCGAAGTAGGTCGCCTCGGCAATGTCGGCTTGGTAACCCGCCACGACATAATCCGGCAATTGCTCGCTGCGAAATTGAATCCCGCTGTTTCCGTTGCGCAACTTTACTTTGGCCCGCAAGACGAAGTCGCCGAATTCTTTCTCGTACGACAAGAACGTGTTTTTTTCAATCTTCACTCCGTCCGTCGAACCTACAATCGCCCCATCGACAACCTTCCACAGCCTCGGATCCCCGCTCCATCCCGAAAGGTCCTTCCCGTTGAACAACGGCACAAACCGGTCTTCCGCCGCCGCCACGGCGCCCGCGCCGAAATGAGCGAGCACCACGACTCCGATCGGCGGGCAAGCGGCGAGGCAGACTACAACGAGTCTCCATCTCCATTTCATGTG
>BTUX01000292.1:0-5460 GCA_045863315.1 Candidatus Hydrogenedentota bacterium | reverse complement strand
GCTTTCTGGTGAGGATCAAACCGGGCTCGAGATGTTGCTTCATCCAATGGCCCGCAATCCGATATTCGACCGGCTGATACGTCATGCGCCCAAGCCAGTGCGGTACAACGTTGACGGCCAGACCAAAAACCATCAGCGCGGAGATAGAAACGACCGGCGCCCGACGCATCCAGTTGGATTGCGTGAGCATGGCCGTCCACACCGCGCCGCGCGCCGACCAGAGTGACAGCGCGACAACTGTGTTCATGATATACCTCGGTTCCGCGTAGGTGCTGAGGCCGGCCAGCACAAACTGGACAAGCGCGAAATAGAGCACCAACCCTTCGACACGCGCGTTGCGCGGCGGTCGGTCCGGCGCGAGCAATCCCGCGCCGGCGAAGAGCAGGAGTACGGGCCCCATCATCGTGGGCAGGACCGTGCTGAACAGCGCCATGAAGGCGCGCGCGGTATCCACCCCGCGCTCGATGAACACGTGGCGCAACGTATCGCTCGAGGCGCGCGCCGTCACCGTGGCCTCGCCGGTCATCCAACCGAATGCGACGGTCTGAACGCTCAATAACACGACGGCGGCAGCAACAAACACGCCCACGCGCAAAGCCTTTGACCGCATGTCGTCGGAATCGCCCACGATGAGCAACGCCGGGAGCGCCGCCAACAAAACGAACAGCCCTTCCGGGCGCGTCAAGTGGAGCAGAAAAAAGGCCAGAGCCGCCGCCAGCGACGCTGTGACGGGCGCATGGGCGGAGCGAATCAAGGCCACGATGGCCAGGAACCACAGAAACGACGCCAGCGCCTCCGGCGCGACGCGGCATCCGTAGTCGACGAGCCACGGCCACAACACGGCCATCAGGGCGGCGACGCGCGCACAGAGAATGCCGTGCATGGCGAACGCGAGGACGAACAGCGGCAACAGGATTGCGCTGGATGCCGCCAGCGAGACCGTCAACCCCGCCTGCTCGAGGTCGCCGGCAATCGTATTCGCCGCCGCGCACAGCGCGGGATACAGGGGCGGAATGCGTGGGTCAACCCGCGCGAACTCTCCTCGCGCGAAGCGTTCCGCGACCTCGAGGTAACGAATCGAATCCGCGGAATCGATGACGTGGGGCGTCGCCGCAAGGAAAAGGACCCGCACCCCCGCCGCCGCCACGAACCAAACGAAGGCTTCGCGGTAGATCAAGGCTGTTTTGTGCGCCGGGCCGTCCACGACCAGGAATGCTACGAGCGTCGCCCGCGCAGTTCAACGAATTCGGTCCCCAAACCGGTTGCCGTACTCAGGAGTTGATCTCGGCGAGTTCCGCGCCGTAGGTGTTCGGCGCCTCCACCCGGATGAGCACCTTGAGCGTGCCGGGTTGGGCCGCATGCTGCAGGGCTTCCACAGCCTGGCTGAGCGGAAACGTATCCGCGATCATGGGACGGACCTCGACAGTACCCAACGCCAGCGCCTCGAGAGCAGGCCGAAAGGGGCCGCACCGCGATCCGATGATTTGCACCTCGTTGATGACGGGAGTGCTCATGTCCAAAGTGCTCGGATGCGCCACCGTGGTTTTCAACACGATTTTTCCTTCAGGGCGCACCAACTGGAGTGCCCTTTGCAGTCCCTGCGGGGCGCCGGTGGCTTCGACGACCACATCGGCATCGCCGGTCACATCATCGTCCGCCAACGCCGTATCGATGCCGAGACGTTCCAACAGGGCCAGCTTTTCCGGATGTTTTCCCACACAAAGGACCTTGTTCGCGGACAGGTGGAGGACCTGCGCAACCACCAGCCCAAGCTTTCCGTCGCCCAGAACGATTACGCGATCGTTTGCCGACAACACAATTTGCTCTTCAATCCGGAAGGCGGCCGCCACCGGTTCGGTGAACACGGCGATCTCGTCCGGCACGTTGTCGGGAACGAGGTGCAGGTTCGCCTCGGGCAGGGTAAAAAACTCCGCAAATGCGCCGTTGCGATTCAAAATACCGAGCACGGAACGGTTCGAGCAATGGTGCGGCATCTCCATCTGGCACCAGTTGCAGCCGCCGCACACGCAATTGATCTCGCCGACGACGCGCTTGCCCAGAAAGTACGGATTCTCGCATTCCTCGACGACGCCGACGAATTCGTGGCCCGGCACGCCCCGAAACCCCATATATCCCTTGGCAAGTTCGAGGTCGGTGTTGCAGATCCCCGCGGCATGGACACGGATCAGCGCCTCCCCCGCTGCCGGCTGCGGTTTCGGGACGTCGACCATTCGGGGGCCATCTTCAAGAACCAGGGCCAACATTCAGGCATGGTGTCCGTCGCGTACTGGGACAATCAAACGCCATTATTGCCCATACTCGGGGGGCGTTAAAGGCGATAAACCCGGCAACCGTCACGGCGCTGCCTTGGTCAAAACGCTCACGTTGTCGATCAACACCGGCCCCTCGACCCCCCGGCCTCGCAGCAACTCCAGCGTGAACGGGTTGACGTCAGGCCCCAAGTCATTGGGCACGGTAACGGTCAAATTAAGCTCGACGTACCCGGCCCCGCCTGGATGCGTAACGCTCTCGTAATGCCTCTGGCCGTTCACCAGAAAGCGCGTACGCAACGTCACCGTCTTGTCGGCGGCGCTGCCCGCTCCAGGCGCCTCGACCATCGCGCTCAGCCACACCCGTTTGCCGCGCAGCGACTCCCCATTCACAATGACACCCGTCAGCATCGTTTCCTTACCCGGGTTTTGCGCCAGTTCCAGCGCGTACCTCCCTTCGAACGCATTTTCGGACCGCAGGATGAATTCATCGTCGCTCCACGTACCCACCTTCCCGACATCGGTTGCGCTCTCGAAATCGCCGTTTGTTACGCACTGTGTCGTCGACAAACGATAGAGCTCGACCCCGTCGAGGTATAGAGCGCCCGGCCCGGAGACGCCTGCCCCGGGGAAGTATCCGAAGCGCACCGTGACATCCGCCATGCGCACCGTCGACTTCGGCGACAGAAACTCGCATTGGCCCAGCCACCACGCATCCTGCGCGCCATCCACTTCCAGCACGGCCCGAGCCGCCTGCTGAACATCGGTTTCCACGAGGTCCCCGCCCCGACCCGATACGATCAATGAACCCCGCAGATCTTTCGCGTAGAGCAGGCCTCGCAGCACGAACAACTCTCCCGCCGGCAGTTGCACCTGCTGTGTGGCAGACACCGCTTCGTCCGCATTCAGATCTATCCTTAGCGCATACCGGCCGTCGGCGACGACGTCTTCAGCCAACCCGACGGAAACAGCGCCCGGAGCGGAAACCGTCCACCACGGGATTCCCTGACCTGCACCTCCCGTGATCGGTTGCTCGAAGCCCCCGTTCTGGACCAAGTTGTCACTTGCCAGACGATCTCCCACTGGAACGAGGGGGACCGGGGGATAAAAAGCAACGGTCCCCGGGGCGGCGACCGGCCCGGCCTCCGAAGACGCCCCGGGCGTCTCAGAAATTCCCCCGCAGCCGAAGCACACCAAAAGCACCAGTGCCCCGATGAAAGGGGGCGCGACAAATCGAACTATCATTCGGTACTCCAACATCAATTCGAGGAAGCGTGGTACGCGACCAAAGCCGGTCCCCGCGATCAGAATTTGGGCCGCGCCTCGGAGTTGACCCGACCCGCGACGGTAGTATCCATGGCGGGCCGCCCAATCGCAAAATCCCAATGATTGACAGCACGCACGGGTTTTCCTATGGTGGTGGCGTTGCATCCTGGCGATAAGCACCGATCATTCCGCAGGAGTCCTGCCATGGCGACACAACTGATTCCGTACCGCACGATTCACCGCATCGTCGGCGAGCTCTTCACCCCCTTGAAATCGAGCAAGGAAGTCGAGCAGTACAAACTGCCGGCCGGCCAAGTCGCCGAGTTCCAGGAACGGGGATTTATCCGAGGACCGCGGGTGTTGGATCAGCGACAGATCGACGTGCTGCGCGAAGGTCTCGAACGCATCCGCTCGGGCGAAAATCCCCGGCTCGGCGAACTCTATGAAATCGATGAGGCATGGCGGCGGGCGCCCGAACAGAACGTTTTCCATTTCCTCGGTGCGTGGCGGATTGACGAGGCATTCCACGATATCCTGTTCCATCCGGCAATTACCGTTCCCGTCAGCCAATTGCTCGCCACAAGACGCGTCCGCTTTTGGCACGATCAAGTGTTCTATAAACCGCCCCGCCACCCCGGCATCGTCGCTTGGCATCAGGATTATTCGTACTGGACGCGCAGCGTACCCCCGCGCCATCTCACCGTCTGGATCGGGCTGGACGACTCGACGATCGAAAACGGCTGCATCCACTTCGTTCCCGGCAGTCACAAATGGCCGCTGCTACCCAAACTGCAATTGCTCGAAAACATGGAAGGCATCAAGTCGGTGCTGTCCCCGGAGCAGTTGCAGCAGTTCCAACCCGAACCGCTCGAACTGAAAGCCGGCGAATGCTCGTTTCACCACTGCATGACCCTGCACGGATCGTACGGCAACCATTCGGACCGCCCCCGGCGAGGTGTCGTGATCAACTATATGCACCCCGAATCCCGCAGCGCCGATGGAACGCGCCCCCTGCTTCTCCACACGCCCGTCATCCCGGATGGCGCCGTCATCGAAGGAGAGGACTTCCCCATCGTCTACGACGAAGACCATCTCAACGGCTGACCGCCCCCCTCTCGCGCCCCGTGCCTGCCTTTGCAAACTCCGACGGTCGTGCGCTACCCTCGAACTTTTCGGGGAGTACGCAATATGCTGGCCTTCTTCCGCCGCCACAAAATCCTTGCCGGACTGATTCTTGTCCTCGTCCTAATCGCGTCCTTCATTGGATATCGCACGATCGGCCCGTATCGCTTCTACCGGGCCGATCTCGTCAAACCGGCCGCCGGCACCGGTCCGGCGCCGGGAGTATTGCAGGTGGGTGTCGCGATGCGCGATATCACCCCCGACCTCAGCCAGTACGATACGTGGACGGACGCGAACAACGACGGAAAGTACCGCGAAAAGGACGGCGACTCCTGGCAGGACACGAACGGCAACGGCCGCCGCGACCTCGTCTGGATGGCCGGATTCTCGAGCAATCGCCCCGCCAAGGGCGTGCATGACAACCTGTCGGCGCGCGCTATCGCATTCCGGAACAACGGCGTGACGGTCGTGATGGTCACGCTCGACAGCATCGGCATCTTCCACGAAAAGTTTATTGCGGTCCGCAAGGCCATCGACCCCTCGCTCGGCATCGATCACGTCATGTTTTCCTGCCTGCACAATCACGAATCGCCGGACACCATGGGCATCTGGAGCAATATCGACGGCGTCGGCGCGGTACTGTTCAAGACAAACTTTGACTTCGATTACCTCGCACGAGTGCAACGCGCCTGCAAGGAAGCGGTCGAAGAAGCGGTGCAAAACCTGCAACCCGCGGACCTGATCCTCGCGGAAAAAGAGATCGAGCCGGACGGGTTTGTGGACGACAGCCGCGAACCCTATA
>BTUX01000291.1:0-5484 GCA_045863315.1 Candidatus Hydrogenedentota bacterium | reverse complement strand
TCAAGACGCAATCCGCGCTTTCGACGGTCCGCCGGACGTCTTCCCGGCCCATGGCGCCCTCATAGACACCGAGGCATTGCGGATGGTTCTCCTGAATGACGGACTTGCCGAGCAACGTCGAGGCGACCGGATATCCGGTGTGTTCGACGAGTTTGACGAGGTGTGCCTGAAGTCCGAACCGGTGAATCTCGACTCCGGCCAGAATTACCGGCCGTTTCGCTTTCTTTAGCACCGAAGCCGCGTCTTCAACGGCTTCCTTAAGGACGTCCGGATCGCTCTTCAAGCGATCCATGCGCCACGGCCCGGGCGCGGCGCACGGCAACATGGTGATATCGCGCGGGAGTTCGAAATAGACGGGACGCTTGTACCGGATGCACGCGTCGAGTGTTTCGTCGATTTGTTCCGGCGCGTGCGCGGGGTCCTCCAATGCGACCGCCGCCGCCGTGACGCGTTCGAAAATGAGGCGCTGGGTGTTGAAATCGCGCACCCGATGATGAAGGAGCGGGGAACGGGCCCTTTCGTTGAGGCCCGGCGCGCCGCTGATGACGATGAGCGGCGACTTCTCCGCGTACGCCCCGGCGACGGCGTTCAGGGCGTTAAAGCCGCCGACGCAATAGGTGATGCACGCGGCGCCAAGTCCGTTGACCCGCGCGTAGGCGTCCGCGGCAAACCCCGCGCCAATCTCGGTGCAGGTGCCGACGACCTCGATCGGGCTCGCTACCATGAGGTCGTAGAAACCAAGCACGTAGTCCCCGGGCACGCCGAAGACGTGGTTGACGCCGAGTTCCTGCAATCGCTGGATCAGATACCCGCCAACCGTCGTACGCTGCGTCATGGACGGCCTCCGATGTTGGTACAAGAAAGGTTATACACTATGGCGGCGGCGGGAAACAGTCGGAAGTTGAATTTAAGATTGTCAATCGCGCGGTTTTGTCTATCGGATTGAGCGCACAACCGCAGTTTTCGTCTGGCTACCGCGCGGCTAACCCGCATATCTCACCAGTCGCTCCCGATGACGGGAGCGACTGGTGAGATATGCGGGTTAGGGATCGGCATCCTATTCCTCTGACACCTGGCGAACCGCTTGACCTTTGATTCGACGGTCCACCCACACGCGGTGCGTCAAAGGTGCGTTCTCAAATCCAAAGTCGGGAAATGTCAAAATCGGGAATTGCCCGGCCTTCTTCCGATTTGCTAGTATGTCTATGCGATCGTCTTTACTGCATCAACCCCAAAAACACCGCGGAGAGGTGGCCGAGTGGTTGAAGGCGGCGGCCTCGAAAGCCGTTGTACCGCCTAGCGGTACCGCGAGTTCGAATCTCGCCCTCTCCGCCACTCTTATTATTCCTCATGTTCCTGCGTTCCCCGCTTACGATCTGATATACTCCGCGAACGGCCCGGTTGCGTAGGCGACTCCGCGCGCCGTGTCGTTTCGCAAACTAGTGGGGACATTGCGCCAATGGGCGTTTTCTGGTTCGCCATAACCAACGACTGGCCCGTATTGCTTCCGATCGTTGTCTGTTCAATTGTGTGCCTCGCGGTTACCATCGAGCGGTTGTGGTTCTATTCGATTAACCGTGTTTCCTCCGCGGATTACATCCACCATCTTCAAAAGGAACTCGAGAGAGGGCCCGGCGCGGCGCGCGAGGCGGCCAAGCGCCAGCGGGGCGTGATGGGCGACCTGACGGCCGAAGGGCTGGATATTGTCGAGCGGCATCCGGAGCGGTTCGACACGATGTTCGACGTCGCCACCTCGCTTGCCATGCGCGAACTCGATCGGAACATCGCGGTGATCGGTACGATTGCGACCATCTCGCCTTACCTCGGGCTTTTCGGCACCGTCGTTCGCATCCTCCTTACGTTTGGCGAACTCGCGCAGGCCGAGGCGGGGGGAACGGTGTCGTCCGTCATGTTCGGTATCGGATCGGCATTGATCGCCACGGCATTCGGCCTTGGCGTAGCCATTGTCGCGGTGGCGCTGAACAATTACTTTCGGCGACGCGTCGAACAGTTCGCCGGTGATTTCGAGATGCTCAAACTCGTCCTGATGGGTATTGCAAACGATTTGGCGACGGTAGACGAGCGGCCGGCGTTCAGCCGGCGCGCCGCGGCCGACCCACGCGCGGGCCGGTAAACTTCGATGCGCCGGGCTACCGACAAGTCCGTTATCGCCGAGATCAACATCACGCCGCTGACCGACGTGTTTCTTGTACTTTTGGTCATTGTGATCCTTGTTGCGCCGTTCATGGCTTCCATGCGGAAGGGAGTCCGGCCGCCACAGGTCCTGGGAGGGACGACGCTGGACCCGCAGGCGTTGACCTTGGAGATCGATCGCGACGGCGGTTACTTCATCGAAGGCCGGCATGTCCCCCGCTCCGAACTCGCGGACACGCTCTCCGCGCGAGTTCCCTCGCTTCCGGAGAAGACCTTGGTCATCCGCGGCGACCGCGAATCGCAGAGCGCCGCCACGCTGACCGCGATGGACGCGGCGCGGAGCGCGGGTGTCGAGCAGGTCATACTGGCCGGCATTTCGCAGACTGAGCCGCGAGCGCCTCTGCCCGCCCGCACCAGACTTGGTGGGCCGCGACCTTGAACAGGAAAGTCCAGCCTCTTCTCGAGGAGATCAACATCACGCCGTTGACCGATATTTTTCTGGTATTGCTCATCATCATGATGGTGGTCGCTCCGATGTTGAATTTCCGCGGGCTGCCGGCGGCGTTCAACCCTGGGAGCGCCGAGCCCGGCGTGGCCGCGGCGAACGTGTTGCTGGTTGAGGTTGGGGCGGACCGGGAATTCCGAGTAAACGGCAAGGCGACCGAATCCGATGACCTATTGCAGGTTCTGCGTGCCGCCGCGGATGAATTTGCGGGGGGCGCCGAGATTGTCGTTCACCCCGACGCGCAACTCGCCGGGATGGTGTTCGCGCTTAATGCGGTGGAACGCGCCGGCTTCGATCATGTTTCCGTGACAGCCCGACAGGGTGTCCCTTTGGGATCGTGACTCGTGGAATGCGACTGGGGTCCGGCGCGGACAAGGGCCACAAGGACAGGGGGCCTGGACCTGTACACCCTTGTGACGTTGGTCTGCCCTTACCGGCCGGACCCCAGAAGCCGCATATGGACCGTCAGTCCACACGGTGGAAGAGGCGCCTCGGCGCACGTGTGAGGACGTTTCTCCGCAGGAGTGCGGCGTACCCCTTCCGTTTGACACGGTGAGCAAGGCGGTAGCGCCTCGCGTTTGATACCGGGTGCGCCGGCGACACTCATCGACGGCCCGAACGCCGCACGCCGGCGCGCCTGCCAGCGGCGACTGCGCTGGGGCAACCCCCAACCATCCACAGTACCACCGCACCTCGGCCCTCGTTACAACGCGCCGTGCCGAGAAACCGCCAAACATCACTTGAACCGACGAGAGACTTCAGCGTATAAGCGGGAGTAGTTGCCGCGTCGGCGCAAGCCTATTGGCCACGAACTCGAGCTGGGGAGTCCAACGATGCAATGGATCCTGCGTGCGCTGTTTTCCATATGCCTTGGCCTTGCAGCAGTTGCCGGGGAGCCCGAGTCCGAACTCATCTTTCCACCGCAGGACAAACACTGCCATGGGAGCAGCGTTGTCGAATGCGCTAACGGCGATCTCATTGCGTGCTGGTTTTACGGCTCGGGCGAACGCAGGGCAAACGACGTCGTTATCCAGGGGGCGCGCTTAAGGAAAGGCGCGAGGGAATGGGGTCCCGTATTCCTCATGGCGGACACGCCGGACCACCCTGACTGCAACCCCGTTCTCTATATCGATTCCAAAGACCGGTTGTGGCTGTTCTGGATCGTTGTGCAAGCGAACCGTTGGGAGCAAAGCCTGCTCAAGTATCGGAGGGCAGACGACTATCTCGGCGACGGTCCGCCGAAGTGGTCGTGGCAGGACGTGATACTTCTTCAACCGGGTGAGGAATTCGCCGAAACGACGGCAGAGCGCTACAAGGAACTCGATATGGCGGAGCCGATGTGGGCGGAATACGCGCTGCCGTATACGCAACTGCTGATCGAGGCGTCGAAGGACCCGCTCAAACGTCAGATTGGGTGGATGACGCGCGCGGTTCCCTTCGCGCTGTCGTCGGGACGTATACTGTTGCCGCTGTATTCGGACGGGTTTAACGCGGGTCTCGTCGCAATTTCGGACGACTTGGGGGAAACTTGGCGGTCCAGCCATCCGATAATTGGATTTGCGCCCATCCAACCGACTTTGCTCCAAAAGAAGAATGGCGAAGTTGTCGCCTTGTGCCGGGACAGCGGAGGCCCGCCGCAGCGAGTGCTGATCAGCACATCGTCCGACGAGGGCAGAACCTGGTCCGCGGCGCGCGATACGGAACTGCCAAACCCCGGCTCGAGCCTCGCCGCGGTCGTGTTGAAGGACGGGCGCTGGGTTGTCGCCTTGAATGATACGGAAGTCGGCCGGCACCAGCTTGCGCTGGTCATGTCGGACGACGAGGGGCAGACGTGGAAATGGAAACGCTACCTCGACAAGGCCGAACCGCGAGTGGGAAGTTATGCGTATCCGACTGCGATCCAGGGCAGGGACGGGCGCATCCACGTGAGCTATACCTTCAATGAGAGGGAAGGAAAGTCAATCAAGCACGCTGTGGTTTCGCCGGAGTGGATTGTGGCTTCGCCCTGATGTCGGGGCCGCGGATGCGATTGACGGCAAATCGAAATCCACAGCGAACGACGACCAGCATCCGGCTTGAATCCCATCGGATTCAATTGCGTGACAGGACGCAACTATGACTCATGCGATTCTCCCAGCAACGTTGATCGCTCTCATCTCGATGACCGTAATGGGGCAGGTGCCGGGCCCCGCGGTGCTGGCGAAAGCCCGCTATCTCGATAAGTGCAAAGGCGCGTGGGCCGGACAGATGATTGGGGTTTGCTACGGGTCTCCTTACGAATTCCGCTCAAATGGGAAGCCGATTACCGAACCGCTGCGCGGGTGGAGGCCCGAGCGTGTCGCCGAGGCCATCCATCAGGACGATTGTTACGTAGAAATGACTTTCCTCCAGACAATCGAAGAGCACGGTCTCGACGTGACCTTCGAGCAGGCCGGGAAGGCCTTTGCAAACACGAAGTATCCGCTCTGGCACGCGAACCGGTACGGGCGCGAGAACTGCCGGCATGGGGTGATGCCCCCCATGTCGGGTCATCCGCTGTACAACCACCACGCCGACGACATCGACTTTCAGATTGAGGCGGATTTGTTCGGCATACTTTGTCCGGGCATGCCCCGTGAGTCCAACCGACTCTGTGAGATTTTCGGCCGCATAATGAATTACGGAGACGGGCTGTACGGCGGAATGTTTGTCGCGGGCATGTATGCCGAAGCGTATTTTGAGGACAACGATATTGAAAAAGTGGTGCGGGCCGGGCTGGCCTGCATTCCCGAGGGCTCGCCGTATCACGAGTGCATTTCGGACGTGCTGGCGTGGCATCGCGAAGC
>BTUX01000290.1:0-5522 GCA_045863315.1 Candidatus Hydrogenedentota bacterium | reverse complement strand
CAACGCGCGTGGGTGTGAAAGAACCGGACTACGCAAGGTCAATAGGTGAGCGCGGCCGCCAGCAGCATTGCCAAGCCCATGAGCAATTTCGCAAACAGTCCCGCCACCTTGCCCAACGCCGCCCCCAATCCGGTCCACATGGCTTCGCCTGGTTTTTTCTCGTGCTTGATGTATTCGTACAGCGCTGCTGCGGAGAAGGCGCCAAGGCATGCGCCTATGAGGGTCCCGACGATGGGAAACACCGGAGTGCCGAGGACGGCCCCGCCCAAGCACCCCACGAGCGCGGCAACGATGGATCCCTTGCTGCCGCCGAACTTGGAGGCCCCATAACCCGCAGCGGCCGTCTCGAGCACTTCGCCCAGTATGGCCAAAACCGACATCGCACCGATCCCGACCCAGCCGAAATGCGTGAAACCGGTCAAGACCCATGCGACGATCACCGCTCCAAGAATGATCCAGTTTCCGAAAAGCCCTACGACATCGAGGGCGAGCCCGACCACCACGGCCAGGCCGAACGCCGACCATCCCAGAATCGCCAGTGCAGTGTCTATCACGTGTGACCGCGCTCCGTTTGCGACGTGAAGTTACGTATCGCGTAAGACACTCGAACGCGGGGAAAGGTTGCATTCAATCCATCGATGACAAGCATGTGTCGGCTATGCGTAGCCCGCCTCGCGCAGGTACGCGCGGATTCGATCCGCGCCCGCCCGAATCTCCTTCAGCATGACC
This sequence comes from Candidatus Hydrogenedentota bacterium, assembly GCA_045863315.1. Taxonomy (GTDB): domain Bacteria; phylum Hydrogenedentota; class Hydrogenedentia; order Hydrogenedentales; family SLHB01; genus JABWCD01. The sequence continues at coordinate 4,793 of BTUX01000290.1, read as the reverse complement.
TCGTCGGACTCGACGCGATATTCCACGTGCAGCGACACCGGACCAGCGAAGCCGGCCGCGCGGACCAGTCGGAAGAATTCCACGGTCTGCACCTGTCCTTCACCGAGGGGCAACCAGCGCGGCTTGCCGTTGTCCCACACAAAATCCTTCACCGCCATCATTTTTACATAGGGAGCCAACAGCCGGGCATTCAAGCGCCAGCCGGCGGACCCGCCTTCAACGGTGGCGTGGCCGACATCAAGATTCGACCCGAAGTGGGTTGAATCCACCGCGCGGATCATTTCGTAGAGGTCCCACAACGGCGCGCCCACGTTGTTGCCGCCGGAATGATTGTGATATCCGCCCACGATATGGCAGGCGGCCAAGAGGTCTACAAGTCCTCCTATCTGACGGGTGAACGCGTCCAGCTCCGCGCGAATGTCACCGTCGTTCGAGTACTGCAGGCCCCCGATCCGCGCGTATCGAATTCCCAATTTCGAGGCGGTTTCTAGGATTGGCCGTGCGTCCGGATCGTCGCCCCGATTGAGGGCTGTCGTGATCATCGGCACCTCGAGCCCCACGGATCGGATTGCATCAACGGCGCGCGGCAGATCGACCGTCACGGACGCAGGTTCGACGTGGCCTCCTTTGCGTACGGCCAGGTCGAGGCCGTCCAGACCCAGGTCTTTCGCGGTCCGTGCCAGTTCCCCGTAGTCCGTGATGAACTGCAGGTGCTTTGCGAACGCGCACACGGATGGGCGCCCCTCCGCGGCTTCGACCCGCGGAGACATACCGATGGCAACGCTTGCGGCCGAGGCGGCAAAGAATCCGCGGCGCGTCAGCGTATTCATGGGCCTTCCTTTAATTTCAGGCGCAAGCGGAACGGCGCTTCGGGTGAGGAAGTCGCCTCGATGCCGTTCCGCAACTTGCGTGCGGCGACGAGGCCGTCATCACTTTCAAACGACGCGCCGTCCGGGACGGTGAACCACTCGGGAAACTGGTTCAGCCGCGCATAGTCCGATGGAATCTTCAGGTACTCCGCGTGGCGCGGCACGTCGAAGCGCAATCGTCCCTGCCAAGGCCAGTCCGATTTCACGGTGAAGTATACGTAGCCGTCGTCTTGGCGGACAGCGCCGACGCGCAGGTCCGCGCGCCAGGGTTCAACGTAGGCGCCTTGACTTTTCCATAGTGCGTACATCAAGGCGGTTCGTGCGAAATTGCCGTCGCCATGCCACCCTTCGATTACGCCCGTATCGCGCTGCGTCGTCAACATGCGGTCCGCCGTGTAGTCCGCCCACTCGATCGCTTCCGGGATTGGAATACGATTAATCAAGTTGATGCCGCCCTCGAGCGAGTCCGCAAATCCGTCCATGCGCGCGCCTTCCCAGGGGTAGTCCTTCGACTTCGGGAGGTTTTTCAGCGCATGCTCAATGGCTTCCCGAAATCTCGGCTCGTGGTCGAGTTCAAACACGACGAGAAACGCGTTGTAGTTGTACCCCCAATTGTCCGTCCGCTCGGAAGAAATCACCTCGCCCGTTACCGGATTGACGAGGTTGTAAAGCAGTCCGTCTTCGTCGCGGGCCACCTCGAGGATTCGGTCCAGCAAGCGGTGCATGGCCGCTTTCCACCGCTGGCGACGGTCGGCGTCGGTGTGCGCCGCGATATAGTACGCCTCGCTCAGCCCGCTGATGACCTCGCAGCCGTGGTCATCCAGCCGCAACTGCTCCGCCCGCTCGGGAGGATGATGTTCGAAGAAATAGGCCGCCAGTTTGAACACGGCCTCGCGATAGTTCTCATTCCGCGTCATCCAGTACATTCGCGACATCGTCTGCATGAGATCGCCGCACACTTCATGCGATACGGACGGAAGCCGGCCCACCTCCGTTTCATACTCCGCGTGTTCCCAGATGTCGTCCAACATGCCCAGCATTCGGTCCGACCATGGGCTGGGTCCGAGCAGTTCCGTCAACGGAATAAGGCCGTCTTTTGCGTACTCGGCCGCGCCGAAGATCAGGTCGTCCAACTTGGGCTCCGGCGTGCGAAATGCCTGCGTCGCGAAAACGAAATCGTCGGGCAGGCGGCCGATTCGGTTGGTGTGACGCTGCTCCGCCTCGAGCATATGCTTCATGCGTCCATCGAACAGCGCGCGATCGGTGTAAAACGCGCTCAATACCATGAACGGGTAGTTGTCCGCCGCGGCGTCCTTGGCGTTCCAATAGAAGTCCTTGCCCAGATTGCGGGGGATAAGGGCCGTCTTCGGGTCGGCGTGTTGCAGCCAGCCCCCGGTGTATTTCCAGCACGCCAGCAGATACAGCCGGTTCAGGTTGCCGTTCGCCTCCGCGCGGTCCCAGGGATCCTGCGCCACGGCACAAACGGCGGTCATGCAGAGAAATGCAACAGTACCACGGCGCATCATCGTCCCTTTCCGTCGGCGGGTTTCTTTTTTGCCGAAGAGGCCCGTTTCACCGCCGGCTTGGCTGCCGCTGATCTGCGGGAGTTCGATGACCGCGGGGCGCCGGCGATCGCTATGCGCGAAGGTTTCCCCGCCACGGCCGTTTTCTGGATTGGGTGTTGCTTCAGCCATTTCCAGGCCGGCTCGAACACCTCTTTCTCGCCGTTGTATGCGAAGGCCAGTTCAATGTGGCTGTAGTTGGCGGTGTGACCGTTTGCGCGAGATAGCACGACCAGCCGCTTGTCCTCGCCGCGAATGCTTTTGAAGAAGTGGATCGCTCGCGCTTCCGGAATGAACGGGTCGATTCCGCCGAAGATGGCGAGTAGCGGTGTCTTGAGTTTGTCGAGATTTTCTTGTACGTCCAAGCCGCCCCCGAACATGACCCACTGGCCCCGCGAGGCCCATGCGTTCATTTGCGCGCCGATTCGGGGTTTGGGCATTTCGGCCGCGTGAAAGATATCGCCCGGGCGTATTTTGGGATGTACATTGTCCCAATTGATGGGGACCAGCCTGGACTTTGGACGCCACACGTCGTAGAACGGCGCCAACCCGCGAAACAGCCCGGAAAGAAACCCGTACAGAAATCGATTCAGGAAGACGAGCGTATCGTGCGGGACAATCTTGACGCCTTTGAACCCCGGGGGCGAGCCCAGCGTGACGGCGGACGCGAGGCCCGCTCCGTCGAATTTGAGGTCGTACGCGTAGAAGAGCATACCGCCCATGGAATGCCCTATCCAGTGCGCGCGCGGATGCCCCGTTTTTTCGCGGATACACCCGAGCGCGGCCGGAATGTCATACGTCAGAAGATCGTCGAGCGTTGCGCTGAGCCTGCTTGTGCCCGGGGGCGGTATGGCCGTGCGGCACGCCCGGGAATCGAACGTCCAGCAGTCGTAGCCCTTGTTGGACAGATAATCGACCAGCGAATAGCCGGCGGGGATTTCGAAGTTGAGGTGGTTCGACGAGAGGCTGTGCATGAAGAAGACGGGCTCGCCGCGGCCACCTGTTGGCCGGCGCCGGTACAAACGTAGTTGCCAGCCGTCGCCGGTCGTCACGACATAGACCTCGTCCGCCCGGTTTGGCTCCGGGTAACGCAGATGGAGAAAGACGAAGTAGCCCGTGCACCATAGATACACGAGCGCGGCGGATACAACAGCAAAGAACAAGGCCTCGATCACGGTGTCTCCCCGGGAGATTCGGCGTCGCCCAAGGTCCGCTTCACGGTCGACGCCAACGCGCCGTTGAATCCCGGCAGCGCCGCAATCTCCTCAACCGTCGCCTTTCGTACTTTAGCGAGTGAGCCGAGCTTGTTCAACAGCGTGCGCGCGCGCTTGGGCCCGATGCCGGGAACCTGCAGCAGGGGGGAGGCCAAGGCGGATTTTCCCCGTCGTTTCCGGTGATACGCGTTGGCGAACCGGTGCGCCTCGTCGCGGATTCGCGCAATCAGCAGCACAACCGGCGATTGCTGCGGCAGGATGATCGGGTCCTTTCGTCCCGGCATGAAAAACCGCTCAGGGGAATGGCCTTGGCCGTTGATCGCGCGCGCTTTGGCAAGACCTGTGACCTCGATGTCCTCGATCCCCAAATCCTGAAACACCGTCGTCGCCACGTTGAGTTGACCTTTGCCGCCGTCTATGACCACGAGGTCCGGCAGGTCATTTTCTTCGATGGCGCGCCGGAATCGCCGCATCAGCATTTCCCGCATCATGGCGAAGTCGTCCTGTCCCGGAACGTTCTTGATGGCGAACCGCCGGTATCTCGATTTGTTGGGCAATCCGCCCTCGAATGTCACCATGGAACCCACGGGCTGCGCGCCTTGAATCGTCGAGATGTCAAAGCACTCGATTCGGTACGGTTCCTTGCGCAGCCGCAAGGCCTCCCGAAGCTGCGTCATCAAGTCCCGGTTCGCTTCTTCGGCGAGCCGCTTTTCGTCAAAACTGCTTTGGGCGTTTCGGTTTGCGAGGTCCACTAGCGCTTTTTTCTCGCCCCGTTGCGGCCAATGGATGACGACCTTGCCGCCCCGTTGATCGGACAGGATTTCGGCGAGCGTGTCGCTTTCATCCACGGGAATCGGGGTCAGGATCTCGGACGGGACCACGGCCGCTTCCGAGTAGTACTGCAAGAGAAAAGAACTCAACATTTCTTCGATCGGCATTTCGCGACGGTTGAACGAGAACGATCGGCCGCCGGTCATTCGTCCGGCGCGGTAGAACAGCACCTGCAACTCGCTGAACCGTCCTTCGGCGTGACAACCCCAGACGTCCTGGTCCCCCTGCGCGTCCTGTCGGACCGTGCGCAGCCGCAGGCATGCCCGCCGAAGCCTTCTCCGATCCCACGCACACCGCCTCACTGACGCCTCTCATCG
>BTUX01000289.1:0-5543 GCA_045863315.1 Candidatus Hydrogenedentota bacterium | reverse complement strand
TATAACCTTTCGCCCCCGTTCATGGAAGCGACTGGTTAGAAATGCTCAGGAGATAGCATAGAAGTCAATCGGGTGACGATTTTTCACACCGACAGCCCGTTTTCCCTGTCGCTGCATAAAGGTATCTGCCGCACGAAGTGGTATCCTTCATTGCCCGCGGGCGTGAAAAATCCGGGTTAGGATTTCCCCAACCAGAGATCCACAGGTTTGAGCGCGTCCGTGGTAATGGGCAAGGGGATGCGGCGCTGTTGGCCCGCGGACGCGTACCCGGCCAGTATGATCTCAAGTACGGCCCTTCCGTCCTCGCCGGTCACCGACGGCGTTTTGTTTTCGTGCATGCAGTCGACGAAATGCTGCATTTCCTGCGGGAACCCGTAATTCCACAGTTCTTCGAAAGCGGTGAAGGTCCACCCCTGAGTGGTGGCGGCCTTCTCGACCGCGTAGCCGTAACCCCGCGCGCTGAACGTTTCGAGGGCGTTTCCATGCAGGAGGTCGGCGTAGGTGACTCCTTCGCTGCCGTAGATTTCGGCGCGGTCGTCCATGCCGCCCTGGCGCGCCCAGCTTTCCTCGATCAGCGCCATCGCGCGGTTTTCGAATTCGATAATGAGAACGGCGGTGTCATCGCCTCGCGTCTTGTCAGTGTGGACGTAGGTCGCGCAATGGGCGTATACGCTGGTGGCGCGCGGGCGCCCCAGCACCCAACGCGCAAACTCGATGCCGTGGCACCCCATATCGAACAGTACTCCGCCCCCGCTTCGCTCGACGTCCCAGAACCAGTCTGCGTGCGGTCCGAAATGTTTCTCGCTCTGTTTGACCAGATATACGCGGCCCAGCGCTCCCTCATCGGCGAGCTGTTTGGCCCGGACGTATTTCGGGGCGAAGCACAGCTCTTCGGCATACATGAGGATAACGCCGGCTTTTCTGCACGCTTCGATCATCGTGTCCGCCTCTCGCAGGTTCATGCACAGCGGCTTTTCGCACAAGACGTGTTTGCCGGCGTCCGCAGCGGCCAACGCCGCCTCGCAATGGAGATGATTCGGGAGGGCCAACACGACGCCGTGAACATCGTCGCGGGCGAGTAACTCGCGGAAGTCGGTAAAGGCGTGAGGAATTCCGTGCTTGCGGGCCAATGCGTCCGCATGGCCTGGCGTCGGCGAGGCAACGCCGACTAACGTCGCGCCGCGAATGTGCTTGAACGATTCCGCGTGGATGTCGGCAATAAACCTCGACCCGATAATACCGATGCCCGCATCAAGCATCTTGCGTCTCCCATTCTTGCCTCACACATGCCGAGACCGCAGAACATTCGTTGTCAACCTTGATCATCGCTCGGTTTGCGCTCGAAACGCTGTCGGCGTAAGCTTGGCCCTTCATATGGGATCGGACAAACTTCACCCTCAGGCGCGCGTGGCCTTTATGCTGGCCGGTTTATACAACTCGGCCGAGGCCTTGTGCCAGATTTTCGTGAATGTGTACCTCTGGCGCAACAGCCAGGACCTCAACGTCTTGTGCAAATACTACCTTGCGTTGTACGCGGTCACGCCCGTCGTGTTCCTGTTGGCGGGGTGGTACTCCAAAGTCCGCGACCGCCTGCATGTGTACCGCCTCGGTATACTATTTCATGCGGTTTATTATGCCACGCTGCTGATCCTGCGCGAACGCTCGGCGGAGTTCACCGTGCCGCTGGGAATCCTGCTCGGCGTCACATGGGGGATGTTCTGGGCCGGGGCGAACACGATTAACTACGACGTAACGACGCAGGGCCGTCGCGAGTATTTCATCGGGCTGATGAACGCGATCAGTCATGTAGCAAGGATGTTCGCGCCGCTCCTCAGCGGATTCATCATCTATTACCACCCCGGACTCGAAGGCTACCACCTGATCTTCGCGATCGTGCTCGGGATTTATTGCGCCGCGTTCCTCGTGAGTCATCTCCTGACTCCGGATCAGGAACGCACCCCGTTCAAAATCCGTCGCGCCCTGTTTCCCGGCCGTGACCAATGGGACTGGCGCTATATCCTGTTGGCTTCCTTCACCCTCGCCGGCACCTTCGAGATTCCGACCTTTCTGCTCAGCATCCTGATGTATGTCGTCTCGTCGAACGAACTCAACGTCGGGACCTATGCGTCGGCGCAGGCACTGATCGCAATCATCGTGTCTTTTTATTTTGGCCGGCTCATCATGCCGGAGTCTCGGCGGACGTATCTGCTTATTTCGTCGGCGCTATTGGCAGCAAGCGGAATCGTGTTCTTCTTCCCCATCACGCTCACCTCCCTTATCGTGTTCGGCATTCTGCGGTCTGCGTCCATGGCATTGTTCGGCATCGGGCACTTCAGCGTGCGCATGGAGGTGATTATGCGGTGTGTAGAACATCCGATGCAGCGGATCGAGTACCTGAGCGCGTGGGAAATTCCGTTGGCGTTTGGACGGCTCACGATGATGGTCGCCCTCGTAGTGCTCAATGAGTTATACCCCGAGGATTTCCTGGGCATCCGCATCGTTATCATCGTCCTCTGCGTTCTGCGGATTGCGACGTACGTATTTCTGGCCAAGACCTCTGTGCTCCAGAAACTGCCGGTGGCCAAGCAGGCCGCGCGCTGAGGGCGCGGGCCCGGCGTCGGCATCGCGACCTATGCTATGGTATGCGGGATTTCGGAGGCCGAAATGGAACAAATACGCTGTGAGTGGCCGCGATCCAAGTTGGACATCGCGTATCACGACACGGAATGGGGCGTGCCGGCGCATGACGATCGGTTGTTGTTCGAGTATCTGGTGCTTGACGCCGCCCAGGCGGGCCTGTCGTGGTCGACGATACTGAAAAAGCGGGAAGGCTACCGTGTCCTGTTCGACAATTTCGACGCAAAGAAAGTCGCGAGATACGACCGGCGTCGGGTCGAAAAACTGCTGGCGGATTCCCGAATCGTGCGGAACCGGCTCAAGGTCGAGTCGGCCGTCACCAATGCCCGGGCCTTTCTGGCGGTGCAGGAGGAGTTCGGCTCGTTCGACACCTACATCTGGCAGTTTGTGGGCGGCAAGCCAAGGGTCAACGCATGGAAATCCTTGCGCGAGATACCCGCCACCTCGCCGGAGTCCGACGCGATGAGCGGGGACTTAAAGAAGCGGGGGTTTCGGTTTGTGGGTTCGACGATATGCTACGCGTTCATGCAGGCTGCGGGCATGGTCAATGATCACACGGTCGACTGCTTCCGGTACAAGCAGATCCGGCGGATAGGATAGGGCGCGGGCATCATGTTGAACGTACTTCTGGTTGGCGCCGGCGGGTTCGTGGGATCGGTCGGCAGGTATCTGTTGAGTGGATGGGTGCAGAATTCGGTGAGACAGGCCTGGTTGCCGTACGGGACGCTCGCGGTCAACGTCGTGGGATGCCTGCTGATTGGATGGATCAGCGGCCTCGCGGAGAATCGCGAGGTCTTCCGACCGGAGACGCGGGTATTGCTGTTGATTGGGGTGTTGGGCGGCTTCACGACTTTCTCCACGTTCGGCTACGAGACGTTCCATCTCGCGCGGGACGGGGAATGGGTGAAGGCGGCGGGCAATGTCACGGCGCAAGTCGTGCTCGGATTCCTCGCGGTGTGGGCCGGGCACGCGCTGTCGCGATTCATGTGAGGGGAGCGGCATGAGGATGGACGAAGGATGTTTGCTCCGCATCTTTGTGGGCGAACGCGACAAGCACGAGGGTATACCGCTGTACGAGTGGATCGTTGAACGCGCGCGGGACGCGAATATCGCGGGCGCGACGGTCTTGCGCGGAATGGCCGGATACGGGGCGCACCACCGCATCCATACCGCAAAGGTGCTGCGCCTTTCGGTGGATCTGCCCATCGTCGTCGAAATCATTGACACGGTCGAAAACATCAAGCGGTTCATGCCGATGCTGGAATGTGCGCTGCACGAGGGGTTGGCCACACTGGAACGCGTTGACTTTCATGCATTCAAGAAATCGCCGTCTCACTCGCCCGAACTGGAAGGGTAGGCGTTATCCAACGAATCGAGTAAGGAGTCTGCATGACCTCACACCGGGTCCTTGCCGTCGCGGCGCATCCCGACGACATCGAGCTGATGATGGGCGGCACCCTGCTCACGCTGGGCCAAGCGGGGTGCGAGCTTCACTACATTAATTTATGCAACGGCTCGATGGGGACCGAGACGGAGACGCGCGAGCGCATCATCGCGCGCCGGACGGAGGAAGCGCGCCACGCCGCCTCGCTGCTGGGGGCGAACTTTCACCCGCCCTTGGTGGACGACCTCGACCTGTACTACGACCGGAGCGTTCCGCGCCGGCTCGGCGCGCTCATCCGGGAGGTACGTCCCTCCATCATGTTGGTGCAGTCGCCGCAGGATTACATGGAAGACCACATGAACGCCAGCCGGATCGCTGTGACGGCGGCGTTCTGCCGCGGCATGCGTAATTTCCTGACGCAGCCTCCGCGCCCGCCGATTGGGGACGAAATCACCCTCTACCATGCACTGCCGTGGGGACTGCGCGACCCGTTGCGCCGCGTGGTCCGCGCGGGACAGTACGTGGATATCGGCAGCGTATTGGACGCAAAGCGCGACGCCCTCGCCGCACATAAGAGTCAGAAGGTATGGCTCGATGCGAGCCAGGGACTCGACAGCTATCTCACGACGATGGAGGAGCTGGCGCGACGCGTCGGGCGCATGTCCGGACGGTTCGAATACGCCGAGGGCTGGCGCCGGCATTTACACCTCGGCTTTTGCGCCGAGGATGCCGACCCGCTTACTGCCATACTGGGGAAGACGGTCCATGTCGATCCGGAGTACGAACGCAATCTGGAGAATTGACGCGGCATGTAAGGGCGTGCGTCGCATGGTCAGTCCGACGGCATGATCTTGTATATTTCGCCGTCGGCTATGTCTCCGACATATACCTCGCCGTAGAAGTCCTGCCCAAAGCAAGAAACGGTATTGATCGTCAACGCACCCGGGGGATCGAACTCCGCCGACCGGTCCGTGTGCTCAGTCACAGACGCCCCGTCGAACCGAACCGTTCGGATTCCCTGATAATGGTCGGCGTAGATGTACAATCCTTCCAATTCGGGCACGGCACTCCCGCGATACACCACGCCGCCGATCACGCACTGGCCGCGGCTCCGATCGTAATCGAGGATCGGGGGGGTGAAACCGGGACCGATCCCGCAGGTAGTGCCTTCGGTACCGGCACAGGTCAGATCCGAACTGACGCATTGAAACCCTTCGGCGACGACGTCCGATTGCGGCGAATAACCCCAGCCATAGTTCTCGCCGCCTGCGCTCGCGGAGGGCTGGAAGTTAATCTCCTCGTAACAGTTGGCGCCGACGTCGCCAATCCAGAGGTCTCCCGTCATCCGATCGAAGGAGAAGCTCCACGGATTGCGCAAACCGTATGCCCAGATAATCGGCAGGGCGCCCTTCTGGCCGACGAACGGATTGTCCGCCGGAACGGTGTACGGAAGTCCATGGTCCACGTCGATGCGGAGTAGTTTTCCGAATGGTTTAGACAGATCCTGCGCGTTGATGCGCCC
>BTUX01000288.1:0-5572 GCA_045863315.1 Candidatus Hydrogenedentota bacterium | reverse complement strand
TGGAATCGCCCCGTATGGTTGCTGCATGTATCGAAGCGCAAACTCCGGAAAATACTACACGTTTGTGACATCGAAAGAAGGCTCGTTGCAGCAGTGGGAGTTGTTTGAGACCGAGGGTCGGATTGACGCTCGCCTTGTCCGCCGCCTGGAAGTGGGGTCGCAGACGGAAGGATGCGTGGCCGACGACGAAACCGGGATGCTGTACGTCGCGGAAGAGGGTGTCGCCATCTGGAAATATTGGGCGGAACCGGACCGGGATTCAAGCCGGACAGCGGTCGATTCCATTGGCGGCGCGGGACATCTCGTGCCGGACATCGAGGGATTGGCACTGTACCGGGGCGTAGGCGGGACGGGGTATTTGGTGGCCTCAAGTCAGGGCGACAGCTCCTTCGTCATTTACCGCCGCGAAGGCGAGAACGAATTCGTGGGATCATTTCGGCTGATAGAGGGGGCCGACATCGACGCGGTCTCAGGCACGGATGGGATTGAAGTGACGAGCGCAAACCTCGGCCCGGAGTTTCCGGAAGGACTTTTTATTGCCCAAGACGACCATAACGACGGCGCAAACCAGAATTTCAAATTGGTGCCGTGGGGCGCCGTGGCGAGAAGCATCGTGCCGAGGCTTACTTTGAACGGAGACTACGATCCGCGTAAGCATTGACCCGGATTTCGTCCTACCCGCAGGCATTGGAGGATAGCACTCCGTATAGCACATACCGTTATGCAGCGGCGCGGCAAAACGGGTTGCCGGCGTGATAAATCCTCACCCCATTCACTCATACGCGATCTCGAGAGCGTTTCTTTTCTGTCGATCCGTCATCGGGGGGGCGACGGGTGAAAAATGCGGGCTAGGCGCACGATCCATGTTGTACCATGGAGAAACATTTTCGTATGCGCCCCGTCCGCCTCGCTCCGGGCCTTTCCACACGTTGCCTCGCCGGATTCGGAAAACCTATGCAATTCGATCGCTTGAGGTTTTTAAGGGAGGCGACCGAGCCCGCTTTCGCATCTGGAACCAGGACGTTTACCTCGTCGCCAACCCGGACTACGTCAAGGAAATCCCGGTCACGCAGCACAGAAACTTTCATAAGATCCGGGTGCTCGAGCCCGTCGAATACGTGCCGGCCGAGGGCCTGTTGACGAGCCAGGACGACTTCCACAAACGGCAACGCCGGATGATGCCGCCGGTGTTTCTCCAACAGCGCGTGCAGGGTTACGCGCAGATCATGGCCGAGTACGCCGCGCGACAAGCGGATCGCTGGGAGTCGATGGAGCTTGATGGAAGGCCCATCGACATGTGGCAGGAAATGATGCGGTTGACCCTCGCGATCGTCGCGAAAACCCTATTCGACGCCGACGTGGAATCTGAAGCGGACGAAATCGGCGAGGCCCTCACCACCGTGATTGGGCTGTTCGAGCGGGTGACGCACCCTCTGGCTGTTCTGCTTTCTATCCTCCCCACCCCTCGCAATTTCCGGTTTGTGCTTGCGCAGTCGCGCATCGAGAAAACGATCTACCGAATCATCGGCGAGCGGCGCGCTCTGGCCGAAGATCGTGGCGATCTGCTCTCGATGCTGCTCGCGGCGCAGGACGACGAAGACGGCGGCGGCATGTCCGACAAGCAGGTGCGAGACGAGGTGATTACCCTGTTCCTCGCCGGCCACGAGACGACGGCGAACGCCCTGACGTGGACGTGGTACCTGCTGTCGCAGCATCCGGACGTCGAGGCGAAGCTTCATTCCGAGATCGATGAGTTGCTTGGCGAGGCGCTGCCCGGCGTGGCCGATGTGCCGCGCCTCGAATATACGCGGCGCGTGTTTGCCGAGGCCATGCGCCTGTACCCGCCTGCCTACGTCATCGGGCGGACCGCACTGAACGATTTCGAGCTCGGCGAGTACACGGTGCCCCGCGGACGCATGATCCTGCTGAGCCCCTATGTGACGCACCGAAACCCGGACCTGTTTCCCGACCCTGAGCGATTTGACCCGGACCGTTGGGACCCGAAGTTCGACGCGGGCCGGCACAAGTTCGCTTATTACCCGTTCGGCGGCGGGCCGCGCACCTGCATCGGCGAACCGTTCGCATGGATGGAGGGTATCCTCCTGATCGCGACGCTTGCGCAGCGCTGGCAGATGCGGCTGAAGCCGGGCCATCCCATCGAGTACGATCCGCTGATTACATTGCGCCCCAAACATGGCATGATAATGACGTTGCACCGCCGGCCAGGGGTGCGGTCAACGGCTAGGGCCGCGGTGGGCTGACGCGGCAAGGTCCGGCCCCGTTCCGGCGGCCGCGTTGGCAGGGGTTTCGATTTCGGTACAAGTCCACATCTTCCCAAGGGAGGCCAGGGTATGGCGCGCGCACACGACATCGAATATCAAATCCACGGCGACGATATGCAATTGGTCGAGATCGAACTCGATCCGGGCGAGGCGGTGCGCGCCGAGACCGGGGCAATGACGTTCATGGAACCCGGCATTCAAATGGAAACGTCGACGGGCGGCGGGCTCATGAAGGGCCTCAAGCGCATGGTGGCCGGCGAGAGCTTCTTCATCACGACGTTCTACAACAGCGGCGCGGTCAAGCAGCATATCGGATTCGCCGCGCCATACCCCGGCAAGATCATACCGATCGATCTCGCGAAGGTCGGCGGTTCGTTCCTGTGCCAGAAGGACTCGTTCCTGTGCGCGGCGCAGGGCATCGAGATCAACGTCGCCTTTACGAAGAAAATCGGCGCGGGCCTGTTCGGCGGCGAGGGATTCATCCTGCAACGGCTGGATGGGGACGGCCTCGCCTTCGTGCACGCCGGCGGCGCCGTGATCAAGAAAGACCTGCGCGCCGGAGAGACGCTCCGTGTGGACACCGGCTGCCTCGTCGCGTTCCATCCCACGATGCGCTACGAGATCCAGATGGTCGGCGGCGTGAAGAACATGCTGTTCGGCGGCGAGGGGCTGTTTCTCGCCACCATCTCGGGGCCGGGCCCCGTGCTGTTGCAGAGCCTGCCGTTTTCGCGACTGGCCGACCGCATGATGGCCGCCGCGAAGGGTTCGGTCGGCGAGAAACGCGGCGTCGGCGGCATCGGCGGCAAGGTGCTCGGCGGCCTCATCAGCGGGGATTGATCCGGGTCCGGTTGTGAATCGACCCAAGGCGAAAACGAACGCGTTCCTGGAGCGGTACTCCGCGTTTTTGCCCGTGGCGGTCCTCGCACCGGCAATGACTTTGCGCCTCGTCGAGTATGTTCACTGCAAGGCGGTCTGGCTGGATGAAGCCTACCTGTCGCTGAGCATTCTGAGCCGGGGGTACGGCGGACTGCTCGATGCCCTCGACTACGGTCAGGGCGCGCCGCTGGCCTTTCTGTGGGCCGTGCGCTTCGCGATCGATTGCTTTGGAGCGGGAGAATATGCGCTTCGGCTTGTGCCGTTGGCGGCTTCACTCCTCTCGGCACTGTTGTTCTGGATACTTCTCCGGCGCTGGTACGCCCCCCACGACGCGCTCGCGCCGTTTCTCGTTTTCGCGCTCGCGCAACCCGCAATTCGGTACGCGTCCGAAGCAAAACAGTATTCGACCGATCTCGTTGTCTCGCTTCTCCTTTTGCTGGTCTTCCTTCCGATTCTGGACAATCTGCTCGAAACGGGCTACGAAACGCCAACCGGCCGGTCCGTTTCCGACGGGTTCCGTGTTGGGCCGCCGCTGCTCGCCGCGGCGGCCGGAGCGCTCGCCATCTGGTGCGCATTCCCCGCTCTGTTCATCCTCGCCGGCTTTACTGCGATTCTCCTCGTTCGCGCCGCCGCGATGCGCCGCTGGACCGAAACGGCCGCGCTGGCCATCGTCGGACTCGTCTGGGCCGCGAGTTTCGCCGCGAATCTCCAGATCATGCTCCGACACAACGCCGGCAACGACGTCGTGCGCAGTTGGTGGACGGACCATTTCATGCCCATGCCCCCGAATTCTCTCGCGGAACTGAATTGGTTTGTCCAGACATTCTTTGATCTGTTTCGCGATCCGGTCGGGCTGGCGCTGCCGGGACTCGGCGCGCTCGCATTTGCACTGGGCACGTTGGCATTTTGGCGGCGTTCCCGCTGGGAGCTTGTCTTCGTTCTCTCGCCGCTTCCCTTCGCGCTTCTGGCCAGCGGCATCCGGATGTATCCGTTCACTCAGCGGTTCATGCTGTTCGCTCTGCCTTCGCTCTTGATTGTCATGGGCGAAGGGCTCCGTTGGCTGAACGGTCTGCCGCGGGCGCGCGCGATTTATCTCGCGGTGCTGTCGTTGATGCTGTTGCATCCCGCAATTGACGCGGTGAAGCTGATCGTGCAGCCCAACACACCGCAAGGCATCCGGCCCGCATTCGATCTTCTGGCGAAGAACTGGCGAGAAGGCGACCAGACCTACTTGTTTCATTGGGCGCACGGTCCGTTTCTCTACTACGAAATCAAAACCGGCCGCGTGTTCCCGGACAAGACCATCGGGCTTTCATCACGCGCGGATTGGAGTCATTACATCAAGGAGCTGGAACCGTTGCGGGGACATCCGCGCTTGTGGGTTGTTGTTATCCACACGCCGCCGCCGCTGGTCCGCCAGGATCCGCAGTTCATCGTCACGTATCTCGATACCGTCGGCAAATGTCTCGAGTCGCACCGGTTTGAAGAATCCAGCGTGTTTCTCTACGACCTGTCGGCCGCGCCGCAGGCTTCTCGTCCCGATGCCCAAACCTAAGCCGACCCGTGGTCACGGCCTGCTCGAAGGCGTCTTGGCACGCATGCGCAGACGCATGGCCGACTCCCTTATCCCCGAGCCAAGTCGACGTGGCCGAATCCTGGACATCGGCTGCGGCTCGTTCCCGTCGTTCCTGCACTCGACGCGGTTCCAGGAAAAGTTCGG
Organism: Candidatus Hydrogenedentota bacterium; assembly: GCA_045863315.1. GTDB lineage: Bacteria > Hydrogenedentota > Hydrogenedentia > Hydrogenedentales > SLHB01 > JABWCD01. The sequence goes on along the minus strand of BTUX01000288.1, from coordinate 694 downwards.
CGTGGACCGCGCACTCAGCGGCTCTACCATCGCTGAATCGAAGGAGGCCGGCATCCACCTTGCCGCATACGATCTCAATTGCGACGCTCCGTTGCCGTACCCAAGCGGCTTCTTCCAGGTCGTGACCCTGCTGGCGGTCTATGAGCACGTCGATCCCGCGCGTCTCGCACCACTGATGATCGAGGTCTACCGCGTACTCGCCGCCGATGGAACGCTTATCATCACGACTCCCGCCGCATGGACCTCCGGCATTCTCAAATTGCTCGCCCTGTTGCGATTGGTCAGCGCGGAAGAGATCGAGGAACATCAGGGCGCCTACTCGTCGGGCGACCTACTCGAAACCCTCGGGCAGGCCGGATTTCAATCCAATCGGATTCGGTCCGGCACCTTCGAGTTCGGCATGAACCTGTGGGCGACCGCGCGAAAATGATTCCATGCCTGCCTGGTATGAACGTGGCCTGAGCCGCAAGGTACAGGAGCAACCACCGGCCCGAAGGTTCTGCGGTTTGCCGGCATAAACCGGCCGGCGTATGTTAACCCGCATTTCTCACCAGTCGCTCCCGATGAGAAATTCTCAGGAGATAGCATAAAAGTCAATCGGGTGAGATTTTGCACACCAACGGCCCGTTTTCCCTGTCGCTGCATAAAGGGATGGGCCGCACGAAGTTGTATCCTTCATTGCCCGCGGGTGTGA
>BTUX01000287.1:0-5591 GCA_045863315.1 Candidatus Hydrogenedentota bacterium | reverse complement strand
CGTCGCAGCATGTTGGGACTCCTGGGAATATTACACCCTAAGTCCAACGTTCCCAACATGGAACAGGACAAGGGGTTCACGCTTGGCCGTGGCGCGTGACGTGAGGGGGCGAACCTGCCCAGATACGCGCGGAAGGGGCGGAAGAGTTGCGCTCAGCGGCGCTGCACATGCGGTGTCCCTACTTCCAGAATCTGTATCTGGTATACTTGAACGTTTCAGCGGTAGGCCGTTTTGCGAGGGTTGCGAGGTAGAGTTCGAACTGGAAACACGAGGTACTGGGAATGAGCGGAGTGAAGGACAGCCTGTCCGGGAGCGAGTACACCGGGACCCGGGTCGAGCAGAGCAATCGTGAAATCGCCGAACTCGCCAATCAGGCATACAAGTATGGCTGGACCACGGAAATCGAGTCGGAGACTTTCGACCGGGGTCTGGATGAAGAGGTGATCGCCCGCATTTCGGCCCGCAAGGAGGAACCGGAGTGGTTGCTCGAGTGGAGGTTGAAGGCATATCGGCATTGGCTGACTATGACGGAGCCGAAGTGGGCGAACCTTACGTATCCCCCGATCGATTACCAAGCCCAGCGGTATTTCTCCGCACCGAAAACCCCGAAAAAGTTGAGCAGCATGGACGAGGTCCCGCGCGAACTGCGCGAGACCTTTGAGAAACTGGGCATCCCGCTGGACGAGCAGAAACGCCTGGCGGGCGTGGCCGTGGACGCAGTGTTTGACAGCGTTTCGGTGGCGACGACCCACAAGGACATCCTCAAGAAGAAGGGGATTATATTCTGCTCATTCTCGGAGGCGGTCCACGAGTGCCCGGACATTGTCCGACAATACCTCGGATCCGTCGTACCGACGAATGACAATTTTTTCGCGGCGCTGAACAGCGCAGTTTTTAGCGACGGGTCCTTCTGCTTTATCCCCAAGGGCGTGAAATGTCCGATGGACTTGTCGACGTATTTCCGAATCAACGCGGCGGAAACCGGCCAGTTCGAGCGCACTTTGATAGTCGCCGAAGAAGGCGCGTCGGTGAACTACCTCGAAGGGTGCACCGCCCCGATGCGCGACGAGAACCAGCTTCACGCGGCGGTCGTCGAGTTGGTCGCACTCGACAATGCGACGATTAACTACTCGACCGTGCAAAATTGGTATTCCGGCGACAAGGAGGGAAAGGGCGGCATCTACAACTTCGTAACGAAGCGGGGAAAGTGCCTTGGAAGGAACTCGCGCATTTCGTGGACACAGGTGGAGACCGGTTCCGCGATCACGTGGAAGTACCCGAGCTGCCTGCTCATGGGAGACAACTCGGTCGGCGAGTTCTACTCGGTAGCCGTGAGCAACAACCGGCAGCAGGCGGACACGGGGACAAAAATGGTGCACATGGGCAAGAACTGCCGGAGCACCATCATTTCGAAGACGATTTCCGCGGGATACGGCAACAACAGCTATCGCGGGCAGGTGCTTGTAATGCCAAAGGCGGTGAACAGCCGGAACTATACGCAGTGCGATTCGCTGTTGATCGGGGACAAGTGCGGCGCGCACACGTTTCCGTATATTGAAGTTCGCAACGATTCCTCGAGCGTCGAGCACGAAGCGTCGACTTCAAAAATCAGCGAAGCGCAGCTTTTCTATTGCAAGCAGCGCGGTATCGGGCAGGAAGACGCGATATCGATGGTGGTGAACGGGTTCTGCAAGGAAGTCTTTGACCACCTGCCGATGGAATTTGCGGTGGAAGCGACCAAACTGCTAAACGTAAGCCTTGAAGGGAGCGTCGGTTAATGCTGGAAATTACAGACCTTCACGCCAGTGTCGAAGGCGTGGAAATCTTGCGCGGCGTGACGTTAAGCGTCAACGCGGGCGAAGTACACGCCGTAATGGGCCCGAACGGATCGGGCAAAAGCACGCTCGCGCAAGTGTTGGCCGGCAACGAGGAGTACGAGGTCACGCAAGGATCCGTGACGTTCCTGGGCAAGGATCTCCTGGAAATGCCGCCGGAAGAGCGCGCCCGGCTCGGTGTGTTCATGGCGTTTCAATATCCGGTGGAAATCCCGGGCATCTCCAACGCGTATTTTCTTCACGCCGCACTTAATGAAATCCGAAAGAGCCACGGACTGGAGGAGCTCGACACCCTCGAGTTTCGCGAGATCCTCAAAGCAAAGATGGAAATGGTCGCCATCGATCCGAAATTCGCGGATCGACCGGTCAACGAAGGATTCTCCGGTGGGGAGAAGAAGCGCAACGAGATTCTGCAGCTTGCGGTGCTGGAACCGAAACTCGCCATACTGGATGAAAGCGATTCCGGCCTCGACATCGATGCACTGCGGATTGTGGCGGACGGTGTCAACAAACTGCGTGACGCGAACCGCGCGATGATCGTCGTCACGCACTACCAGCGCTTGTTGAACTATGTGGTGCCGGACTTTGTGCACGTGCTGTATCAGGGCAGACTTGTGAAATCGGGCCCCAAGGAGTTGGCGCTCGAACTGGAAGAAAAGGGCTACGACTGGTTGCGAGAGTCAACCGGCGTGGGGGCGGGCGTGGAGTGATGCCTGCCATGTCGGAGATACTCAACCCAGGCGCCGACCGTGCCCATTACCTCGCCGACCTGGACCGGGTCCGTTCTTCGGGTCCCGACTGGATTAACGCCCTGCGCCAAACCGCCGCGGCGCAGTTTGCGAATGCCGAGTTTCCCCATCGAAAGATGGAACAGTGGCGCTTCACGAACGTCGCGCCGATCGTGCGCACCCCATTTCGCTCGCTGGTCACTCCCCCGCGCGACGCGCCGACGGCCCGAGTAGAACCCCTTCGATACAGCGAGCCGGGTTGGACGGAATTGGTTTTCGTGGACGGCTTCTACGTGCCGTCTCTGTCGCGTAGCGCCGGGACGATCACCGCCAAGTCGCTCATGTCCGCCGTCCGCGACGATGAGGCGCTCGCCCGCGCGCATCTCAATCGGTACTTGAACGGGACCTCGAACGCCTTTACAGTGCTCAACTCGGCGTTTCTGCTGGATGGCGCGTTCGTGCATGTCCCCCAAGACACGATTGTGGAGGGACCGGTCCACCTGCTTTATGTGAGCACCGCGGAGGAGTCCGATACCGCGGTCTACCCACGCAATTTGATTCTGATCGGTCGGAATGCGCGGGTATCCATCGTCGAGAGTCACGTTTCCCTGAACACGGAAACGCGGTACCTGAGCAACGCGGTTGCCGAGATTTGCCTCGAGGACGGCGCAAGCGTCACGTACCACAAACTGATAGCGGAATCGGACGAAGCGTTCCACCTCGCCACGGCCCGGGTCCGCCTCGGTCGCGACAGTTCGTACCGTTCATACACAATCTGTCAGTCGGGCAAGATTCTGCGCAATGAAATCAGCACGCTGTTGGACGGTGAAGGCGCGCACTGTTCCCTGAACGGATTGTATATGGCGGCGGGTGATCAACTCGTGGATAATCCGATCGCCATCGAACATGCAAAGCCGCATTGCACAAGTTGGATTGGGTACAAGGGCGTGCTGCAGGACAGGAGCCACGCGGTTTTCACGGGCAAGGTGTACGTTCGGCGAGACGCCCAGAAAACGGACTCCAACCAACTCAATCAGAATTTGGTGTTGTCGGACAAGGCGACCATCGACACCAAGCCGCAGTTGGAGATTTTTGCGGACGACGTGAAATGCACGCACGGCGCGACGGTCGGACCTCCGCCGCGCGAGTTGGTCTTTTATTTTCGCACGCGCGGCATGAGCGAAGCGACGGCCTTGGCCATGCTCACGTACGGATTTGCGGACGAAGTCGTGAACCAAATTGAAATTGGACCGGTCCGAAAGCGTCTCGAGGACTTTGTGTTCGACAAATACAGCCCGATCCCGGGCTGAGGGAAAACGCGGGAATTGACTACAGGAACTCTCCCGGCCGGTAGAGCCAAGGCGACCGTTGGTGACGAGCGCGGTCCTCTGACGGATACGGACATCCAACGGATCCGGAAGGACTTCCCCGTTCTTCAGATGCGTCATGGCGGGCAGCCGCTTGTCTACCTCGACAATGCCGCCACAAGCCAGAAGCCCCGGCAGGTCATCGAGGCCGAGCGAACGTATTACGAGTCGCAGAACGCGAACGTCCACCGCGGTATGCACTATCTCAGCGAACTCGCTACCCAAATGTATGAGGACGCCCGCAAGCGAATTCAGCGTTTCCTCGGCGTTCCGCTGAGCTGCGAGGTGATTTTCACCCGGGGCACGACCGAAGGCATCAATCTCGTCGCAAACTCGTACGGACGTCAAAACGTCGGCGAGGGCGATGAAGTCGTGATCTCCGCCATGGAGCACCACTCGAATATCGTGCCGTGGCAGATGCTGTGCGAGGAAAAAAAGGCGAAACTCCGGATCATACCCATCAATGATCGCGGAGAACTGCTTCTGGATGAATTTGAATCGATGCTGAACTCGCGGACCAAGCTGGTCAGCGTCGTGCATGTCTCGAATGCGCTAGGCACCGTCAATCCGGTCAAGGAGCTCGTCAACATTGCGCATCGACACGGCGTGCGGGTGCTTGTGGACGGCGCGCAGTCGGTCCCGCACCTGCCGGTTGACGTGGGCGATCTCAATTGCGATTTCTTCGTGTGTTCTGGGCATAAGATGTTCGGGCCGACCGGTATCGGCGTGCTCTACGGTCGGGCCGAGATATTAAACCAGATGCCGCCCTACATGGGAGGCGGCGACATGATCCTGTCGGTCACATTCGAGAAAACGACATTCAACAGCCTACCCTACAAGTTTGAAGCGGGGACCCCGAATATTGCGGGGGTAATCGGCCTTGGGGCCGCCGTGGATTACCTGAACGAGATCGGCATGGATCGGATTGCCGAGTACGAGCATAAACTGACGGAATACGGCACGAAACTTCTGGAGTCCATCGACGGAGTTCGGATTATCGGGACGGCGAAAGAGAAAGCGGGAGTGCTTTCGTTTGTGATGGAGAGCGCGCACGCCCACGATATCGGGCAGATTCTAAGCGGGACGGGTGTGGCGATTCGCGCCGGCCACCATTGCGCGCAACCCGTGATGCAGCGGTTCAACGTGCCGGCGACGGCGCGCGCCTCGCTGGCGTTCTATAACACCAAAGAGGACCTCGACGCGCTTGCGGAAGCCATCGGCAAAGTGAAAGAGGTGTTTGCCTGATGGCCGAAAACCGGGCCCTGTATGAGGAGGTCATTCTCGAGCACAACAAGAAGCCCCGAAATTTTCGCGATATGGCCGATGCCGACCGGAAAATCGAGGGCTTCAACCCGTTGTGCGGCGATCACCTCACGATTTACATGAAGTTGAACGGCGACGTGATCGAAGACGTCAGTTTCAGCGGGGCGGGTTGCGCCATTTCCAAGTCCTCCGCGTCCATGATGACGACCCTGCTCAAGGGCAAGACCAAGCGCGAGGTCGAGGCGCTTTTCAAAGAATTTCACAGCATGGTGACCTCGTCGCCTGATGCCCCCATTATGGAAGAGCGGGTGGGAAAGCTCCGCGTATTCTCCGGCGTGCGCGAGTTCCCAGTGCGCATCAAGTGCGCGACCCTTGCCTGGCACGCGGCGCTGGCGGCG
>BTUX01000286.1:0-5591 GCA_045863315.1 Candidatus Hydrogenedentota bacterium | reverse complement strand
GCAGAGCATCACGTATCTGCAGCTTCACGAGGTCGCGCTCGACGGGATCGAAGAAACTGACGATTCGGTTGATCACCTCGTATGCCGTGTTCGAGTGCAAGGTGCTGATCACGAGGTGGCCGGTTGCAGCGGCGTTGATTGCCGAACGAATCGTGTCGGGATCGCGCATTTCGCCAATGACGATCACGTCGGGGTCATGGCGGAGCGCGCCGGTCACCGCCAGATTAAACGTGGCGACATCCGTGCCGAGATTGCGTTGTGAAATGATGGCCTTCTTGTTGTGGTAGACGTATTCGATCGGGTTCTCGATCGTGAGAATGTGTGATGTGTGATGCGAGTTGATGTAGTCCACCAGCGAGGCGACCGTCGTGGACTTTCCGCTGCCGGTCATACCCACCAACAGCACGAGCCCGTGATGCATCTCGGCCAGTTTGGTCAGGATGTCTCTCGGAATGTTCAGGTCTTCGAAGGAAGGGATCGTTTCCGGCAAGTACCGAAACGTGCAGTGGGGAGCGCCCGCCTTGATGAAGCACGATACGCGCGAGTATCCAAGGCCCGCCTGGTGGAAGCTGAAGCTCGCCTGCTTGTTCTCCTGGAATTCTTTCCAGTCCTTCTCCGGCGCCACTTCATGGATAAGCGCCTGGATCTGTGGCGAAGAGAGTACGCCGAAGATCTCCGACGGTGCGGTCTCGCCGTCCACCCGGAACACCGCCTGCTCGCCCGGGCTCAGGTGCACGTCGCTCGCCTTGTATTCCACGAGCGCCTTGAACAGCAGTTCCACGCTGATATGGTCAACCCGATATTTCTCGCCATGGATGCGCCAGACTTCGGGGAAATTGACGAGTTCCGAATACCTGTCCAGGGCGTCGTCGGCGTGTCCTTTTTCGTCGGCGCCTTCGTCCGAGAACCGAAGGATGTGCCAACCATCCTCGACGTTCAGCGAGCAGGCCCCCTTGAATTCGTCCGCAACCTTCTCCATGCACTCGAGCGCATAACCTTTAGCATGGGCTCGCAGTACATAGGAATGAAAGGGGCCCGTGCACTCCGGCCGTTCAGCCACTACTTCAACGGCGGACGATCGCAGAACGACTTTCCGCGGCTGGCCTTCTTTCTCGAGCAGTTCCCGTTCGGCGATCGAAACGATCTCGCGAATGCCTTTTTTTTGCCCGACACCCAGGATTATCTCGGCCATACACGCATACCCCCTTGATACCGCGCGATGACCCGCATCATACCCCGGCTTTCAGACGGGGTCAATCGACAGGCGGGCACACAAGTTCCCTGACAACAAGAGTAGGCCCCGCATACGTTCGCGCCGCGATGCGGTCCTCAGATGCTCAATGCGTGCCCGTGTATACGATGACTTTGTCGCCGATGTGGAGCACATGATCGGGCGTCCACTTGTTCCAATCCAACAACTGCTTCACGGCGACCCCATACTTCCTGGCAATGCTCGTTGGATTCTCTCCAGCCGCCACCGTGTGGACCGTGGCCTTCGGGGCCTGCGCAGTCGCCGCTTCCTCCTGCTTTCGACCGACTTCCGGTGTCGACACGATGAGTTCCTGTCCGATCCGCAGCACGGCGTCGTCCGCCAGCTTGTTCCACGCCCGCAGGTCGGCCATTTTCACCTTATGTTTCGTCGCGATGGCGGAAAGGGTGTCGCCCTGAACAACTTTGTATAGGGTTACCCCCGCTGCCTTCTCCGGTTCCGGTTTGGCCGCCGACGCGACCGAAGACGTCGCCTTTGCCATCTCCGTGGCTGGTTGCCTGGTCGACCCTCCTCCCGCGCCCCTCACTTTCAGTTTCTGCCCGATTCGGAGCACGGCCGACTTGTCCAGCCCGTTTTCCGCCAGCAAGTCGTTCAGCTTTACACCGTACTTCGAAGCGATGCCGCCCAGTGTCTCGCCATTCGCCACGGTATGCGTCGTCACTTCCGTGGAAAACTCGACCGGTCCCGCCGCCTCCACGGAAAGAGGCTCCGAAGCGGTTGACGTCGGTTTCACGGTCTCTTCGGCCGGGTTGCTCCGAGAGGCCGCTACATTGGCCTCCCCGCCGTAAATCAGCAGTTCATCCCCTACGCGAATGATCGATTTCTTGGTGAGTTTGTTCCATTCCAACAGGTCGTCGACTTTCACCCCGTATTGTTTGGCAATCGTTGCGGGGAATTCTCCGGGCCGGACCGTATGCACCCGCGTCTTATCATTGCCGGACGGAGAGACGCCATGCCCCGAAATCACGATCTCGTCGTTCACTCGGATTCGGGCATTGGCGTCGAGGTTGTTGCGCTTCAACAACTCGCTTAACGACACGTTGTGCGCTTTCGCGATGGTGTACAAGGTATCGCCGCGTTTGACGCGATAGGTCCGAACCGGCCCCTCGGCGGATTCCACCGGCTTGGACTCGGCCGGGGGCGTGACGGCCGGCGGCTCTTTTGCCGCCGGTATCGGCCCCGATTCCGATTGCCTGGCTTTCTCCGGCGCGCCCCCAGGAATGACCAGCCGCTTGCCGACCGGAAGCCGAGTCGCCGAACGGACATGGTTCTCTGTTGCAAGCGCTTCCACCGACGTGTCATACCGCCTTGCGATGCTTGCGAGTGTTTCGCCGCGTCGAACCGTGTGGGTGCGGCCGTCGCTCGATGACGCTAGGACCGTCCGCCGTTGCGGCTCTTTCGCCAACCCCTCCAACGCCGCCAGAAGTTGCGTCTGGGAATCGGCGGGTATCGCCAGCAGGTGCTCGCGATCCGGAGGCGTCACGCCGCGCACAAGATCCGGATTCAATTTCTTCAACGTTCCGCTGGGAAGGCTGCTGGCCCGTTCGAGCGCCGCAATGCTGTAGGAACCCCGAATCGGCACCCGCACCGTCGAATCCGGCGGCAGCGGATTCCTGCGAAAACCATAACGCTCGGGGCTTTGCGCCACGATGACGCTCGCCAAAAGCCGCGGGTAGAACTTCTTGGTCTCCGTTGGAATGTGATCGGACGCCGGCGGGATCTCGATTAACCGCCAGATGTCCTTCTCGCCCCCGTTCATCGCCACCGCGCGGGCGATGCCGGCTTCGCCCATGTTGTAGGACGATACCGCCAGCGCCCACGATCCATGCATGTCATACAGCGCCGACAGGTACTTCGCCGCCGCCACAGTCGCTTTTTCCCAGTTCCGGCGTTCGTCGACGTAGTTGTCCACCTGCAATCCGTACCGCTGGCCGGTCGCTTTCATAAACTGCCACATACCGACCGCTCCGGCTCGAGACGTCACGTCGGGATGGAACTGGCTCTCGACCATGGCCAGCCAGACCAGGTCTTTCGGCAGACCCGCCTTGGCAAACTCCTGTTGAATGTACGGCAAATACTTCGCACTCCGATCGAGTCCCGCCTGAAAATTCTTCGGATAGCGTTGCTGGATCTCCTCGATCTCGGCCCGCACGCGCTCTTTCAGCACGTCCGAACCCGAAAACAGGACCCCGCTTCGATCATTGGGGCCCAGTTCGAAACCGGGCCGGTCGCGCTCGAACAAGTCGGCCGTCTCGGATGTCGAGTCAAGCACCCGCTCAAATTCGGCCCGAAGATTGTAGAACGCCGCCGGGTTCAAATCGGCTTGCGCGAGCAGGTCCAGCATTTCCCGGTAGTGGCGCAGCGCAAGTTTTTGGTCGCCCGATTCCTGAGCCGCATTCGCCTTTCGAAACGCCGCGTCCGCCGCCGACAACAGTTCGGTGGCGGAACGCTCCTTGGCCGGGCCGATGTCTTGCGAGCCGATCTTGGCAACTGGAATCGGGGTGAACTGGTGTTCTGATTGATGGCTGGTGGTGGAACAACCCGTCGCGAGGGCCGTACAGAACAATAGCGCCCCGCAGGAAATCGTGCTCGTGAGTTTGGACACTGGGCACCGGTCTCCTGTCTGTTAGAACTGCGTTACAAAACGTGAGCGGTAACGCCCTCTCCACGGGCGTAGTGTATAGATCTACGGATTGGGTGTCAAGCGGAACCCCGCCCCATATATGGGGTTATAGCCTGCATTTCTCACCAGTCGCTCCCGATGACGGGAGCGACTGGTGAGAAATGCTCAGGAGATAGCATAAAAGTCAATTGGGTGAGGATTTTTCACACCAACAGCCCGTTTTCCCTGTCGCTGCATATAGGTATGTGCCGCAATAAGTTGTATCCATCATTGCCCGCAGGTGTGAAAAACCCGGGATAGACCCCCTCAACCACCTCAGATGAGGGAGGCCGAACGCGCTCATTTCGGTGTCCGAATCCGCGACATCGAAACGTTTAACACCAGCGCCGCCAATAGGATTGCGCCGGTAATCGCCTCTTTCAGATATATATCGATCTCTTTGTGGTTCAATCCGTTATGAAGAATTCCGAAGGTTAGAACTCCCACCACGGTGTTCCCGATACCGCCTTTTCCCCCGAACAGCGAAGTCCCTCCAAGCACTACTGCGGAAACGCACCCTATCAACATGTTGTCAAGACCGCCGGCTTGCGCGCTGCCCAGCCGTCCGGTCAGCACGATGCCCGCGAACGCCGCCGTCACCGCGCAGATGCACATGCACAGCGTCACCACGCGGCGGACGTTTACCCCGGACAATTCGGCCGCTGCACGGTTTCCACCAACGGCGTAGACATTTCGCCCAAATCGGGTATACCGCAAAACCACGAACGCCACGCCCAAAAAAGCGGCCGCCACCACCGTGATTATGGGTATCTCGATCAACGGCCTGACCACCCCGTCGGGGCGCGTACGCTCAAACAGCTTGATGCTGCCCGTTCCGATATACGAAATCATCGGCGGAATATTGAAAATCGGCGACCCCTTGGTGATTTTCAGGGCCAGACCCTTTGTGATCAGCCACATCGACAGCGTCATCATGAAGGACGGCACACCCAGCCGCGCCGCGCCAAACCCGCTCACGAGTCCGAGCCCCGCGGCCGCCGCCAACGCGATGACGATCGGGACGAACTGCGCCGGCATGCCGTCCGGGGCCGCATGGCGATCGACGAACGCGTTGTAGAGGAATGCCGCGAAGACGCCCGCGAAGATTGCCATGTATTCGATGCTCAGATCGATTTCCGCGGTGAGCAACACGAATGTAATCCCCACCGCCATGATCGCCAGCGCCGAATTCTGACGCAGTATGTTCAGCAGATTCTCCCGCGTGAGAAACGAGTCCGTGCTCAACGCGAAATACAGAAAAAGCGCAGCGCACGTAAAAATCGGAGCGAACGCTCCGATTAGATGTAATCTTGACTTCATAACATCCTCCGAGAATTTGGCTGCGAGGAGTATACCCGAAGGAGGCGGTACTCCTTCTCAACATGGTCGCCCGCACTGTGAACTGATTCGTGACCGGCTCCGGCGGCATTCTTCCCGATGGAACCGTCCTCTGGCGGCGCGCAGGGATCCGCGTCACTAAAGTGGATTCGTCTTTGTTCGGCCTTTCCCGCGTATTGTCACGCATTCAGTTCGGATTCGGTGTGTCGCAGGTCATTTACCGCGCTCTGTCGGATGGTGGATGAACATGCCCGAATGGCGGGCCTATTCGGGAGCACTTGATAGCCCGCATATCTCACCAGTCGCTCCCGTCATCGGGAG
>BTUX01000285.1:0-5594 GCA_045863315.1 Candidatus Hydrogenedentota bacterium | reverse complement strand
TTCAAGAACAGTTCGGGCGAAACCCGGGAGAAACTGCTGTCCGGCCTATACGACGCCGTCCTCGAAATGAAGGCCGCCCTCGACAAGGCCGCGCAAGCGATCGCGGACAAATCCCCGGCCGGCGCGTCAACTCCGGTCTGAGTTGAACATCGAAAAACGTCGCGCGTTCCCGTCGCGCCGCCCGGTATCGAGCGGCGTGACGGACCCTTGCGTGTCGGTACACGATAGCGCGGACGTGTCCCATCGAATCAAACAGGGCGGTTCAGCGCAGCAATTGAATTGAAATGCGATATATGGCGGCAAGGAGACGGTTCATGAACTGGAAACCTTCAAACGCCCCGCTCCTCACGGTCTTGCTTGTATCCGTGTTCGGCGGCTGCGCGACGCGTCCACCGGGCGATACCTTTCCCGGGCCCAGCACGCCTTACGGAGGCGCGCCCCACGCGATTCCGGGCCTCATCGAAGCGGAGCATTACGATGAGGGTGGGCCGGGCGTAGCGTACCACGACGTGGACGAGGTCAATCATGGGGCCCCCTACCGGGGCGCTACACAAGTCGATATCGAGAAACGTCCGGACGCGTCGAACGGGTACGGCGTTGGGTGGGTCCGCGCGGGCGAATGGCTGGCCTACACCGTGTCGATCAAGAAGACGGGCGTGTACGCGGTCGAATTCCCCGTCGCGTCACAAAAAAAAGGCGGGACTTTTCACCTCGAGATAGACGGCAGGGACCTGACGGGTCCGATCGAGATTCCCGACACCGGGGCATGGACGAAACTCGAGTTGATCCGCAAAAAGAACGTCCGCCTCGAAGCCGGGGTATACGTGATGAAAATGGTGATGGACTTGAACGGCGAGTCCGGCGGAATCGGCGATATCGACTACATGCGGTTCACGTTAACGGATTAATTCATCTGTGTCATGCCAAAGGTCAGCGAGGAATCCGGATTGACAGGCGCTTTATCTCGAAGGGGAGACGGCGGCTACACGTCCAGATAAATCGCTATAGCCACCCCGAAACGACGCGACGGTCCCCCGGCCGTGGGGCGTCGGCGGGATGAAGAGAGCCATTCGCCTGTGGAAAGACTCGTACACGTCGAACTCGTGATTCGCTGCGTTCTGGTCGGAACGATATGCGGCGCGGCCCCGTGGGCGCGGTGCGATACGATGGTCTTGAAAGAGCGGTTTCGCGCATCTCTACCCCTGCACACGCCGGTGAACGTGGTGATCGGGCGGCTCAATGGCGAAACGCTTTACTGCGTGCAAGGCGATGTCGTGCGCGACGGGAGGCGAATCGCTGCCGTGGCGGTGGTCGATTCCGCCGGTCACACTTCGCGGACGTTTGAAGAACCCGGCCCAACGGGCAACTCGCAGGCGGGGGCATATCTCCACTGGATCGCCGGCGATGACGGACCCATGGTGCTGTTTTCATGGGTGCCGGATTCGGATGCGGTGCCGGGCGGCGCGAACCTCGTGCGCCTGCGCGACGGCGAGGTCGTCGCCCGAATTCGCAACACGACCCGTTTCGGCAATAATAATTCCATGATCTGCGATCTCGACGGCGACGGCAGGACCGATCTCTTGTACGCGGACCAGCAGACCTTGTCGCTTCATGCGCTTCCCGACGCGAACCGCAGGTGGCGCGTTGACACCGGCATCCATTTCTGCTGGAGCCTCCCTGCGCTCGTGGACCTCCCCGGCAAACGGCAAGCGATTGTGTTCGGAAGCGAATACAACAACCCCGACGGCACGTCCTCCTTGGTTGCGCTGGATATGCGCGGCAACGTCCTGTGGCGGACGGACGGCCATGCCGAGGACCTCGGGTCAACGCCGGTCGCGGTGGCGGACGTGGACGGCGATGGCACGGACGAACTGCTGAAGGTGGGGCTGGATTTGGAGCATCGCCAAGCCCAGGAGTGGAACCACTTGCACGTCTTCAGCAAGACCGGCGCGCTACGCTCCCGCGTCGCGCTGGGGTTCACCGGTATTGCAATCGCGAATTTTGATGGAGACCCGGCCCTGGAAGGTATCGGTATTTCCAACTCGAGGGACGGCGGTTCCAACGGCCGCCGCGAAATACGCTGCATGGACCTCGCCTCGGGCAAACTGGAATGGGCGCGGCCGGTCGATCGCGTCTACCTCGACGACACGTCCCCCGTCGCCGGCGATTTCAATGGCGACGGTACGCCGGACGCCGTCGTCGGAACGGGCAATCCGGCCGGCTACGCAAGGCTGCCGGACAGCGAACCCTGGGGCGAGCAATATGTGGTATCCAACACCGGCGATATACTTCAGAGGATTAAACTGCCGGGCCGGCCCGTGAACTCCGCGCTGTGCGACACCGACGGAGACGGTCTCGCCGAATTGATCACCGTAATCGACGGCGCACCGGGCTCGCTTGTCGTGTACGCGACAGGAGCGCGAAGCGCCCGCCGGGACTGGCCCACGCCGTTTGGGTCGGTGCGGCGCGACGGCACCATATGGCCTTAATGCGCATCCGGCGGGCCTTGGTGCGCGAAGGTGTTTCAAAGAGGTGAAGGTCTCCGCTAGAATCCGCTCGATCCAGAGGCGAAACCGACCCGCTTGGGTCCATACATTCCGGACATTCCGGGCCGCATACCATGATTGAACTTGGCGTCAACATCGACCACGTAGCCACGCTGCGCGAGGCGCGCAAGGGGCGAGAACCCGACCTCGTCGCCGCGGCGAAAATCTGTGAACTGGCGGGCGCGCACCAGATCACCATTCACCTCAGACAGGACCGCCGGCATATTCAGGACCGCGACGTCGAAGTGCTGAAAGACGTCTTGCAAGTGCGCATGAACCTCGAGATGGCGGCCGTCGACGAAATCATAGCAATCGCGCGCCGCATCAAACCGCACACGGTGTGCCTCGTGCCCGAAAACCGTCAGGAGATTACGACGGAAGGCGGACTCGACGTCGCCGGCCAAACCGACCGGCTGCGCGAAGTCGTCAAGTTGTTCCACGACGACGGCGTAAAGGTCAGCATGTTCATCGATCCCGAGCGCGACCAAGTCGATGCGAGCGCGGAAACGGGCGCCGACTACGTCGAACTGCACACAGGCGCCTACGCGAACGCGGACGAGTACGGCGCGGCCGCGGAACTGGATCGGATTGCCGAGGCGGCAGCGCGCGCGATTGCCGCCGGCCTTATCTTTAACGCCGGTCACGGCCTCACCGTGCGCAACCTCCTGCCCGTCGCGTCAATTCCCGGCCTGAACGAAGTGAACATCGGCCACTCGATCATTTCGCGCGCGGTCTTTATCGGTCTTGGAAACGCGGTGGATGAAATCCTTCAGGTCCTCAAGAAGTGCTCGCCGTAAGGCGGCGAGCGCCTTCGACCTTTCGGCGTGTTCGGCGCGCTGCATTCAACCCTTGTTGGCGGCCTCCACCGCGGGGCGCCAATACGCAACCGATTCCTTCAAGTCGTCGACCACGCGATAATCGGTCGGCCAGCGCTCCCGATGGCTGATCTCGAGCAGGAGCGTGCAATCCTCCATTCCCGCCTCGCGCATCGATGCGAGAATCTCCTCGGGCACAATCTTTCCCTGCTCGTTGTATTGGGCCGTGAACGGGTAATGCCCCCCTTTGTCGCGCAGGCTTTGCTTGATGTGAATGCACGGTGACACCTTCCCGAACGCCCGAATCCACGCATGGGGATCGGTGTCCCGCGGATCGGCGGACTGCAGATCTCCGTGGTCTACGTCCAGGCACAAGCGCATCGGTATAGGGAATCCGTCCTCACAACGTCGCAGAATATCCTGAGTCGCCGGAATGGTCTCCGCGATTTCCCGGGGCACGGACATCGGTTCAAATAGCAGATACCTCAGACCAATCGAGTCGCCATACTCCGCCAATTCCCGCCACGCCGCGACCCCCTCCCCTATCCGCCGCTCCCGCGTTTGGGGATCGGAATTGTCTCGAACCGACAAAATCCCGAAATGGCTTCCTGAGCCCTCGGCCCCCAAGGCACGGGACAAACGGAAGAACCGCTTGAACCAGTCTATCCACACCCGCCGGATTTCGGCGTCGGGATGCAGCAAATGGTTCACGCGGGTGAACGCCGACGTAAAGGTGGTTTGGACACGAATTCCGTTTGATTCGCAGAGGTCGCGAATCCTTGCAGCTTGCCGCTCGACAATTCCAGCGGGAAGAAACGGGTTTAGAAGGTCGGCGGTAAATTGGATCGTGTCCAGTTTAAGCTCCCGGGCCACGACGGTAACCCAATCCTCGGGTTCGGGAAAGCGATTGATCGCAAAACCGGTATTAATCCCCAACGTTACGCGCATGGTTGGACGGCTCCTCGGGTGGTGCTTGGGCAACAGCAGCCGAAAGGCAATAGGATACTTTGTGGCTGGGTTGGATCGCAAAGAAAAGCTGGGAAAAGGCTTGGAAAACCTTTTGTGTGTAATAATGGGGCTAGGTAAATTATTGACAAAATACCCCTGTAACGTTATAATGTGCAAATTGTACCGTTGTGCGAGTGTCGTCAATCAAAAAGGAGGAACTTCATATGACGCGCAACTCTGTACCCGCGAAGGCGGACCAAGGATTCGACTTTTGCGCTTTCCTTGAGCCGCTGGCCCCGCTCTTCAGCATCATCGAGCAGCTCCTCGCCTTCTTTGGCGTCGAGGTCAATATCCTTGAGTTGCTCGGCTGTGCTGACGAAGAGCCGACCGCGTAGCGCACGTCAATCTGGATTGACATTTGGGCAGGAGCTTGCGCCCCAAAAAGGGCACTCCTGCCCAAACTCTTTCCTTAGTTGGAACGCGAATCGGGTAACGCCGTCGCCACAGTGGAGGGTGGTCAGCCATGCTCGCGCGATATTGCCACCATTCACGGATGGCCGCCGTATGTGTTAGACTGGTGGGGGCTAAGGCGGATTTCGTAAAGTAAGAACCGGTCGTGTCAACTGATACCATCACTTCTGACACCGACTCCGCTCGAGGACCCTCCGAGCGTCCCGGAAGCGAGGGTGCCGTGCCTGGGGACGACTCGGAAGCCTTACTTCTCCGGCCGATGATCGGAGCGGGCCTGCTCGGCGTTTTCGCCGGGGCGGCCGCGCTTGCGGCCCGAGTCGGCGAGGGTATTGGACTCGGACCGTGGCAGGGCGCCTACCTCGACCCGAACTTTCCGTACCGAATACCGTTGTTGTCCTTGTGGTCCAACCAACTTGCCCTTGCCGTTTCACCCGCTGACGACGCCTGGACTACGACGGCGCTGGCACTCATACTGTGCGCGGCCTCGTGCGGACTTCTGGCCTCGCTGTGTGCGCTACACCTGCAGGGAAAGGTCCGTCCGTCGGCGGCCACGTTGTTCGGGGCGATGGCAGGGTTGCCGTTCGCATGCACCCCTGTCGTTCAGTTTGCAGTCGTGGATTCGTCTCCGGCGGCCTTGTCGGTGTTGTTGATGCTCGGCGCGGCGCTGCTCTTGTCGATCTCGTTCCGGACGGGCCGGTTGGGCTGGTTGTTCGCGGGCAATCTGGCTGCCGGACTGGCCGCCGCGAATGAACCGTCGTATGCGGTGCTCTTCGTTATCCTGGTGATCGCGTCGCTGGGCCATGCGCGCGAGAAC
>BTUX01000284.1:0-5597 GCA_045863315.1 Candidatus Hydrogenedentota bacterium | reverse complement strand
GAGGTGGTCAGTGCCGTCGAGACGGGTCAACCGCTGTCGCGTTCGTATGAGGCCGCAGGTTACTTCGGTCGATTGTTTTGCTGGCTTGTAAGCGTCGGTGAGGAGCGGGGCGAAATCGATCAAACGATAAAGGAACTGGCGGACACGTCCGAACAGCGCTACCGGCACTACGGCTGGGTGTACTTGAATGCGCTGCCTCCCGCGCTGATCGTTGTCCTCGCCGTGATTGTTTCGAGCGTGATCATTTCGATCTATCTACCGATCTTCACCCTTGCAGATGCGATAAGCAGATAATGAACTGGAAAGACTTTCTATTCGACTTTGACTTGTTTTCGGGCGTATCGCGCCGAGGACATGTATACGGTCCACGGCGACGGTGGCGCGGACCCCGCTACTTCAATTACCGGCACCTGCGCAAGGATCAACTTCTGGTGACGGGTCTTATTGCCACGATCGTGCGGTGCAATGCGCCGCTCACCGAAGGTCTGGAGGTCGCCGCATCGGACGCGCCATCGTTCCGGTTGGCTCAAATCCTGTTCTCCCTACGGGACGATCTCGGGTCGGGGCAATCGCTGTCGGAATCGATGTCAAACTATCCGCGGTTTTTTCCCGCCTGGTATATAGACGTGGTGCGGGCGGGAGAATCCAGCGGAACTCTCGTGACCGCGCTTCGGGAAACCGTGGACTACCTTCGCGAAACCGAAGCGGCGCGTGCGACCTTGCGGGGCTGGATCGCATATCTCGCGTTCGTGTTGATCTTTCAGGCGTCGGTCGGTGCATTCCTCTTGACATATATCCTCCCTGAGTACCTGGAGACGCTGAAGGACTTTGGCGTTCAGCCGGGCTGGGTGACACGATTGCAAGAAGTCTGGAACCATCGGTGGCTCCGCGAACCTGCATTCGTAAGCCTTGCCATCGTATTCAGTATCGCAACAATCAAGATGCTGATGTTTCCCCGGCAATCCGGCATTGGTCGAAGTTTGCGCAGCGCAATCCGGACCGGCCTTCTGTACGTGCCGGTGCTCCGCGAGCCCGCCGCGAAGGCCAATCTCACCGCCATATCGAGCGTGCTAGGACGATTGCTGGCCGCGCGTATTCCCCTTGACGAAGCGCTGGAAGACTGCGCCGCATTGACCGTCGACCGGCCATACCGAAGTGCCTTGGCGCGAACCGCCGATCGCGTGCGCACGGGCATGTCGCTCACACACGCTGTCGCTGCGGATCGACGTTTCATTGCTTCGTTCCGGGCCATGGTCGCACTGGGCGAAAGTGCGGGGCGCCTGCCGGAAACGTTGACACGCACGGCGGCGCTATATCGGCGGGACGTCGTCAAGACGATCAAAATGATTCTCGACGTAGTCGGACCCCTTGGCGTCTTCGCGTTGGGGGGTATCACGTTGCTCGTGTTGCTTGCCGCATTCGGAAGTCTGGCGCACATGTACATGGCCTTGTTGGAATCATTGTAGCGAACAGGTAGGAATGGACCCGAAATGACGCGAATACTAAAAGTAATTTCACGGGAGGAGCGGGTCGATCCGCACTCGAGCGATGGCCCGCTGCCGTTCGAGGCGATCGGGAATGCCTTGATCGCGGCGCTCGAGGGGGATGCCGAATCGGGCGCCGTCGACGCCCTGGATTTCGCGCTTCGGCAGGCGATTCTTTATCGCGCAAGCGATCTTCATCTCGAGCCGTGGCAGGACTGCCTCGCCCTCCGGTTTCGCGTCGACGGAATCCTTCACGACGTGGCGCAGTTGCCGAGAAAGCATCACGCCCGGCTTGTGGCGCGCACAAAAATTCTGGCGCGATTGATTTCCTATCAGTGCGACATCCCGCAGGACGGGCGCATCGACGCGGAGGCGACGCCCTGTAACAAGGCGTTGAGGGTGTCGACATTTCCGACGGTCAATGGTGAACGGGTTGTCATACGCGTCCTGGATTCGGCGCACCATCGGTTCGATCTTGACGAACTTGGTTTCGGATTGGACATTGCACGGGGCTTGCGAGATATCGTACGGCGACCGCAAGGCACGCTGTTGCTGACCGGACCGAGTTCGAGCGGCAAGACCACAACGATTTACGCGCTGCTGCGTGAACTGTTGGCGCACCGTTCCCCCATTCCGCATGTCGTCACGATCGAGGACCCGGTCGAGTATCGTCTTGATCGGATCGCCCAGACGGAATTAAGCCCGCATTCAGGCCTGAGTTTCGAGGCCGCCCTGCGTTCCCTGCTGCGTCAGGACCCCGAAGTGATCGTAGTTGGAGAAATTCGCGACGCCGATACGGCGCGCACCGCCATTCAGGCCGGCCTGACGGGGCACCTCGTCATCAGCACGATTCACAGCGGCGTGGCGGCGGGCGTTTTCACCCGTCTGCTCGATATGGGCATCGAACCGTTCCTTGTCGCTTCGTCGGTGACTGGAGTGCTTGCACAGCGGCTCGTTCGCGTGACCTGTCCGCGATGTGCCGCACCTTGTGAAGCCGACCCTGAATTAGCGGCGTGTTACGGACTGGACGACCTGCGGACGCAACGAAAAGGCGCGGGATGCGGTGCGTGCAACGGCATTGGATACTCAGGCCGGACCGCGCTGGGCGAGCTGTTGACGATGAACGAGGAAATGGCGGACCTCGTCTTGTCGCGCGCGCGGACTTCGGTGCTGAATGACGCGGCGCTGCGGCGCGGAATGGTATCGATCGAGGAGAGCGGTCGCGCCGCGGTGAAAGCAGGCATGACGACGGTCGAAGAACTGCGTCGGGTCCTGCCGACGCGGGAGTGCCGGTGATGTTTGTGAGCACGCGAGGCAAAGGTCGGCCCGCGTGGTCGCGTGATTCGGCGGGAACGACGCACCTTGAATTGATTGCGGCTGTGTTCGTCGTTTCCGTAGGGATCTTTGGCGCATTCCAGCTCTTCAGGTTTTGTCTGGATCGGACTGCGGCGATCAACGAGATCAATGTGGCAGTGCGCGCCGTCCAGAACGAGCTTGAAACCCTTCGCGCGGCGCCGTTCGACCAACTTGTTCCCGGCGAGCGGGGGTTCATAAGTTCCACGCCGGAATTGGACCGGCTTGCGCATGTGGCGGCACGGGTTGTCATCTCGGCGGAACCCGAACACCCGGATTCGCTCCGGCGCGTCTCGGCAACCGTCACCTGGATCGGCGAAAACGCCAGACGCATCGAAAAGTCGATGACCACGCTGATTGGAGAACGAAGACCATGAAGCGGACAGACGGAACAAGAGGCGAACTATTTTTGCGGCGCGAATCACGGGGAATCGCAGAAGACCTCGGCGCCACGCTCATCGAATTGCTTGGCTACTTCTTCGTACTGGCCATTATCGTCAATTTGGCCACGGGCGTATTCGTTCAAAGTTCGCGTCTGTCGGCGCTTGGCGTTCAGACGCTCGAGTCCATGAGGGCCCTACAATCCATCCAGGGAGCGTTTGCTCAGGCGGTGCGAGCGAGCAACGGCGTAGCCGCGGAGGTGGGCAGGTTTCGATCGGGGCCGTCCACACTCGTGTTGCGGATGGCGGGCGGCGGCGCGGATACCGGCGCGCGCGAGTTTATCGTGTTCGGGACGTTCGGAGGCGAGCGGATTCAGCGATGGCATGTCCGAATGGAGGACGGCGCCGAGCACGTTGAGGGCATCACGTCGTATCCGCTTGTCGTCGCTGATGTGCGATTTGTCTACGACTCGCCCTATCCGGAAACCTCGCGCCTGATCACCATGCAAATACAACCGAAGCAGGCGGCGCTTAAGAAGCGCGACTCTCAACCCAACACGATGTCCGCGGCGCCGCGATTGCGGGAAGGGATATTCCCATGACCTGGCGCTCAGTTCCCCACAGCGTTTGCGATGCGCGCGGCACGGCGCTTCTCGTGGCTGTGATGTATCTGCTCGTCGTCACTATGCTCGCCACGGGGTTGCTCACGCTTCTTAACCATAGCATCGACTATTTCCAGGACGTCAACCGGGAAGTCGAACGCCGGTATATCGCGGAAGCAGGGGTGGAAAAAGCATTGGTGGAACTGCGGACGAACGGCTCCGCGTACGCCGGCGAGAACGGCACACCGTTGGGTGACGGCGCATTTTCGGTTGAAGTACGACAATCCGCGAGAGTCAACGGCTACGAGATTGTATCGTCGGCGTCGCTTGACGATGTCGGGACCGGACACACCCAGATACTCGTTGACGCAGTTCCCGAATCGACTGGCGCCTTTCGCGTCGTTCGGTGGGTCGAGGTGAAGAAACGATGAGACGCTATCACAGTGTGCGCGGGGCGAAACGAGGATTCACACTTCTCGAACTACTTTCCGTCATAGCTACTATCGGCGTACTTGCCGCGATACTCTTGCCCGCCCTCGCGCGTGCGCGCGAGGCGGGCAGACGAACCAGTTGTATGGCGAACCTGGCGCAATTGGGGCTCGCCCTCCACATGTACGCCCAGGAAAATGGAAACGCCCTCCCCTGGAGCGGCGGAAACAACAATGCTGACTGTCTCCTGGGGTTGGCCGGCGATTACATCGTAGATCTCAGAAATCTGAATTGTCCCTCCGATCCAAATCCGGCATCTTACTACGCGGGGAAGAACGATGAACGGGGACTGCCACCCGGCGCCTTGTTACCATTGAATACGCGCATCGGCGCGGAACACAGTCTCCGGAGCAGCTACGACTATTTCGGCGCATACACAACCGCCCCAATTACCCTGCCGGGTCCCGCATATGGAATACCCCGCGTGCCGGTTATGTGGGACCTGACCTTTCCCGTAAAGGACTTGGGCCCCAGCCCAAACTGGCGCGGTGGCGAGTTCAATCACGTTCCAGGGGGTGGTAACGTGCTGTGGCTGGATGGGACAGTCGAGTTTGTGCATGGAGGGGAATGGGCGCTGCCGAATTTGCCATTGATACCGGCCGGCATCGAGTTTGCCAGTCCAGACGGGTTTGATGCGGACTCTTCGTCTGACGCCGAGTAAGAATCCGGGCGCACTCCCCGGTCTTTTTACGAATTTCGCATTTATCTAAGATTCGTTATCTGTTGTTCAAATCCTGTGCAACTTTTCTACCCCCCGAACACGTGTTTCTCCCGAGTTGCAACCCATTTTGTCTGAGTGGGATAACAACATTATGGAACTCGACTTTGAATATTTCTGCGTGCCCGCTTGTCTAGGTATATCGGGTTCAGGTAGTGGTACTTTGGATGTGGTACACTGTTTAACGAGAGCCCAAGGCAGAAAGGACAGGTAACGATGAAGAGGATTGGTGTAGGTGGAATGGCCGCTGCCCTCGTGCTCGCTATGGCGGTGGTTGGATGCCAGACTACCCCAACTCAGCAAGGTGCTGTAGCCGGCGGTTTGCTGGGTGCGGGCGCCGGCGCCATCATCGGCAACCAGGTGGACGGCAAGTCGGGTGAAGGCGCGCTGATCGGCGCCGGCCTCGGCGCACTGACCGGTGCGCTGATCGGCGACAAGGTCGACGAGAACCGTTCGCGCCGCACGACCCAGCAGCAACCTACCAGCACGGCCCAGCGCGGCCACTGGGAAACTCGGACCGTCATTACACAGTCCGGAGAGCGCTATGAAGAGCGCGTCTGGGTCCCTGAAT
>BTUX01000283.1:0-5681 GCA_045863315.1 Candidatus Hydrogenedentota bacterium | reverse complement strand
TTGCCGTATCATCATGCTCACCTCGTTGGTGTTGCGCTTGCTGTGCGTGCACTCCATCTATACCCCATGGAGACAACAAGATTCCGCCAACGAGGCTTTTCTTATCCGGCGATTAGGGTCTTGCCGGAAACCATGCGGGCGCCACGGTGAACAGGGCGATCAGATACACTACGTACGCCGCGAGCAGCACAAACCCTTCCAGGCGACTGATTCGGTGGTGGCTCATCATGATCGGCAAGCACGCGATGCTCAGCGCGATCATCAGCGGAGTATCCACCCACAGCACTTGCGGGCTGACGTGCTGCGGCTGAATGGTACAGGTGATACCGAGGATGCCGAGAATATTGAAGATGTTCGAGCCCAGAATGTTGCCGACGGAGATGTCGGACTGTTTGCGGTAAGCGGCAACGAGAGAGGTGACAAGTTCGGGAGACGAGGTGCCGGCCGCGACGATAGTGAGGGCAATCACCAGTTCGGAAACGCCGATCATTCGCGCAATGGCGACCGATGAACCCACCAAAAGGTCCGAACCGAAGACCAGCAACACCAATCCCACGACGACGATGCCCAAATTGACAAGGACGTGATTCTTCCACCCACTCGCGGCGACGGCCAGTTCCGCCTCGATTTCCTGCTCGACGCTCTCGCCAATTGATTCGCTCTCTGCCCGTCCCAGCCGATAGCCTCGCACAAGGTAGACGATGAGTCCGGCCAGCATGAACAGTCCTTCTGCCCGCGTAATACGACCGGAGGTGAATACCGCGAGGAAGGGGATGAACGAGGTGAGGATCACGATCCACACTTCGCCGCGAACGACACGCGTATTGACGGGAATGGGCGAAAGGACCGCCGTAACGCCGAGGATCAGCGCGATATTGAATATGTTCGAACCGACGACGTTTCCCATGTTGATATCGGACAGGCCGTTCAGCGCGGCATTCAGACCGGTGGCGAGTTCCGGCGTGCTGGTGCCGAACCCGACGATGGTAAGACCGATAAAGAACGATGAGACGCCCACCCCTTTGGCAATTACAACGGCGCCGCGAACGAGTAGCTCCGCCCCGACGGCGAGCACCACCAGCGAGGCGACAAGGAGCACGAGCGACACAAACATGCCTTCAATTCCCCCTGCGTGGATTCCGGCAACAGGCGTGCCGACTCCTTATCCACGCGGTGGCAACAAGCGCTCCTAATTCGCGCGGAGCAAGTCCAGCATTTGGCGATCCAGGGCATGGCCGCGAAAATCGTCGTAGTGCACGTCGGATCGTTGGGAGTCCAGAACGCCGAAGGCCCCGCGGAAATTCCACAACGCCCAGCCCCATCCCGCCTCCTTCCATAGTTCCAGATTGTCGCGAAGCCACGCGAGCGTGACGTGGTGCGGGGTCGAGTTGAATGCCCCGCATTCGCCCACGTGCACGCCGACGCCCTTCGCCGCCACCTCCAACCACGGCGCAATTCGCGTCACGCGCAGCCGTTCCTTGTCCCACGTCGTGCTGTTCGCGGTCAGGGGCCACTCCGGTTCCGGCCAGTTCATCGCGCCCTCTACCCATCCCGCCTTGTAATGCGTGAGCGGCATCGGATCATACCCGCGTGTGCTCTGCGCGATGCCGTGGCTGCTCAGTCCGTGGATCGGCTGCCGCCCCCATTGGAGTCCGTCGGAAATGATCAAGCGATCGGGGTCCGCGTCCCGGATGGCTTCGATCGCGCGCAACGCCACGCGCACGTATACGTCTTCAGGGACCTGCGACGGTTCATTCACCAGATTGAAACTGACGCGCTCATTCGGGATGCCTTGATACCGCTTCGCGAAGGTTCGCCAATGCTCGGCGAACGCCTCCTGCGCTTCTTCGTTCCGCCAGAGCGAAACGGGTTCCGGCGGGTTCGGATTCACGGAATAGCCCGGCGCGCGGTGAAAACTCAGGGACACGTGGACGCCGTACGTCTCCCCGAATCGCACGGCTTCGTCAATCTGCTTCAGTTCCTCCTCGTCGATCCGGCTCCACTCGTCCTGTCGCGCCCAGCACCGGTAATCCATAGGGAGCCGGACAAAATCGAATCCCCATTCCGCCATCCATGCGAAATCCGTCTCAACAAAGCGGGCCTTGTGTTCCGCGATAAATTTTTCCAACAGATTGAACCCCCTCCATCGCGGCAAGCGCTGTGGAAGCCGGCCGCTCGTCGAGGCAGCATCCGCCGCATGTCTCCCGACAACAGCCGAAGCGACGGCGCCTACGGTCGCCGCCATGAATTCGCGTCTTCGCATAGCGCAATCAGTCTACTGGGAGCCCGGCTTGTTTTCCAACGCGGAGCAGTTCCTTTGCGTTTTTTGCGATTGGTGCCTTACACTGAGTCGAGGTGTAAAGCATGGGGATTTGGTGGGCCTTTTGACTCGAAAGCGAGGGGAAGTCGCAGGGGCGGGTTCCACTCGGAGCGAAGGGCGGCCCCGGACTGCGAATTCTGCGAGGATTGTTGTGATGTTTGCGCCCATCAGCGGTAGTATCAACGAGTTCGGAATGCGGCGACCGCTCTGCGATTCAGGCGTAAACCCTTACCGGAGCAGGGTTACCGCTTGAACACGGCGGTTCCAAGTGATGAAGAGCTGATGTCTCTTCTCAGTCAAGGCCGACAAGAGGCTTTGACGGAACTGGTGCGCCGGTATCAGAACGACATTTTCAGATTCTGTCTACACTACGTGCGGGAGGTCGAACGGGCCAAAGAGATGTCCCAGGAGACCTTCATTCGGGTCTACGTGGCGCGAGGCCGGTTCGACGCCAGCCGCAAGTTCAGGCCGTGGCTGCTTTGCATCGCTCGCAACCTCTGCCTGAACGAGTTGAAACGCAGGAAGACGGTGCCCATCGAGTCTCTCGAGGAGTACGCGAGCAGCGCCAGAGAGGAGTCGGGCGGGCTCCTGCAATCGCCCGCGGACGGCCCCGATCAGAATCTCATGGCCGCGGAACGGCGCGCGCTGCTGGCTGAGGCGCTTGCCACGCTGGACCAGGAGTCGCGCGAGATTGTCACCATGCGCTTCTTCGAGCGCATGCAGGCGCGGGACATCGCCGAGGTAATCGGCAGCACCGAAGGGGCCGTCAGGACCCGGCTCCATCGGATTTTGAAATCACTGCGGTCCGTCTATGTGACGACGAAGGACGACTTGTGAACACTGGGGAGCAGCATAGGCTCCACGAAGACCTCGTGGCGTACCTCGAGGGCGCGCTTGGCCCCGAGGAAAAGGAACGCGTCGAGCGGGAAATCGCCTCGAACGCGGTCTACCGCCGCGAACTCGAGTGGATGCAGCAAGCCTACCGCGATCTGGATGCGATGGGCCGAGAGGCCGTCGCCTCGCTCCCCGAAATCGATATCGTGGACGATGTGCTGGCCGGTATCGAAAACCTTCCCGCACCGTCCCAGCCTGTCCCACTGAAGCCCCGCGAACGCAAGTCAAGCGGCGCTCTCAATTGGTACGGCCCGCTCGCGGCGGCCGTGATCATCGTCTTGGGAATCGGATATGTCTTCTTCCGACCCGGATCCGGCACGCCCACGGCGCCGTATGGCGGCGCGGGGCCGTCCCCAGTCGAGTCTTCGCGTGCGCCGACCGGCGTGCCCGCACCCCTTGCCGAAAGCCTAATCAAACTGGACCAGGGTCGCGAGGAATTGCTCCGGACCGCAAACGTGAGGCCCGTCGCCAGTGAGTTGGAAGCCACGAAGTCGCCCGACATTGACCTGAACGCCGGAATCGAGCCGATTGTCGCCGCGCGGCGCGAGGTTGCTTCGGGCGGCACCGGCATGGACAAACTACGGCAGTGGGCGACTCTCAAGAAGGATCGCGCACTCGAGCTGGCGCTGGCGCCCGACGCCACGCCCACCATCATGCTCGCCGCCGCCGAAACCATCAAGGGCGCGGAGGCCCAACGGCTCCTTCTGACGGCCGTCGGCAAAATGCCGGAAGACCCTCATGCGCGTCTGGCGCTGGCGGAATCGTATGCGGAAGATCCGGCGCCGGAGAAACGCGCCGAGGCGGCCCACGTAGCGGAGCAGCTTCGCGGCCTTGACCCGAACAACGCGCTGCCTTATTACGTGGAAGCGCGGGCCCGGCTGGAGCAGGGCGACATCGAAGTGGCGCTGCAGCTCCTGGCCGCCGCGGAGTCCCTGGGGCAGGCGAGTGCATATGCGCTGAAAGCGGCGCAGATCAAGGCGGAGTTTCTGATCGCGGGAGGCATGAGCGAGGAGGCGGCCAAGGCCTTGGCCGCGTTCACCGGAGGGACGGAACAGTATGAATTTCTTTGCGATCTAGGGCGCGATCTGATAGAATACGGTCGAGAATTTTTGGCCGCAAACGACCTTGCGACAGCCGAGCGGATTCTTCAGGCAGTCGAGCGACTCGGCCAGCAGGTGGAAGCGGGGGCGGCCTTCTCGCAGGAGCAGATGGCCGGGCTTGAGTTGCAGGCCCAGGCAATCGATGTCTTGGAACAACTCTTTACGTTGAGCGGCGACGCAGACGACATATCCGATTTGACCGCGACGACACAGAGTGTGACCCAACGCATCAGCGAGCTCAGCGGGTTTTTCGAGTTGTTTAACTCAATTTTACTGAGCCAAGAGAGCGTCGAATTCTGGAATATGCTGGCCGGTCTAATCTTGCAGAACGGGGACTTGACCGTACCGGAGAGCGTCGCGCAAAACGCCCGGTAAGTCGCCTCGCCAGCGGGGCCCGCGGAAGGACTTGCATAATTGGTTCAATTCGTTCACAATAGAGGGGGTTGGAGTCTGTACTCCCGACCAGTTGGGAACGCAACGACAAAGACGGAAGGAGAAGGGAGGTGAATCGCCATATGAAGCATGTAAAGGTGCTGTCGACCAACAGGCCTGTCGCTGCCGAGCAGGTGGCGTGGGTCGAGCTGAAGAACATCTTCGGACCGCTTAAGCTGCGCAATCAGCAGGCGTTTTGGCTTGTGTCCTTGATCGACAATTGGTGGCAGAGCTAGGAAGTTCGGAGATACGGCAAAGAGTTTGCCTTGCGGAAGGAGACCGGGAGGGGATAGCTCCAGCATCTATCCATTCCAAGGCTTCCGCGAACTAACTCCTGTTCACAACAGTTGGAAGACGAAAACCCATCGCACTGTGCAATGGGAGAGTTTCGCGAAAGGGTCATTCAACATGAAACACGTTCGTAGAATCACGAAGGCCGCGCCGGCCCCCGCCTACTGGTGGGGGTGGTTCACCAAGTTCGGCGAACTCATTTCCAGCGGCGCCAAAGCCACGTATATCAATCAACTCTGGATTACCAACGGCACCCTGGATCCGCGCGACGTGTAGCCAGCGGACGCCTTCTCCCGACCGGCGAGGGCGATGATGTGCCCACAATCCCCGCCCCGAGCGGGGACGGGGTCATGAGTACACGTTTTCCGCGGAACTGACCAATGAAGGAGGTTCGAGGATTATGAAACATATCGGTCGCGTTTCAAAGGCGCTTCCGGCCGCCGCGTACCAGGTGCCGCGAAACATCTTTGAAATCAATGAGTGGACGGACATCGTCGTTGTCATCGGCCTGATCATCGAGAAGTGGTGGGGCTTCTGGACCGGACCCCTCCTGCCGGATGGCCTGCTCGGTATCGACCGGAACGGCGACGGCAGTCTCGACAGCTAATCACTTCATAGACGGCTCTGCGCATCGAGCAGAGCCC
>BTUX01000282.1:0-5713 GCA_045863315.1 Candidatus Hydrogenedentota bacterium | reverse complement strand
ACGGGCTGTTGGTGTGAAAAATCCTCACCCGATTGACTTCTATGCTATCTCCTGAGCATTTCTCACCAGTCGCTCCCGATGACGGGAGCGACTGGTGAGGAATGCGGGCTAGCCCGCTTGTGCACACGTTCCCCAGAGCATTTCGAACGCGCGTCGAGGATCGTGCCGCGCAAGCCGGGATCGGTTTCGATTTCCATCGAAAGTTACGATGGAGGGAGGGCTGTCTCGGCGGCATCTCTTTTCTCGACCCGCATGGGCATTCCCCCCTTGGGACCCGAAGACATCGGAGCGAATGGAATGCCCTGATCGCTAACGAGACGCAGCCGGCAGAACTGCGCGATCGTCGCAATGACGGTTACTCCTATCATCCATGCGGCAGACTCTCCGATACAGACGCGGGGACCTCCGCCAAATGGGTAATAGGCGTAGCGCGGGCATTGCTCCTCCCCGCTGGGCGCCCAACGATCGGGGTCGAACCGTTCGGGATCGGGGAAGAATCTTCCATCGCGGTGGGTCACAAAGGTACTTGCCATGATGACCGCCCCCGCGGGGGCCGAAACGCCGCCGTACGTGTGCGCTTCCAACGCCTCTCGTGAAACCAGATGGACCGGTGGAAACAGCCTCATGGACTCGGCGAATACACGCCGAGTATATTCGAGCTTCGGAACATCCTCCGGCGTGACCTCGCGCCCGCCCAGCACGCGATCCACCTCTTCCATCAGGCGCTCCTCGACCTGCGGATGCCGGGCGAGCAGAAACATGGTCCACGTCAAGGCGTTGGTCGTCGGGTCTTGACCCGCAACGAGCAACCCCAACATCTCATCGTGCAGGTCCCGGTCCGACATGCCCGCGCCGGTTTCATCGCGCGCCCTGATGAGACTCGTAAGGATGTCGTCGTAATCCCCTCCGCGCAACCGGTGATTTCGGATGGACTCATCGATTTGACGGTGCAGTTTGCGCAGGGACAGCACAAACGAGATCTTTGCAGGTGTGGGCGCAAACCAGAACAGAATAGACAATGGTTTCGTGATGGCCTTGAACCGGAAATGAAAATCGATGACGGTCCTGGCCAGTCCCCGGGGGTCCTTTTCGATGTCTTCGTCAAAGAGCATTTTGGCGCTGAGACCAAGCACCAGGAGTGCGAATTCTCGCGACACATCGATGGGGCGCGTTGCGTGCGGCGGCTCCAGCCATCGCCGCGCCATCTCGGCGGTTCTCCTTGCGGCGAGGCCGGCAAATCGCGAGAGGCGCTGCGCGTGGAAGGCGGGCTGCATCATCCGGCGGCGCACGCGGTGGGACTCGGCGTTCCAGGCGAAAAACAGACCGCTCCCAAAGAAGTGTCGCGCCAATCCGCCACGTCCCCGCGTGTATTTCCTATGGTGGCTGACCAGCAGGTCTTTGATGTAGTCGGGATGGTTAAGCAGATAGACGCGGCGACGCCAAACTCGGAACACCGATATGTCGCCGTAATCGAGGGCAATTCGCCTCCAGAATTTTGGCGGACCCTTGATGATCTCGAAAAAATCGCCCCACGGAGTCCTGCGATTTGGACCGGGGGGCGGAGAGTCAGTGTACATACCCCTGTTCCGAGGGCCGCGGTTGAGGGACTTGACTTTAGAGTAGTGCCGGGCAGGAGTCAACCCGGCCGCAGGCATTCTACGCCGTAGGCCATCCGCCCGCGCGCCGGTCGCGAAAGCCGGGTGGATTACCTTTCGTAAAATGATGAAACCGGAACAGGGAGTGCTATAATAGAAGTGTTGGGGGACATCGAGTACCCCAGGCAATATTTTGGGGGGAAATGAGATGAAAAAGCAGAAGAGACTCACCGCCCGGCAACGTGCGGCCAAGGCGGCCGTCCGCGTCCTTGGCTGGGAAAAGAAAGCCTTCGACCGTGCGGCCGACGGCGTCGGCAAGGTGGTCGAGCGCACCGACAAATTGCTGCTGAAGTCGGTGGACCACGTGAAGTGGCTGCCGAAGGAAGGCAAACAGGTCGTGAGCGAATGGGTGCACGCGATGAAGCGCAGCCGTCACGACGTGAGGAAAACGGTCGACACGACGTTTGATCTGTCTACCGAATTCTGCAAGCGCATGGCCGAGCCCAAGGCCGTCGAGAAGCCGAAAAAACAGGCCCCTGCCGTGCGGCAAAAGAAGGCGGTCCCGACCGCGGCCGCATAGCGGCAGACCGCCACGCGGAAACGCGTTCACAGCGGGAGGAGCGGAAGACCCGGCCGAACGATCGATGAAGCGGCGGGCGAAGAGGGAGGGTATTTTTCGTGTCTGACGTGGCCCAAACCCAACGGACTTATCCATGGACGGACGTGATAGATGGCCGTGAGATCACGTTTCGCCTGATGTGTCCGGAAGATCGGGACGGGGTGCTGGGGTTCACCAATTCGCTTCCGGAAGACGACCTGATGTTCTTGCGGCTCGACATCACGAAGGGCGAGGTGGTGGACGAGTGGATTCGCCACATTCGGGCAGGACGGACCATCAGCGTCCTCGCCATGGATGACGGGGAGCTTGTCGGATACGGAAACTTGCACTTTGAAGAAACCTTGTGGACCCGCCATCTCGGACAGGTTCGGATCCTTGTGAGAAGCGACCGGCGAAGGATGGGCCTTGGGCGCAGGCTGGCCGTCGAGATGTTTCAACTCGCCAAGGAAAAGGGACTCGAGCGGCTGTTTGTACAGATGGCTGCAGACCAGCCGTTTGTTCGGCAGTTGTTCGAGGACCTCGGGTTCCGCGCCGAGGCCCTTCTCACCGACTGGGTAAAAGATCGCAAAGGCCGCACACACGATCTGCTTATCATGTCGCACCACGTCGGCGATTTCGGCAGTTAATCAGTCCCGAAGCACGACAATGAAGAAGCGCGAAGAGGACTTCCTCTTCGCGCTTCTTACGTCACACTCCAAAACGAAGGGGCTATTGACCCTGCAACTCCCTCAGTCGCGTGCGCGCCTGTTCGGATGCGGCGTCTGTCGCGAACTTCTCATTGGTCGACAACTGCGTCAGCAACTCGATTGCCCGTTGCGACTGCCCCAGGCGGAGATGGCACTCTGCCTGGTTCAACATCGCCTGCGGGACCTTCCGACTGAGCGGGTAGGTCGTCCGCACGGTCTCAAACTCCCGGACCGCCTGCTCCCACTGGCCCAGTTTTCTATAGCACTCCGCTTTCCAATACTGCGCGTTGGCCGCATTTTCCGCCGTCGGGTATCGCTGGAGATACGCATTGTACTGCTGCAGGGCCAGCTCAAAGTTATCGTTTAGAAAGCTCTCCTGGGCCCGGTTGTAATCCTCGAGCGCATTTGACGCGGTACCCGCCGGCTGCGAAGGAGGCGTCGTTGTTCCGGGTATCGTGCTCTGCGGCGCCGCGGGCGGACTCATCCCCGGCGGAGCGGGCGGATTCAGCGATCCGCCCGGAGGCACGACCGTCGATTGCTCGGCCTGAATCCCGCCGACCGACCGACCGGACTGCTCGAATACCACCCTGGAAAGGCGATCAATGCTCTGTTGAAGCGTATTCAACTTGGCTTGGTTTTCTTCCATCAACGACTGAAGCTGTCGCGTGGCCACGTCGCTCGCTTCCACTTTGGCCGTCAGGTCTGCTGTGGTTTGGTTCAGCTTCTCGACCCGGGCCTGAAGGTCCGTTTCGAGTCCCTTGACAATCCGGTGCGTCGCGTACACGGAGTTCGCAACTTGCTCCGAACTCGTGCCCGTCGTCGCGCACCCGGCCGCGAGCAGGATGCTCGCGCCCGCCGCCACATGACCCAGCCCGCGCATGATTCGATTCCTTCCGGTGTTAACGGCTCGCCTTGTTAAATTCGCACCGCCGGTTCTTCGCCCAGGCCGCTTCATTGTGGCCCGGATCGACCGGCGCTTCCTCGCCATAGCTGATTGTAATCATGCGGTCGCCGCTGATTCCAAGGCGCATCAGGTAGTCTCGTGTGGCCAATGCCCGCCGCTCGCCCAACGCAAGATTGTACTCCTGCGTGCCGCGCTCGTCGCAATGACCCTCGATCTGGATGATGACGTTCGGAGCCTGCGCCAACACCTCCGCATTGGTCTTCAGGGTTGCCAACGCGTCTGGCCGCAATGCGTAACTGTCATAGTCAAAATAAATCGGTTTCACACCCGCCGGGCCAAATACCAGGCTTTCCTGGTCGATGTCCGGCAGCCCCCGTCCCGTCGTCTCCTCCGGGCCGCGACTGGTACTCGAGTCGCCCAGGTTAGGGGAGATAGGCTCCTGCTTTTTTTTACGGGCGCACCCGCTGGCCACGGCCAACGCCAAAGCCAAGGTCAACACTACGATCCCACCATTCCGCATGCGCTTCATCTTTGTCACTCCTCCTCCTCTACATATGCTTGGCGGTTAAGTTGCTTTTGGGCGCAAAGCAACAGATGGTAGCAAATCCAATCGAGGGGTTCAAACTTGCTTCCACCACTCCATAGAAATATCCGCCGGGGCACGAAAGTTGCACCTCCACGCCCTCGACAAGCAAACTCTTCCTATGCTTGCTATTGTACACGATTTCTGCGGAATACACAAAATATTGTGGGACACAGGTTTAGCCTGTCGTCGCGCCCGAAATCCGGGCCACTCGCGACAATGCACACCCTAAATCGTTATTATCAAATGTGTTATGGAGATTGGGCAACGGTCAGAGCTTCATACGCGACTGAATACTTTCCACTGCTTTCTTTACATCCTCGAAATGCCCGAACGCGCTCAAACGGAAATACCCCTCCCCGCTGGGTCCGAATCCCGAGCCTGGGGTCCCTACTACATGGGCCTCGGACAACAACTTGTCGAAGAAGTCCCACGACTTCATCTTCCCAGGCGTCTGAACCCATACATAGGGGGCGTTCACGCCCCCGAATACGATAAGGCCAATCTTCTGCAATCCTTCCCGAATGGTTCTGGCGTTCCGCATATAGTACGCTACCATTTCAGCGCACTCCTTTCGGCCCGCATCGGACAGAACGGCCAACCCGCCCTCTTGCACGATGTTCGATGCGCCGTTGAACATGGTCGTTTGGCGCCGGTTCCACAGCCGGTGCACCTTGCCTGGCTCCGCCTCTTCGCAAACCAAGGACTTAGGGACGACGGTCCACCCGAGTCGCACCCCGGTGAATCCCGCCTCCTTCGAGAAACTGCTTATCTCGATCGCGCATTCCTTTGCCCCATCAATTTCATAAATGGTGCGCGGCAGGCCCGGTTGTGAAATGTATGCGGCGTACGCTGAATCGAACACGATCACGGCCTTGTGTTCGCGCGCATACTTCACAAAACCCTCGAGCTGCGCCTTGGACGCTACGGCTCCCGTCGGATTGTTAGGACTGCAGATGTAGATTAGGTCCACTTTCCGCCTTGGCAGGTCCGGGAAGAAACCATTGTCTTCCGTACATGGCATGTAGACGAGCCCGTCGAATCGCCCGTCCTTCCACTGACCCGTCCGCCCCGCGATGACGTTGCTGTCGACGTAAACCGGATACGCGGGGTCCTGCACAGCCACGACGTTGTCTAGGCCGAAAATGGATTGAATATTTGCGGAATCGGGTTTCGCCCCGTCGCTCACAAAGATTTCATCGTCCTCCAGGCGGACACCATAGGCCGCGTAGCGTTTGGCCAATGCGGCGCGCAGCGCCGTATTGCCCTGCTCGGCGCCGTAGCCGGTGTAGGTCGACACGTCCGCCAGTTTGTCCACCCCGCGAT
>BTUX01000281.1:0-5750 GCA_045863315.1 Candidatus Hydrogenedentota bacterium | reverse complement strand
CTTGAAAGCCTGCCCGCGGAGCGGGGACTTTGGTACGAGACGAGCGTCGATCGGGAGCGTCGCTACGCGCTGCAGGACTTTTTCAGCAGCGTGCTGCCGACGGTAATTGAGCTGGTGGACGAGCAGCTCACACCCCGACAGCGCGAAATCCTGAGGCTGTACTATCTCTGCGATAAGACGCAGGAAGATATCGCCGCGATGCTGAACCTGTCGCAGTCCACCGTGAGCCGCCACCTGTTCGGGACGGTGCGCAACGGCAAAAAAGTCGGCGGAGCGATTCCCAAACTTCAGAAGGCCGTCGAACGCAGGGAATACGCGCCGATCCACAATGCGCTCGCGGAATTGCGTTCCCGGTTTGACCGAACGGCCTCAGCGGCGTGAAGGGGTCGACAAAAAGGGGGCGGCGGCTCCGCGCGCGCCGATTTTCGCGCACAGGAATCCCGCCCCTCGAATTTGCCCCAGAATTTTGCTTGTTTAGCACTGTTGGGTCTGGTATACTAGATATGGTACCGGAATGGGGTATTTTGGGGGGCGGCGATGCTGTTCGCGGGGCGACCGCCGCCCAAGCCGAAGACTTCTTTTCGGACGCTGTTCCGTAACTTGACAGCGTATTTGCGTTTGTGGTTAAATTTAACCCGCAATGAGTGTTGCAAGCGGAAGAAGGGAGATGACCACAATGAAAAAGCTACTGATCGGGGTCGTAGCGGTGATGCTCCTCGCGGGAAATGCATCTGCCGTTACATGCGGTCCCAAAGTATGGGACGACATGTCCTGGTGGGGGAACAGCGGAGCGACGCCGGAACCCCAACCGGACAAAGGCGCGGCGATTTGCGGAGGCGAGCCGCGTTCCTGCTACTGGTGGTGGCCCACGGAACCCGCTTCAAACAGCGGCGATACCGAACTGTGGGGTAACCGCGGCGTTGTGTATCACTGCTGGGTGAAGCCCACACCGCCCACGCCGCCCGAGCCGCCTCAACCGCCTCAACCGAAGCCGGAGCGGACCAAGCCGATCTTCAATAACGTCCTGTTCGACTTCGACAAGGCCGTGTTGAAGCCGGAAGGCAAGGCCGAGGTGGACAAAGTCATCGCCGAGATGAAGGCGCATCCGGGCGACACGGTCCTCATCGAAGGTCACACCTGCGACATCGGGACCGACGAGTACAATATGGGCCTTGGCCAGCGGCGCGCGGACGCGGTGAGGAAGTACATGGTCGAGAACGGCATCGCGGAAGGCCGCATCACGACCAAGAGCTTCGGCGAATCGCAGCCGGCAGTCCCGAATGACGGACCGGCGAACCGAAAACTGAACCGGCGCGCGGAATTCGAGATCACAATCGTCAACTAGACATCAACGAAAGTCGAATAGCCGCCCCGGCAGTCCAAGGTTGCCGGGGCGGTTTCTTTTGTACGGGCATGAGCCGGTGAACTCAATTTTGGAGGAATGATGCGCAACGGACCCGTTTGTACGCGGGATCGGAGCGCGCGTCCGCTCGACGTATAGCAGCTTCATCCGATATGCTTTGTCCTCGTCGTCGCACGACGACTCTCCACCCGAAGGCCTGCTGGTCGAGGACATGATGGAACAACTGCCAAACTACGGCGTCGCCAACACGGTGACCGGATTCGCCACACTTTTCTCGGGACTGCTCCCGCTGGCGCTGACCTATTTGATGCACAAGCAACCGGCGCGCTGGTTATTCGTGTACTGGACAATCGCGGTCACCGGAGTATTTACCGTCACACTGCACGGATTTGGCGAGACGAACCCCATCCTCGGCGAACGCTGGTTCTGGGCCTTTCTCGATACGGGAAGCAACATTGTCGTGAGTTGGTCGCTGGCGCTGGCGGTGTTGGGCGACTTCTACGCGAAACAGACGCAGCGCTGGGCCGGACCTCTTGTCACCGTTGCGATGCTGGTAGGCGTGGGCTGGCACTTCTACGATCGCATGCCGGGTCCGCCCCGGGGATACCTCGTATCCTTCGGGGAGTGGGGCGGCTTCAATCCGGGAGAGGCCTGGCTCATTGCGTTTTCCTGGCTGGTGCTGGGCCTGTTCATCGCTAAATGGAGGGACATTCCTTCCCGGGCCCGGCCGTTGTTGGTCCTTGTCTACGCCATTTTCTTCTTCGGGATGCTGCTGGCCACGGCAAGCAACGAAAAGATTGTATATCCTTTTGTCCCCCTTCACGCCCTCTGGCACCTAGTCGGCGCATATGGATTCATTGTGCTGTGGGCCTTCAATCATGCGCGGTTTGGGACATCGAACGGCGAAAGCGCGGATTCATGGCCTGGATGAGGACGGGAAGCAACGGCGGACCGATGAACATGTACGGCGAACACCTCGCAAACCGCAACTCGGGAGCGTCTCCGTGAAATGGACCACCTTGTATTGTTTGGCCGCCGCAACTCTTGTCGCGAATGCGAGTGCCGATAACTCGGCGCTGGAACTCGCCGGCGTCACAATCACGCCCCACGTCATCGCCGACTCGATGCGGTACGCGCGCGATCCGGAACCGGCGGATGGGGCGCGCGTGCAGTTTTTTCTGAGGAACACAGGCCGGTCCGGTTCGGATCCGCTCGTGCTCAACCCGGATTTGCGAACGATGTTCAACGGAAAGTCGCCCGATACGCTTCTGAAAGACAAGTCTTGGGCGTGGCACGACACGCCCTCCGCCGCGACGGCGGAGTCCTCCGTGCTGCCATCGGGGGCGATGACGGTCTGGACGTTCAATGGCCGCGTAAAACCCTACGGTTCGGGTGGCCGCGTCAGCGTCGAGATCGGTCCGGAGCGGGCCCCGTGGTTCTCGGAGAAGGTCGCGTTGGAGACACCGAAGGTGTGGCTGTCCGCCCTGACTTTCCTGGGACCGGAGGATTCGATCCTGCCGGATACACTTATCGCACACATCGCGAATGAAACGGGCAGGCCTTTGGAGATTCGGTCCTGCAGGCTCTGGCTGCCGCGCGACGGGAAGACTCCGGGTGTGTTGTATCCGCGAGAACCGATAACCGAACTCCAACCGTTTAACGGAGGGTCGTTCATCGCTCCGCGCGACCGAGGCGGGTTCATCGCGAAGACCGGCCCGCTCCCTCTGACGTATACGGCCGTGGAAGTTCAGGTCGGCCGGCCCGGCAAAGAACCGTATTCCATTTGGGGCCGCGTTCGAATCAAGCCCGAGCGGTTCGACATTTCCGGCGGGTGGGTGAACAGCCGCGGGAACGACCTCGCCCGTGAGGTCTTCCTGAAGACCCTCAAACGACTTCATGTAAACACGGCGCACATCGCGCACACACCGGGCTACTCCGATACGGAGTTGTATGCGCGTTACCCGTTGAAATACTTCAATGCGCTTACACCGTTCGAAACCTATGACACCGACGAGATGCTTCCCCGCATTCATGCGGTCGAGTTTCTCGGCGAACCGCAATACGGCGGAGGCCGGCCCGTGCCGCCGCAGGAAGTCTGGGAATCGTTGCGCCCGTACGCGGCGACGCGGCTGGCGACTACCGTCACACACAGCGAGGAGCGCATCTGGCGCGATTACGCGGGGCTCAGCGATTATCCGCACTACGACGCGTACCGCGTGACGGCCCCCTCCGCCGACGCGTGGCGCAGGTACGAGCGGTGGGGCGAGCAGCGCATCGGCTGGGGCGCGCCACTGGAAACAATCGGCGACCTGTGCCGCTCGTTGCGCGAATTGAACCGGCCCATGCCGTGCGCCGTTTGGTCGCAGGGCCCGCACGAAGGCTGGGACGTCTACGGCGGCCGGACTCGCACTTCCCCCACGCCGGACGAAATCCGCCTCCAGGCGTATCACGCGGTATCGACGCGAATCACCTCGTTGTATTGGTTCAATCTCAGTCTGAAGAGCCTTGTCGAATGGCGCGACACGCTCGATGAACTCGGGCGGATCGGGCGCGAACTGCGGTTGATCGATGAATTCCTGCTCGAGGGCGATGCATACCAGTTCGAGCGCTTGCGCAGACCCAAGGGCGAACTGGATTGGGACATCGCGTCCGTTTACGGCCCCCGCGCGGGATTGCTGTTCGCTCTGGACCTGGACTATGTCCCCGATCCCGACGAAAAGGTGTTCCGCTTCGGTCCTCCGCGCGCGGCCCAGTGGCGCTTCAAGATTCCAGGCTATTTCCCACGAGTTGGCGATGTGTTCCGGCTCGACGCCGACGGGGCGCGG
This sequence comes from Candidatus Hydrogenedentota bacterium, assembly GCA_045863315.1. GTDB lineage: Bacteria > Hydrogenedentota > Hydrogenedentia > Hydrogenedentales > SLHB01 > JABWCD01. The sequence continues at coordinate 1,562 of BTUX01000281.1, read as the reverse complement.
TCAGTGTCGTGGTCGGTTGAGAAAGACGCCATCGCGATCCGGGACATGGCGAGCAGAGTTGCCATTTATGTGGCCTCGCCGAATACGGGACTCCGCGACGAGATTGAAATGGAGCGCCAAGAACTCATCGCCGAGGAGTCGGCGCTCGGATTCGATCCGGCGCGAAACGATGCGGATTTTCAGGAATTGGCCCGGAATCTTCACGCGCAGGCCCGCTGAAGCTTTCAACGCGCATCGGCGTGAAATTGTCGGGACAGCCGGGTGTCGGGTCATCGGACCCCTTCGGTATCTCCGGCGCCTGATTCAAGCGCTTCACGGCGGATAGCATCCATGAGGGCACGGAGATGCTCTTCCGTGGTCAAGGGATTGATCAAGGTTACGCGCAGATGGAGGCCCTTGGGCAAGCGCGTCTGAACGATGTAGAACCGTCCGGACTTGACCAGCGCCGCGCGGATGCGGGCTTGGAGCGCATCCGGATCGAGGCAACCTTCCGGCGTATGGCGGAAACAGACGATGTTGCTCTCCGGTTCAACCGCAAGCTCGAAGTCCGTAGCGGCGTCCAGCATTTCGGCGAAGCGGCGGCCGAGATCGTATTGACGCGTAACGTACTCGGCGAATAACCGGGTGCCGAAGCAAACGAGCGCGGCGTAGACTTTCAGCGCGAGCATGCGTTTGGTGCATTCCATCGTCCGGTGACCGATGTTGTACCATTCTTCCCGGGCCGACTTCTCGAGCAGGTAGGAAGCCCGGTCCTCGAAAGTCCGGTATGAGTCTTCTCCGTTCTTGAACAGGACCGCCGTAACCAAGGCGGGCATGAGCAGCATTTTGTGCGCGTCGAACACGACCGAGTCGGCGCGTTCGATGCCGTCCAATCGATGGCGATACTTTTCGCTGATGGCCGCGGGCGCGCCGTGGGCGGCGTCGACGTGAAGCCAGAGGCCATGTGCTTGGCAGAAGGCGGCAATCGCGTCGATTGGGTCGTATGAGCCCGTCGCCGTCGTGCACGCACTGGCGACGACTCCGATGACGCGCATCCCTTTCGACTCCGCGCCCTGCAACGCCGTGTCCAGCAAATCCACCCGCAGCTTGAACCGATCGTCACTTGGTACGGCGATGGCTCCCTGTGCCCCCCAACCGAGAATTTTCACGGCGCGCAATACGGAGTAATGCGTCTGGTCGGATACCAACACCGCGGGAGGGCGGCCCTCGAGTTGCCGTGATCTCGCCTGCCGCATGGCGAGCAGGGCGGTGAGATTCCCGACTGACCCGCCGGACGTCAGCACGCCGTCGGCGGTGGAACCAAGGCCAAGGAGGTCGGACATCCATCGCACCACGTGGCGCTCCATTGCCGTGCCGGCCATACCCATCTCGTAAACGGCCATGCCGTTGTTGAGCCATGATGACACCAGATCGCACAGGGCGGCCATCGGGAGCGGGCCGGGGACCTGATGCCCCATGTAGTGAGGGTGGTGCAGGTGGTTCGCTTCGGCCAGCACACGCGTGAGCAATGGCATTAACTTGCCGGTCGGTGATTCCTCGAACGCGTCGGGCCAGGACGCAAC
>BTUX01000280.1:0-5769 GCA_045863315.1 Candidatus Hydrogenedentota bacterium | reverse complement strand
CTGGGTCCCTGAATAAGCGGCCTGTGAAGTCCTGACAAACCATTTCCATTTGAGCGGCACGGATCGGTGGAAGCACCGTCCGTGCCGCGTTATACTTCCTACCGTGGTTCCTTGCGAAGACAGTACGATCCAGCTCATGAGGGAGGGTATTGCCATCGACTTGGCGCGCCTCCATCCCGCCCGTCCGGGTCTGACAACGGCGCATTCGCCCTCGCACGAGGTAGTCTGAACGTTTATGGACGGGTTTCCCGCGGGTCGTGGATCAGACGGGTGCTGACCCAGCGTCGATGGAGAATCGTGGGCGGCGCGTGCATAGGCACATGCGCGGTGTTGGCCTATTTCGGCCGAGACATCGAGGCGCTGCGCGGTTCTCCAGGCGTTTTCCTCGCCTACTGGGGCATCGTGGGATTGCTGTTCTGCGTAAGTCTGTTTTGCGTGGCGCTTGACATCCGATACATCCGGATGGCGCGGGCAATCGAGGAGCGGGAAATTTTTCGGCAAACCATCGGCGAAGAGTCGTTTCGCAAGGCGCTGCGCGAAGCCCAGCAGCGCGCGCGGCAGCAAGGCAGCGATCATGACGAGTAGGCCGGCATATCCATCCGCCCCACTCGCCGCATGACCATCATCCTTTTCGACATAGACGGCACACTTACAGCGACGAGTGCGGTGGACAAACGCTGCTATGAACGCGCGTTCAAGAAGACGTTCGGATTGGACCTGCCCACGACGGACTGGAATGTTTACTCGAACGTCACGGATGTGGGAATCATTCGCGAGGTACTTGCAGGCCACGGGCGCACACGAGTCACACGACGCAAGATTGACCGCTTCGAGAGGACGTATCTGAACGAACTCGAGAAATCATTCGAGGACAATCCCATGGCGTTTGCGGAAGTCCCCGGCGCGCAGGTGTTGCTTCAATCGCTACTGGGAACGGACGGACTCTGTCCCGCCCTGGCTACGGGCGGCATGCGCAAGACAGCGCTGTTCAAGTTGAGCAAGATCGAGGTGGACGGCAGCGCTTTACCCGGAGCATTTGCGAATGACGACATTACGCGGGAGGGAATCGCCCGGCTGGCCATACAACGAACCCGGGTCGAGGCGTCGGATGTGGTCTACGTCGGAGACGGCGCCTGGGACGTAAGGACTGCGGCCACAATCGGGGCCCGCTTCATCGGCATCACGCGCGAATCGTCCCCGGAACGCCTTTTAAACAGCGGCGCCAAGGCCTTGCTGGACGACTACTCCGACCTCTCCGATTTCTACCGTGCCCTGGCGGCGGCCGAAGTGCCCCGCGTGGAATAGCGCGCCCGGATGAATTGTACTGGGCCGGTGAAGGCTTGTTAGAATAAGGGCGCCTGCAAGAAACGATAGATCGCCAGGCGATGGCTCCGGGAAATCCTGCCGTCTGCCAGAGGACAATTCGGACCATGAAAACTACTGCGCTATGTGTCTTCGTGATGGGGCTGGCCGCTTCATGCAACCTGCAGAAGCCGTATTCCCCGCTGGACGACCCAGGGGCAAAACAGGAAAGCACCAAGGCGGAATCGTTCACGATCAACGAACAATTCAATGCCGACATCGGAGACGTGGAGCATCACGTCTTTGTCGAGGGGAGAATCCTTCCCGAGTCGATTACGGATTCGGTAACGATCGAAGAGCGCGAAGATGCGAGGGGCCGCCTGCTTCTGAACAAAGTGACGCTGACCCCTCCTCTGCCGGAGAGCCTTTGGGCCTTGTATGAAGTGAAGTGCGGACGCCAATTCACCGTGAGTCCGGCCGTCCTGCGCGCGCGTGTCATGGTGGATGGCAAACCGGCGGGCTCCTTCTCGGCTTTGCTCGGAAAGACGGCCATGAAAAACGGCGTAACCGCCAAAGTGGATTTGCTGCGTCCGCTTGAAGAGCTGCCGGAATCGTTCTTTGTCGACGTCGAGGGCGAGCTGTTTCTGATGCCGGTGGGGACCGACGAAACCAAGGTGAATCCAGACACAGCGACATCTCCGATTTCGTCGAAGGCGCTTCAGCGCACGTCCATGCGGGTCTTTGTCGAACGGGAACCGCCCCCGGCCGAGCGGGCTGCCGCCGCGCCGCATCCGGAATCCGCTCGCGCGCGCGAATCGACCGCCGGCTCCTGATGAACGTCGTCTGCATCGGCGCACACCCCGATGATTGCGAGTGCTTCGCGGGTGGAACCGCAGTCAAGTGGGCAAGGGCCGGGCATCGCGTCTTATTCGTATCGATGACCAATGGCGATGCGGGGCATTATTCGATGGGCGGCGGCCCCCTGGCGCAACGGCGCGCCTTGGAAGCCAGGCGGTCCGCCGAAATTGGTGGCGTGCATGAACTCGTGTTGGGATACCACGACGGTGAACTTGAAGCGACCGCTGAGATCCGTAAGGAGGTAGTCCGCATCATTCGCCGCTGGGAAGCGGACATCGTTCTGACCCATCGGCCCAACGACTATCACCCGGATCATCGGTACGCGTCGATACTCGTCCAGGATGCCGCCTTCATGGTAACCGTTCCGAACCTGTGCCCCGAGACCCCGCGACTGGCCCGCAATCCTGTCTTCATGTATCTGGCCGACGGGTTCACGAAACCTACCCCGTTCAGACCGGACATTGCGGTAGACGTGGGCGACGTCATGCAGACCAAGCTGGACATGCTCGATGCCATGGAGTCCCAGGTATACGAATGGCTGCCCTGGCTCGATGGAGAACTCGACAAGGTGCCGAAGGGGCCGGCCGCCCGCCGAAAATGGCTTGCAAAGACGTGGGACCCGTTTTTTCATAAGCAAACGGAACTCGCGCGGCCCGCGCTCGGCAAGTGGTACGGCACGCGCAGGGCCAAACAGGTGGTATACGCAGAATCATTTGAGATCTGCGAATACGGCCATCAACCTTCCGATGAGGAACTCACACGACTCTTCCCGTTCTTTCCCGGCGTACGCCGTTGACCCGCACGGGTGTTCCGAACGATGGGTCGCGTCAAATGGCTCGAATCCAAGACCCGCACCGTTCGCAGCGACGCGCTCGACGAAATTCGATGCAACGAGCGTGTCGGCGTTTACGGCGGATGCGCCGCTGCACGACGACGTTACCCTGCTGGCCCTGCGTTATCTTAACTGACCCAAACCGGCGACCTCGTATATCGTCATCGTTCACGCCCTGCGACCGGGAGCGAACGCAGCGCCTGTGACAAATCCAAGACCTCGCCCCGCGGCAACTGTACGCGGGCCCCCGTGGCGGAGTGTGTGAGCGTCAGTGAAGCGGGCTGGCGAGACATGGAATCCACGATCCAACCGGAACGAAGTTCGTTACCGATCGCAACCACGATGTCTTCGACGCGCGAACTCTCATGGTCATGGATTTGCACCACCGCCCTGCCACCGACTGTCCCCGTGAACGCCACAAACAGGGGCGGCACGGGCGGCGGCTGCCCGGTCTGGGATTCGCGGTGTACGTTCGGAGTATGTGGCGTCGAGGGCCGATCCGCCAGGTCCGCCGACGGCGTCGGTTGTCGATCTTCTGGCAGCGGAGACAAATAGCGCTCGCCAAGGGGTATGTCCACCTCCGAAATGAGATCGCCGTCTGCGCGAGATAACTGAAGGCGAATCGTCTCGGCATCAACCCCCAGCACGCTGAGCTGGCGAAGATCGAGGACGGACTGAATCGTCAGACCGGCATTCAAATCGAATGACGCGCTCTCCGGGACCGGCGCACCCGCGGAAGTCCAAACCGCCTTCGAGTACGGAGCGAGACGGAAGTCATCGTCCCCACGCTCCTTGACGTACAGACGCAGGCCGACCGCCGATCCGGAACGGACCCGCCGATCCGCCGTGAACGCATCCGGCCACGGCACGTAAACTTGTGCCATACCCGTGCCCTCGTTGCGGAACGTCAGAAGTACTCGATCCCTGCTGCTAGACTCGATCAGGGCTTCGAAATGGATGCGCACATCGGCGGCCAGAAAGTGGAGCGCGAGAACGACAATGAGCGAAATACCCGCAAGTACCCCGACAAGCGCAAGCGAAACAAAAGTTGCGTGGCGCAGACTGTCGTTGGCTGGACTGACACGCACCGCGCCCTGTACCACCAGCGCCACTCCGCATGCGACGTAAATAAGCGGGCCGACATGAATCATGCTCGGCAAGTCGACATACGCGCTTGGACGAATGGTGGCGGTAGCGACGAGCAAGCCCGGCACCACAGCCCCCGCCAACATCGCAACGCCGATCAGGAGCAGACCCCATCCACCGGACAATCCCTTGCGGCTGCCAAGAAAGACGCCGGCATACGGGACTGCCACATAGAGAATCCATGCCGATTGCGAGAGAAATCGAAAGGCGCCAGCCTGCGAAGTGAATCGAGTTAACGCGCCACCGGCCCCCAGCAGGGACCTCGAGTCTCCTCCCACGGTCACCCACGGAAGAAAAACGGCAAGCGAGGCGACCAATGCGATTACCATGGCAATGAGCCAATCTCGCGAGCCGTCCCGGGATGACTCGATCGAAACGCGCGGGCCGCCGCCCGAGATGCTCTCCGTTTCGGCCCGGCGATACCCTTCAAAAGAGAGATCAATAAATCCCCCCGCTTGTTCCGAGGTCCGCGCATCGAGCAGTTCCCGGCAGCTCACGAGCATCTCGTCAATCTGCGCCAAGCGTTGGTTGAGACGCCGGTTTTCATCGTTGGCGGCGCGTGCCGTGAGCTTGCCCGCCGTCACCCGCTCGGTAAGGTGCAACTGCTCCTCGAGTGCGGTGCGGCGCTGCGCCTCGAGCGATTCGAGGCGCGCCCGCTCGGTCCCCATCAGTCGCTCGACCGCGCGATCGGCAAGCTTTCGTTCCCGCTCGTAGTCGGCCCGCAGGTTGGCATACTGGGTTTCATCAATCTCACCTTTGGAATACGAGCGATCGGCCCGGCTGAGCGCTGCATTCGCTTTCTCCCGGTGAGACAATGCGAGTCGGAACGGAAGTTTGGGGTCAGGGCTTGCCCGCATGGCGGTCCTTCTCGTGTGCATTCGACTGAATTGTAGCACGGAAGGGCGCGTATTCGCCGACGCCCCTGTTCTTGCCGCGTTCGTCGCCCGTGATCAGAGGGACCGGCCTGGACCCCGCCATTATAGACATGGCACGTCGGGACGCAGATACAGTTACCTTGCGCCGCTGGAAAACTGAAACCGCGAGAACGCCGCTTCTGAGGCCTCTATCGGCTTACACGGTTCGGGGGGAGACCGACCTACCGCGCCGTCAGGCGCTCAACTTTCGTGCTACTGCTTCGGCGCGCTGCGTGTTGCCGGCCTTCCGGAAAAGATCCTGCGCGAGCTTGTACCGACGCTTGCTCAGCTTGAAGAGATACAATTCTTTTTCCCGGTCCGCTTGAATCTCGTTGTCTTCGGCCGCACGGGCATAGTATTCCCCCTCGCGTCCAGGCTGCGCCACCTCCAACATAATCGCCAGCCGTTGATAAACGAGCGCGGCTATACCCCGGTACCCGCTGCGCTCCGCGAGCGGCAGGATTCCCTGCAGAAAAGTCACGTTGCGCGCGGCGACGGCCGCATCCGGTGGGACCGGCCCCGAGTAGGGGAGCGGCACCCCCGTGTACTGGTGGAGTCCGTGCAGGAACGGTTCGATCTGCTCCTTGATCCGTTGTAGATACTCGACCGCGGCGGCGTCAATCGAGTCGGCCGGATCTTCCATTCCCGTGCTCGAACCGCCCGAATCCCCGCTCTGTTTGCGCTCCTGCCTTCTCCGGATGCGCTCTCGCTGGTCCG
>BTUX01000279.1:0-5818 GCA_045863315.1 Candidatus Hydrogenedentota bacterium | reverse complement strand
ATCGCCACCTCGGGCATGATCAGGTGGCGGCTGTAACGGATGATTTCGTTCGGGGACAGCTCGGAAAGTACTTCTGCGTTAATCATGTCGGCTACCAGCCTGCTTGAAAGTCAAACCACAACGAATCCGCGTCGGGGCTCAGCGCCCTCGCCCGCGGGAACCCTATTTTCTTTTTCCGCTCAAAAAGAACAGCGGCCAGTCCCGGGCCCTATCCGCCGGCCATCGCCCCTACCACGAGATACGGCTCGGCGCCTCGGGCAACCGCTTCCGGCAAAGGCGTGTCGGGGGACTCATTCGAGAGATCTTCTTCGCACGCATAGAAGCGAATAAACGCCCTGCGCTGCTTGGTCACGTGGTCGCGAATGGTCCCGCACAACATCGGATAGCGCGCCTCCAGCGCGTCGAGGACGGTTCGTTGGGTGACCACGCCATTGACCTCGAGACTCACTTCGCCGTCCACGTGCGCCAGCGTTTTCAAATGCGTGGGAAGCACTACTCGAATCATCGCAACACCTGCGCCTCTACCGACAGCACCGCCGGAAGGTCTCGCACGACCGGCTGTCGACGGTCGTCCAAGTAGGCCTATAACCAATCGATTGTCGCCGTTTAATTCGCGCCAATTCCTCTTACGCTCTCTCCTCTCCCTCCCTCGCAGTCGACTCCACGCCTAATTCCTTGCTAAGCGCTGCGATTAGTCCCGGAATATCTAGCTCCACCGCGTCCCAAACCCGCGCAGGGTCAACGGTATCGTAACCATGAATCAGGCGATTTCGCATCCGAAGTATGCCCCGCCAATCGATGGTAGAAAGGCGTGTTTGCGTCGTAGCGCTCACCTTCGCCGCCGCTTCGCCAATCATCTCGATGGATTTCACCACCGCCAAGAAACGCATCTCGTCCCGCTCTAACGTTTCGCGGTCCATACCTTGACAATACCGCTTTACGCGACACGCTGCTTCAAGCATATGCATCATGCGAATCCGATCCTCCCTTTCGGCTTCGGACGGATCACGCGGCATGCAGCACCCTCGCGTTGGAAATGACTTTTTCACGAAAGTAATGGGACAGATCGCCCGGAGTTCTTAAATCCACGCGGCGGCCGATGGCCTCGCTCAGATCCGCCTCCATGTTGGCCATGCCGATCAGGCCAATGCGTGTGTCGGGCTTATATTCAACGAGGATATCCACGTCACTGGCCTCAGAGAATCCGTCTCCAAGTATACTGCCAAAAAGCGACAAACGCTCCACTCCGTAACGCCGGCAGATTTCCGCAAGCGCGGCGGTCGGAAAGGTGACACCGTTGATTGTCAAATCGACTTGCATGTCAGTGGTCGCTGCCATGATTCCTACCCGTCATTCGCAACAATCTCGATTCCGACTGCGGTGCGCCACTCTACAACGTAGCTTTTTCACGGTTTGCGCCGCCTTTCATCGCAACACCTGCGCCTCTACCGACAGCACCGCCGGAAGGTCCCGGACGACGGCGTGCCAACTGTCTCCCGAATTGGCCGAGGCGTACACCTGCCCGCCGGTGGTACCAAAGTATATGCCGCAGGGATCGAGCGAGTCCACGGCCATGGCGTCGCGCAGCACGTTGACGTAGCAGTCCTGCTGCGGAAGGCCTTTCGTGAGCGGTTCCCAGTCATTCCCGCCGACTTTGCTGCGGTACACGCGCAGTTTTCCCTCGGGCGGGTAATGTTCGGAGTCGCTCTTGATCGGAACGACGTAAACCGTATTCGGATCGTGCGCATGGACATCAATCGGGAACCCGAAGTCGCTGGGGAGGTCCCCGCTGATCTCGTACCACGACTCGCCGGCGTCGTCGCTCCGCATCACGTCCCAGTGTTTTTGCATGAACAGCACGTCGGGCTTTGAAGGGTGAAACGCGATTCGGTGTATACAATGTCCCACTTCAGCCGTCGGATTCGGAATGTAGAGCGAATGAAGGCCCTTTGTGATGGCCTTCCACGTCTTCCCGCAGTCATCGGTCCTGAAACATCCCGCGGCGGAAATCGCGCCATACATGCGGTCCTGGTTTGCCGGATCGATGAGGATGGTGTGCAGCCCCAACCCGCCGGCGCCCGGCGCCCAGTATTGACCCGAATGGTGGCCCCGCAACCCCGCCAATTCGTGCCAACTCTTTCCTCCATCGGTGGTCCGAAACATCGCAGCGTCCTCGGCGCCTGCGTACACGGTATCCGGGTCCGACAACGACGGCTCGACGTGCCATACCCGCTTGAACTCCCAGGGGTGAGGCGTGCCGTCGTACCACAGGTGCGTGGTGAGCGGCTTGCCGGTTTCCGGCGACGTGTCGTACACGAACTTGTTGCTCTCGCCCTTCGGCATGCCGTCCGGCGTCGTGGTGGGCTCGCCCGGCGGCGTCCCCGGCTGGTGCCAGGTCTTGCCGCCGTCATCCGAACGCTGGATAATCTGCCCGAACCAACCGCTCGTCTGCGACGCGAAGATGCGATCGGGTTCCGCAGGCGACGCCTTCATGTGATAGATCTCCCAGCCGGCGAAATGCGGCCCGCTTACGTTCCACTTTTCGCGCTTGCCATCCGAGGTAATCACGAACGCACCTTTCCTCGTACCGACCAACAGGCGAACTGAACTCATGGTTTGCTCCTTGCGTTTCGGGGAATGTTGTGGACAACTCGGCACGCCGCAAACGGTGTCACTGTGGAACAGCTTCGATATTACTATATCAGTCCGGCCAAGCTCCTCAACAATGCGGCCCGTCGCGTCGCGCGGCTTACATCACCCCGTGCCGGCATGTCGTGCTTCCGCGCTTTCCAGGCCAACGCTTCATGCGCGCTGTTCGAGCTTCGATTCCAGCAACTGCTCCAGCCGGTCGTAACTTTGTGCCATGCCCTGCTCCATGGGCGTCGCAAGGGCCTGGTCACGCGCCTCCTTCGACGAGTAAAGCACGGTCATCGTCATGGTCGTCCTGCCCCGTTGCTCGGTCAGAACGGTGGTCACTTGCGTCTCGCCGCCGGTCCAGTCTTCGTCGAACAGTTCGGTGTGTACGATCCGCTCGGGTGGCAATATCTCCCGGAAGGTGCCGTTTAAGCTCATGTCCTTCCCGCTGGTATGGCGCCAGGCGTAGCGAATCCTTCCTCCGACTTTCAGATCGATTTCACACTCGACAATCGGCCACTCTTCCGGTCCATACAACCATCGCTTCACCAGTTCGGGTTGGGTCATGGCGTCGAATACCAACCGGCGTGGCGCATCGAACGTGCGCGTGACGACGATCTCGCGATCGTTCGGCGTGGTGAGTCTCATCGTTCCGGACATATTCATGATCCTTCTCCCGTGCGCTTCCAGCGCCGTTCGCTACACCTTCTTCGCCTCCGACAAAGGTCATGCCATTCTCTCGAAGTGCCGTACGCAATGCCCTTAAAGCGTTCGGCCCCATTCCATGCAAACTCCCGACTTCCGCTTCCGTGCACATCGCCAACCGCTGCAACGTGAGAATTCCCGTATTTGCAAGCGCCCGGCGCGCCGGAGCGGCCAGCCTGGCTGGAATTCCGGGAAGCTCCACGTCCCTACCGCCGCTTTTCGACATGCGCTCGACTCGTTTCTCCGATTCCGTTGTCGCAACCCTTCCGTGCGCCTTGCTCGACCGTCTATTCACACAATAGTCGTTCGAGACGGCCCAAAATCGACAGACCCGCCTGTGATTAGATAGAACCGTCGCGATGCGGGCCCACATTCCATGGGGAGTTGCATAAACTGCAAAATGTCGGTTCACCAAGGTGTGTTCGATTTGTACTCCGTGGAACAACGTCGGCTGTCGTACGGATTTCAATTGAATTGGCGGCCCGGGCCGGGTATCACTTTGCTTTAGGCGCACCTTAACAGGACGACCACCAAGGGAGAGGAAGGGGCATGCAGCCACTCGACTGGATCGTGATCGCGGGATACTTTGGTCTGCTTTTTGGTCTCGCCTGGTGGGTCATCCTAAAAAGCAAAAATACGGCCGACGACTACTTTCTGGCTGGACGCAACCTGGGCTGGTTTATCGTCGGCGCATCCATATTCGCTTCGAATATCGGCTCCGAACATCTCGTCGGCCTGGCAGGCGCCGGCGCGACCGATGGCGTCGCCCTTGCGCATTACGAGTTGCATGCCTGGTGTCTGCTCGTATTGGGCTGGGTTTTCGTCCCGTTCTACATGCGTTCCAAAGTCTTCACCATGCCGGAATTCCTCGAACGGCGCTTCAATCCCGCCAGCCGCTGGGTGTTGTCGGTGATATCTCTCGTCGCCTACGTACTGACCAAAATCGCCGTGGGCATTTTTGCCGGCGGCGTCGTATTCAGTGTCCTCCTGCCCGACTTCCGCCTTGGCCCGCTCGACAGCTTTTGGGTGGGCTCCATTCTCGTCGTCATTCTTACCGGGGTCTATACGGTCCTCGGCGGGCTGAGGACCGTTGCCTACACCGAAGCACTGCAGACCATCGTACTTATACTCGGCTCCGTGCTCGTGACGATCTTCGGACTGAAAGCGCTCGGCGGCTGGGGTGAACTGCGGCACATCGCCGGCTCGGAAATGTTCAACCTCTGGAAGCCGCTTGTCCCGCCGGGAATCGAAGGGACCTGGGCGCCGGTTAAGGAGCCGGGACGAATGGCATGGTATTTCAACGACAACTATCCCTGGCTCAGCATGCTCTTTTGCGCGCCCGTCATCGGCTTGTGGTATTGGTGCACCGACCAATACATCGTCCAGCGCGCCCTTGGCGCATCCGGCGAGCGGCAGGCCCGTCGCGGCGCGATCTTCGCGGCCTATCTAAAATTGTTGCCGGTATTTATTTTCATCATTCCCGGCATGATCGCCTTTGCGCTCGCGTCCAGCGGCAAATCTCCCGGCCTCAATCAGGCCATGTTCACCGACGGCTCGCTCGACCGCGAAGCCGCCCAACAGGCCTTTCCCCTGCTCGTCAAGGAAGTCCTGCCCGTCGGCGTGCGCGGCATTGTCGTCGCCGGACTCCTCGCCGCGCTCATGAGTTCTCTCGCGGGCGTCTTCAACGCGTCCGCCACGCTCTTCACCATGGACTTCTACTCGCGGCTGCACAAGGGGGTTTCGCAGCATCAACTCGTCTGGATCGGCCGAATCGCCACCACCGCCATGGTGCTTATCGGTCTCCTCTGGATACCGGTCATCCGCGGCGGCCGTGGACTGTACGATTACCTCCAAGGCGTCCAGGCCTACCTCGCCCCGCCCATTTTCGTGGTGTTCTTTCTTGGTTTGTTCCACAAACGCCTCAATGGGCCGGGCTGTCTGGCCGCGTTGTCGACCGGCTTCCTCCTCGGGCTATTTCGCCTCGCTGTCGACACCCCGGTCAAACTCGGATTGAATGGCTTTGAAAACGGGTACCCCGAAGGTTCATTCCTATGGATTGTCAATAACATGTTCTTCCAGTACTACAGCCTCCTCATCTTCTTTGTCTGCATCGCCGTCATGATCGCCGTCAGTTACCTCACGTCCCCTCCGTCCGATGAACAGGTCCGCGGCCTCACCTTCGCAACCGTCACGGACGAACAACGCGCCGAATCGCGGCAAAGCTGGGACCGGCGAGACATCGCCGCCTCGGCAGGCGTACTTGCGTTTATCCTTGCCGCATACTTGTACTTCACCGGCTAAAGATTCTGAGCATACGTCCGTTCCAGGCAACACACTCTTGCCACGGCGCGGTGAAAAGCGCGATGATGCATCGGGACGACGTCACTATTGCCAGGAGTTGCAACCATGAGCGCGAACAATCTCGACCCCTTTGTCCCGCCACGGACTTTTGTTCAGACCGGAGCGACCATAATTCCGG
>BTUX01000278.1:0-5824 GCA_045863315.1 Candidatus Hydrogenedentota bacterium | reverse complement strand
CACTCGAATACCGACTTGCGTGCCAACTCCTTCTGACTCATTACCAAATGTCCTTTCATGCAACCACCTCCATAGGGCAGCCACTCTAAAGGGACATTTCTAACGAGTTAAGAAGGGGACATTATCAAAGAGTCCTGACACGATTTGGGCGCGGATCTTGCGGAAAACACCTTTCAAGTCTACAATCAATCGGTTGGCGATCGGTCTGCCACAAGGAGAGGACTATGCTTACGCATGTATTCCGCGCCATGCATTTACCCACGTTTTGTGCCCCTGCGGGTGTCCGTCGATGTACAGCCGTCGCCGCGTGGGCTGGTGTCATCGCGTTCGCGTCCATTCCGGCCATTGGGGAGGACGAGCCCGCCGCCGCGGCCGGTACGGTGGATTTCACGCGGGACATTCAGCCGATACTTGTCGAGAACTGCGTGAAGTGTCATGGCCCGGAAAAGCAGAAGGGCGAACTTCGATTGGACTCCGCCGAGGCAATCCAAGCGGGCGGCGAGAACGGGCCCGTCCTTGTGGCCGGCAAACCCGCGGAAAGCGCGCTATGCAAATTGGTGTCGCTACCCGCCGATCACCCGGATCGCATGCCCGCAAACGGAGATCCGCTGAAACCCGAGCAGATTGCGCTCATCGCCAAGTGGATCGAGCAGGGCGCCTCCTTCGCCGTGATGGTGGATTCCGGCGCCACGGTTCCGGCTTCCTCATCAGCGCCGGAAGCGGGCCCAGCCCCGGCCGAACAGGGCCCCTCTTTGATCGACAAACTGTCTGAGGGGTTGAGCCCCGTGCCGCCGGAAGCGCTCGAACCGCTCAAACAGCTAGGCGCGTTGGCCTTGCCCTTGGACATGCATACGCCCTTGCTTTCCGTGAATCTCCAGTACGCCGGCGACAAAGTGACCGACGAGGCGCTGGCGCTTCTGACACCGCTTGCGAACCACATCACGTGGCTCAATCTCGCGGGAACCTCGATAACGGACGCCGGACTGGCGTCGCTGGTCAACTTGAAGAAACTGACGCGGCTTCACCTTGAACGCACCCCTATCGGAGATGCCGGTTTGGTCAACCTGAAGGACCTCGAGCATCTCGAGTACCTGAATCTCTACGGCACGAAGGTGACGGACGCCGGTTTAGCCACGCTCAGCGAAATGAAAGGGTTGAGGAAGGTCTATCTCTGGAATTCGCAGGTCACCAAGGACGGCGCGGACAAGCTGCTGGCCGCCCGACCGGAACTGTATGTGAACACGGGCATCGAGCCTTCTCCGCCCGCGTCGGAACCGGCGGCGGCGTCTGCGCTCGATCTCCCGCGGTTCTATGACGAGGGCGGTTGTTGCGCCAAAGCCAAAGTGGAGGGGAAAGACTGCGAGCACCCCTGCTGCGTTGAAGCGAGGGCTTCCGGAAAGGTTTGCGAGAAGTGTAACGCGGCCGGGGCGAAAAAGGCCCAGCTCGCGGCCCTGTATGATAAGGACAGTTGTTGTGGAAAGGACGTCGCTGAAGGCAAGGATTGCGAGCATCCCTGCTGCGTCGAGGCCCGCGCCAAATGCGAGGTCTGCACCAAGTGCAATCCCGGGGCAGTCGAAAAGCTGAAAGCCGCGTCTCCACCGCAGGAACCTTCCGCCGAATCCAGTCCTCCTGCCTCCGCCGGAAACGAAGAGGCCAAAAGCGAGCAGGTCGCCAAGCAGATTTCCTTCAATCGCCACGTCCGACCCATCCTGGCCGAGAACTGCCTTGTGTGCCATGGCCCCGACAACACGGCGCGCAAAGCCGGCCTCCGGCTGGACGTCCGCGAGTCCGCGGTCGAGGTAAAGGAGAACCGAGCGGCCATTGTTCCCGGAGACAGCGCCCGAAGCGAACTGGTGCGGCGCATCACGACGCCGGACCCGGACGATGTGATGCCGCCGCGTTCCACCGGTCACGCGCTGACGATTGACCAGATCGCGCTGTTGACGCAGTGGATTGACAGCGGCGCGGAGTACGAACCGCATTGGTCCTACATTCGGGTGGCGCGCCCCGATGTTCCCAATGCGAGCGATCCGACTTGGAGCCGCAATCCCATCGATCAATTCGTGCTTGCGAAACTTGACGAGAACGGCCTGACGCCTTCTCCCGAAACCGATCGGGCGACGCTCATTCGCCGCGTGAGCTTCGACCTCATCGGCCTCCCCCCCAGGCCGGATGAGGTGGACGCTTTCGTGAACGATTCCGCCCCTGACGCGTACGAAAAGTTGGTCGACCGGCTGTTGTCGTCGCCGCATTACGGCGAGCGGATGGCGCTTGACTGGCTTGACCTCGTTCGCTATGCGGATACCAACGGGTACCACAGCGACGAGCCCCGCAGCATGTGGCCGTATCGCGATTACATCATCGATGCGTTCAATGCGAACATGCCCTTCGACCGGTTTACCATCGAGCAGTTGGCGGGCGACTTGTTACCCAATCCGACCCGCTCCCAGCTCGTCGCGTCCGGATACAACCGACTTAACCAACTCACCGCTGAAGGCGGCGCACAACCCGCGGAGTACTACCAAAAGTACATGGCTGATCGAATCCGCACTACGACGGCCGTCTGGCTTGGTTCCACGTTTGGATGCGCGGAATGCCATGACCACAAGTTCGACCCTACTTCGATGAAGGACTTTTACAGTTTCGGCGCCTTCTTTGCCGATGTTCAGGAAAAGGGCGTGTACAGCAGCGGGGGGCCGTGGGAGCCGGAACTGAAACTGCCTAGTCCGACCCAGGAAGTCGAACAGAACGAGATTACCGCCGCGATCGCATCGTTGCAGCAGATCCTGGACACCGACACGCCGGAACTCGCCGCCGCGCAACTCGAATGGGAGGCAGTGGCGCGCGACGAGTGGACCCGCGCCCACAACGATTGGACGCTCCTGGTGCCGAACACCGCCGTGTCCGAAGGCGGGGCGACGCTGGCCGTGGACACCGACCTCGTCGTCCGCGCGAGCGGAACCAATCCCGCCAATGACACCTACACGCTGGCATTCGATCTGAACCAACGCAACATCACCGCCATTCGGCTCGAGACCCTAGCCGACGCCGATTCCGGAAAGCTTTCGCGAGGGAACGGGAATTTTGTCCTGACGGGATTCGAGGTCATGACGGGCGATTCCACGGACGTAGTCCCGATTTCCGCCGCGCAGGCCGATTTCGAACAACCCCAGTATCCCGTGGCCGCGGCGATCGACGGCGACCCTGCCACGGGCTGGGCGGTGTCCGGCCATGAGATTCGAGGCGTTAACCGCAGCGCAATGTTTACGTTCGCGCAACCCATCGCCGGCGGGTCCGGCTCGAAACTGGTCGTGCGAATGAAGCACGAGTCGCGGTTTGCCAACCACAATATCGCACAATTCCGAATATCCGTCACGACCGTTGACAATCCGCGCCTGGCAACATCCTCAGGGCTCAATCCAACACTGACCCGAATCCTGTTAAAAAAGGAAGACACGCGTACCGACGAGGAGAAAACGGAACTCGCGCGGCACTACCGAAGTATCGCCCCGGCGCTCGAGGCGACGCGGGTCGCGCTCAAGGAACAACAGGCCCGGCTCGCCCAACTCGACGCTGAAATCCCGCGGACGATGATCACCGTGGCGGTCGAGCCGCGCGAAATCCGCATCCTGCCGCGCGGTAACTTCCTCGACCCGACCGGGGAAATCGTGGCCGCCGCGACCCCGCACTTTCTGCCCCAAATGCAGGCAGGCGAGCGGCGCTTGAACCGGCTCGATCTCGCGCAATGGCTTGTGTCGCGCGACAACCCGTTGACGGCGCGGACCGTGATGAACCGGTATTGGAAGATGTTCTTTGGCACAGGTCTTTCAAAGGTGCTCGACGACCTTGGCGCGCGCGGCGAGTGGCCGACCCACCCCGAGCTCCTCGATTGGCTTGCCGCGGAATTCATGGACAGCGGATGGGACCTCAAGCATATGGTGCGGTTGATGGTCACGTCAGCGGCCTACCGCCAATCCTCCGATGTTACCCCCGAACTTCGGTCGATCGATCCATACAACCGCCTCTATGCGCGACAGGCCACATACCGGTTTCCAGCGGAGTTCGTGCGCGATAACGCCCTTGTCGTCAGCGGATTGTTTTCGTCGAAAATCGGTGGTCCGAGCGTTTTTCCGTACCAGCCCGACGGGTACTACGTGGACACCAACACGTTCGCCGAGCCCGCGCGCTGGCTGACCTCGGCCGGTGCCGACCAGTACCGGCGCGGTCTGTATACTTTCTGGAAGCGGTCGTTTCTGCATCCGAGCATGCTCGCGTTCGACGCGCCGACGCGCGAGGAATGCACGGCGGAGCGCGTCGTATCCAACACGCCGTTACAGGCGCTGGCCTTGCTGAACGATCCGTCCTACGTGGAAGCGGCCCGAGTGTTTGCCGAAAAAATCGTGCGTGAAGGCGGCGCGACGGCGTCGGAACGGATTACGTTCGCGTATCGTCGAGCGCTTGGCCGCGCCCCCTTACCCGGGGAAATCGAGTCGTTGGCCGCGCTTTGCAAAAAGCACATGGCCGAATACCAACAGGACCTCGAAGCCGCGCAACAGGCCGTCGCCCTCGGACAAGCCCCGACGCCGAGTGACTTAGATCCCGCCGAACTTGCGGCGTGGACGTCGGTCGCCCGCGTCATCCTAAACCTGCATGAAACCATCACAAGGACCTAAGGAAGCGTCACCGATGGAATTTATCGAACAGCACGCCTTGCGGATCACTCGCCGCCACTTTCTGGGACGCGCCGCGACCGGTATCGGTTCCGTGGCGCTGGCATCGCTCCTCAACCCGCGGTTGTTGGCCGAACCGGAGAAAAGCGACGTATGGCGCGGAGTCGTCTCCCCGCGCCACGTAGCGCCGCGCGCCAAGCGGGTGATTCATCTGGTCATGTCGGGAGGACCATCCCACCTCGAAACCTTCGATTACAAGCCGAGGCTGGGAGAGTTGAACGGCCAGCCGATGCCGGAGTCGTTTACGAAGGGCCAGCCGATCGCGCAGTTGCAGGGCGCGGAATTGAAATGTCTCGCGCCGCAGCACAAGTTCGTGCGTTGCGGAAAATCCGGCCAGGAAATCAGCGAAATCCTCCCCCACATCGCTTCCATCGCGGACGAAATCTGCATCATTCGCTCGATGCAGACGGAACAGATCAACCATGATCCCGCGAATACGTTCATGAACACGGGCACGTCGATTTCGGGACGTCCGAGCATGGGGTCGTGGGTCTTGTATGGGCTGGGGTGTGAAACCGAAAACCTGCCGGGGTTCGTCGTGCTGACGTCGGCCGGCGGCGGGCAGAACCAGCCCATCGCGGCGCGGCAGTGGCACAGCGGGTTCCTGCCGAGCAAATTCCAGGGCGTCAAACTGCATTCCGTCGGCGATCCCGTGAACTACGTCAACAACCCGCCCGGTGTGACTCTTGATCGTCAGCGCGACGTCGTCGATACCATCGAAAAACTGAATTCGTACAGGCAGGACAGCGTCGACGACCCCGAAATCGCGACGCGCATCAGCCAATATGAAATGGCGTTCCGGATGCAAAGCAGCGTGCCGGACCTTGTCGATTTCTCCGACGAGCCGCAGCACATCCTCGATCTATACGGCACGCGCGGCGGCGACGGCACCTTTGCCTCGAATTGTCTGCTTGCGCGCCGGCTCGCCGAAAGGGGCGTGCGATTCATTCAAGTGTATCACCGCGGCTGGGACCATCACGGCGGCGTCAAACAAGGCACGGCAACCACCGCGAAGCTGACAGACCAGGCAAGCGCCGCGCTCATTATTGACCTCAAACAGCGCGGCATGCTCGATGACACGTTGGTGATATGGG